>CAYXSD010000061.1:0-7599 GCA_964466335.1 uncultured Spirochaetales bacterium
ACATATTCTTCCTTTTACTTTTACAAGATGCCCATCCTCGGGCATGAACTATGCTTTAGATGCTCCTTTTGGTGGTTTCCTACCGCGAATACTGCTCGATTAAATCAATATAAGGACTTTTCGTATACTGTTCGACATGGGTTTCGACCAGCTTTTTCGCGTCGGCGTACCGCCCCTCCTGTATTGCCTGGTATATTTCGTCATGGTCTTTTACCGTGTATTTGATCTCCGCCCTGTAAAAAAAAGTGTACCGGCATACACTCAAGGTGATGGAATGATAAAAATTAACAAGCCATCCGTTTCGGGTCGCCTCGACGATTTTTGTATGAAACTCGTTTAATTTGAAGATAATATGCAACTGCTCCTCGAGCGGTTTATCTGTGGATATCACTTTGTCGGGTAATTCGACCAGAGTTTGCCCTATCTCCGGTATTTCCCGGATGTTCTTCTTTTCGAGAATGTCGATAGCCCCCGATTCTGCAAGAAGGCGCGCCTCGTAGAGGTCTTTGAATTGTTCTATCGAGGCCTCGGTGACGAAGTTGCCCCGACGAGGTTTGTTGAGAATAAGATGATTGTGCTCGAGTGATCGGAATGCCTCCCGCATAGGCGGCCGGGATATGTTCAGCTCGTCGGCTATTCGTCGTTCTTCGAGCTTCTCTCCCGGCTTATACTCTCCGGAGAGAATCTTCCGTTTGATGTATTCATAGGCGCTTTGGGAGACGCTTGCCACTTCCATCATCAGAATATATATATACAAAAAAACGCTTTGCTTGTCGATATCATACGCACAGCCTTCTTTAAGCACCGTCCCTTGCACTGTTTTTTGAACCGAGATCTTCGAGTACTTTTCTCATATCTTTTACGGCCCCCTGCGGGAGTGGTTCCGATTTGTATGAATCCAAGATATAATCAACTTTCTCTGAGATAATGTTGTCTTGAGTGAGCTTTCCCTTCTTCTCCCAGTTTACAAAATTGTTTCGTTCGGCAAGTTTAGGAAAGTAGAACTCCTCTTTGAAAAACTGATAGGTATACTCTGATTCGATATAGTTTGTTTTATTGGCAACTTTACTGATTTCCTCTACTGCCAGGGTCTCGTCGGTAATGTTTATCCCTTTGGCGATAAATTTTGCCTGGGCGATGAGCTCATTCGCAAGCACGAAATGATCGTAAGAGGTAAGGAGCCCCGAATCGAGATAGCCGATGTCATGAATCAGGTTCTGTCCGTTTAGGGTGGATATAAGAATGGACATCCCGCTCTCCGATCCGACTTGCGAGTCGATTGTCTTCGAGTCGCTGCAGCCGGCAGTCCCGAACATGGGGAGGTTATAGTAGTGGGCCATATCGGTCATAGCAGCACAGAGGAGCCTCAACTCCGGGGATCCGTAGGGGTCGATGGTGGTAGCCATATCGAAACTGTTTATTACCCCGCCGAAAATGACCGGTGCGCCGGGATTTACGAGCTGATTTACCACAAGACCGCTTAGACATTCAGCGCTGCTCTGAACGATTATACCTGCTTTGGTCGCCGGTGCGGTCGCTCCCATAAGCGGACACGGGGTGAACACAACCGGTATGTTGAATTCGGCCGATACAATGAGTTTGTCCGTTACTTCTTCCGTATGGCGGAGAGGGGATATTGGTTCGGTGTAGAGTCCGATAATCGGTTTTTGCTTAAGTTTTTCCATGCCGCCGACAACGATAGAGGCAAGTTCAATAGACGCCCGATAGGTTTCCTTGTTGTGCGCGGTAAATACGACCGGTTTTACCGTATTGCTCAGGCACGCTTCGACTTCCCAGACGTCCGCGATGTGGGTCGGTTTGTCTGAAATTATGCCTATGGGCATGATGAAGTTGAAATTTTCGAGATAATCAATTATCCGCGCTCCGTCGGCGATGTCGTCATAGGTGCAGTTCCTCCGTTTTCCGGTTTTCCTGTCGTAAATGAAGGGGCAGTCCGAACCGGTCCCGTAGTTGTTGTTCCATCCTTCTAAGACACACTCCTCGTTTCCATGCCTGTCGTAGAGTGTAATTGATTTCGGGGCCGATGAAAGCGCCTTGTCAACAAGTTTAGCAGGTATGGTAACAATGTCATTGTCATGGACCTTGCACCCCGCGTTTTTCATAATGTTCTTTCCTTCGGATGACAGCACCTGTACCCCGGTTTCGTCGAGCACACGAAGTGTCGCGTTATGAATCCGTTCGATCGATTTTTGGTCCAATGCGTTTAGTTTCATTGCCGAATTGTTGATACCCATTTGTATTCCTCCGTTTTTGGTCTCTGGTCTATTATAGACCCTAAAACCCAATTCCGCAACAGAAAACCTAAAAAAAATAACAGAAAAATACCAAAAATCAGCGGTTTTTTTACATGATGTCAAGGTGTTGGGAAATTTTTGCCTTTAATAGATGAACCGGCATCCGGCACTGAATTGAATTCCGCCGTCCCGGGCTATTCCGAAACGGTCGGTAAGTTCCCCGATCTGCTGGGTCGCGTAGGCTAGGATGTGAAACCCCTGGTGCACGTTCCAATCCACCCCGGTCATGATTATTGCCGAGAGGTCTACCGGAGAAAAGACGGACCGTAGTGAGAGGCTAAGGCTCGATATAGGGCTAAAGGCGACCTCCGGGTAGAGGAGGATTCCATACTCTTCACTATTAGAGTCTGTTTCCTCCCAGGACTGTCCCGGCTGGAGAAATCCCTCCAAGCGGAAACTAATAGAAGCCTCCCCTGCCAAGGGTTGAAGATGGAAAAGTCCGAAGCTTATGTCTAATCCCTCCGCGATATCCGTTCCTGAAGGTGAATTGCCCGGAATGGAAAGAGACCCGGAGAGGTGCCAGTCTACAAGGAGGTTCCACTGAAAACTCAAGTATGGGTTGTGAGTACCAAGAGTGCTCTTTTCCCCGCGAAAGAGATAACCTGGTTCTATTTTTATTCCCCCCACTTTGAAGTAAACCCTTCCCCCTCCGCCTATCTCTTCGATGGAGGGCGGTTCAGCAGCGGGGTCAAGCAGTAGCGCCCCAATGTTGATGGGCGGGGGAAGGAAGAGGCCCTCGAAGAAGGAGAACAGGCCAAGGGGGATATACAGCGAGGTGTACCAGGCGGTGTTGTCCCTGATTTCGGCGGCCCTTAGGTTTGCCGCCGGGTTGAAATCTTTAAAAATTACATCGCCGGCATTAAAGGCAAATCCTTCGCCCCAGGATAGGGGAGCTTTCCCAAAGGTCATTCTGAATCCGGGGAACCTGGTTTTTACATAGGCCCGGGTAATGTCAAGAACCGCGGAGTCGCCGACGAGGGCGGAAAGCTTCAGTTGGGCCTTTACGTTTTTGTTCCCTTTAGACTCGAAGGAGACCGTTCCCTCTCCGGTGCCGCTCAGGCTCCACTCTCCTCCCTCCATGCTCGAAAGGGAGGTGAGAAGGGTCATCTCCACGGTGGTCCGGTTTTCTCCCCAGGCGGCCCCCGCCGTTAAAGCAAGCAGCGTTGTTAGGAGCGCTAACCACCTTTGACAGATAGGAGTGAAAGCCCCATGGGCAAATCTACTCCTCTTTTTTGCCGTCCTTACCATGTCAGTTCCTCCAGGGAAAACGTTGACGGGTCTATGGAAATGTTGATTTTCATATCCTTAAGGATAAACACTGTTTTAGAATCCTTTTTTAACACGTCCCGAATGATCATTCGGGAAGGTATGGTTTTCCCCGCTTCTTTTAGGGTCTCCTCAATAATAAGTTCTTTTAGTAAATCGCCGGAACGGGAAAACTGATGGATTTTTCTATAGATGTATTCCTCCTTATCCACCCACATGGTCTGCTTGTGGTAGGGGACATCCCTCGATTTTGCTGCTAAATCAATTGTATAGCAGTCCCTGCCGTCTACCTTTTCAGAGCCGTCTAATGTTACCCGGTAGGAATCGAGGATGCCTTTGTTTCCCGTCATGTCTTCATAGGACATGTCCGAACCCATTACGGAGTCCCGTAAGGCGGGACCCTGGATTCGAATCAGTTCTTCCGCGTCTGGGTAGTAGAGGTATATCTCGTCGTTGGTCCTTAAAATCTTCTGCCCTCTCTCCTCTTTGCTGGTGAATTCTATAAGCATATCCTCTTTTCCTCTTGCCCAGGAGACAAAAGTGGTCCGTTTGGTACCAAAACGATCGGTTACAATCATTTCCCCTTCTGATTTAGAGGATTTGTGGACCAGGTTTTCTTCCATCTTGTTCACAATAGATTCGGCTGTCTCCGCGACTGCAGTGCCCGCGGAAAAGGTGATGATAATAATTCCAAATATTATTTTTTTTAGTAACGTTCTTTTTATGGATGTTCTCTTTGTATTAATTGTCATGGTTTTCTCCTTTGGCGGACTTCCCCCCGCCGATTGATGTTATTCCACCCTCAATGCATGAATGGGTTCGATTTTAGCCGCCTTTCTAGATGGAACAAAGGAAGCCGCTGAGGCAACAACCACCGAGGCAATGAAAACGAATACTGCCGCTGGAAGGTTGAGTCGGGGATACACGATGTTCGAAATCTCCATACTTACCCCCTGCATTGCTTCCCCAAAGTTAAGACCGATGTAGGAAAGAGGAACGGTTATCCCTATTCCAAGGAGTACGCCTGCAAGGCTCCCCGCGATGGAGATAAAGAGTGCCTCCAAGAAGAAGAGTTTCACAATTTGTCCACCCCGCATTCCCAAGGCGGCGATAGTCCCGATTTCCCGCATCCTTTCGTATACCACCATCATGGTAGTGCTAATTATTACTGTAGACCCCAGGAGGAAGAGGAATATAGCTATGAAGTTGTATATGGCGCTGGCCATTTTCACGAAGCTGTAGGTGGTCCGCATGTTTTCCCAGGAGCGGGCCTCTATATCCGTAAAGCCGGCGTTTTCAAGGGCCTGGTTAATAGATTCCGCCTGGGCAATGCTCCTGTTGTGACCGGGGTAGCGTACCAGCACCTCCGTTACCCCTTCGTCCATCCTTAAGAAGTACTGCACCCTGTCCAAGGGAGCTAAGAGATACTGCTCTGTAAGGGCCTCCACGGGGAAAGCTGCTAATCCGGTAACCGTAAAGGTAATGGCGTTGCTTCCTCTCCGCATTGTCTGGGAGAGGATAGTGATCTTGTCTCCCACGCCCACTCCAATGTCCCGGGCGAGACCGGTGCCGATAACGGCTTCATCCTTTCCCATCTCGGGAATGCGTCCCTCCTTTAGGAGGTCCTCCAGTTCCATGTACTCTTTCTCTCTGGTAAAATCCACTCCCAGCCCCAGAAGATGAAAGTTGTCCTCTTCTCTATAGACCACCCCGGGAAAGGAAACTCTGGGGGATATAAGCGGGGCATCTGTTTCTTCTTCAATTATTCTTATAACTTCTTCATACTCCATGACCCTCAAATGGAGGGGATTGAGCTGCTCGTACTCGGTATACTCGGGGTTCCGTACCCGTACTTCTCCGGTGTAGAAGGTCTGAAGGTTGTAGCCCAGCTCGTCTTCCATCCCCTTGAGCATGGAGAAGAGGAAGGTCATGGTCATCGCCGCCACTGCTATGGCTGTGGCGGAGAGAATGCTTCTCCGTGTGTTTCGGAATATATTTCTGAGTGCAATTTTTCTTAGTTTCATGGTGTACTCCTATTGAGACCGCAGACATTCGGTAATGGGTTTTTTTAGGGCCCTCCGGGTGGGAAAGTAGGCCACCACCATGGATAGCAGGACACCGAAGATCACCGCCTGGACCATTCCCTGAGGGTTCCACGCGCCGTACATGACTCCGCTTATCCTGTAGCCTATGTCCATGTCCCTAAGCAGGAAGCTGAAATCTACACCGTAGGTAACCACCCACCAGGTAAGCGAAGAGCCCAGCAACAGGCCCCCTGCCGCGCCGAGGAGTCCGATTCCGCCCGCCTCAAAGAGAAAGGTCAAGTGGATTTGATTATCCTTCATTCCTAAGGCCCTCATCATTCCTAATTCTCTCATCCGCTCGTATACCGCCATGAGCATGGTGTTGGTAATTCCCACCGCGGCAATGACAAAGACGAGAAAGAGAAAAAAACTCGAACCCCCCTGTTTTGCCGAGGCCAGGGCCACGTAATCCGCACCCAATGTTTGCCAGGGGAGGACCTCGAGACCCTTGGCCGGAAGGGAGAGCTCCTCTTCTATGGTTTCCGCCCTCTTTTCCGCGGTGTTTCGGTCGCTGAAGCGAAGGTTTATCTCCGTTACTTCCCCCCGCATGTCCAGGTAGTAGTCTGCTGTTTTTAAAGGGATGAAGACGGAGGAGCGGTTTATAACCGGGTTTGGACAGTTAACGATACCCGCCACCTTGGCGTGGATAGTCTGATAGTAACCGTCCTTGGTGCGGGTAACGATGATGAGCGGGTAACCTACTTCCGCCCCCAAGTCTTCCGCGAACCAGGCCCCGAGGAGGACCGCGTCTTCGTCTTCCTCCAGGTAGCGGCCGTCGACAATGGTATTTTTGAAATTGAACACCTCCTCGTCCCTGGCGGGATCAATTCCAATTATTTTCGCCATCATAGAGCCGTCCTCTTCGTAGGGGTCCTGATGGACGATGATCTCCCCGCGGAAAACCGTGCGCGGCGCGGCAGGGACATTCCGTTTTTCCAGTTGAGTAATAATCGATTCCGGTTCCTTAATGGTGTATTTGATGGGAAGATTGTCCTTGTTCTCCCAGTACTCGTCATCCAAGATTCTGGCCGAAGCGGTCTCGTACCAAACCAGGTTCCGTTCCGATTCTTCCTCCGCCCCTTTGAGCCAAGCATCTACAAAGATAAAGATCCCTAATCCGACTGCCAGGGCCAGGGCGGTAATGATGGTCCTCCTGTGATACCTGGAGAGGTTCTTCCAGGCCAAGGAAACTAAGAATTTCATCAGTTCCTCCTTTCGTCCGAAGTGATCTTTCCATCATGGAGCTGGACTAAACGATGGGCGAAATCCATTACCATGGGATCGTGGGTGGAAAAGACAAAGGTGGTACCGTGTTTCTTGTTCATATCCTCCATAAGCTTAAGGATTGCCTCGCCGGTAGTAGAATCGAGATTAGCCGTGGGTTCGTCCGCCAGGACAATGGTCGGCTGTTTTATTAGCGCCCTTGCCACGGCCACCCGCTGCTGCTGTCCGCCGGAGAGCTTCGCGGGCCGCCGGTCTTCCATACCCTCTAAGCCCACCTCTTTCAAGAGCTTCATGACCCTGTCTTCTATCTCTTTCTCCTTTAGACCGAGGAGGGAAAGGGCGAAGGCGACGTTTTCAAAGGCGGTGAGCACGGGAATGAGGTTGTAGGACTGAAAGATAAAGCCTAATTTTTCCCGCCGAATGTCGGCGAGTTCTCTTTTTTCCTTTCCTACTACATTCTCACCATCGATCTGTATTGTCCCGGCGTCTACCGTATCGATACAGCCTATTACATTGAGGAGGGTTGTTTTTCCCGATCCCGAGGGCCCGGCAATGGACATGAACTCTCCTCCCTCCACCTTCAAGGATACTCCTCGAAGGGCATGGACCTTTGTGTCTCCGGATATGTATTCCTTTTCTACGTTTTCCGCGTTTATCATTGCTGTTCTCCTATTGCGTTTATGAGTGTCATGTTTTATGAGTGTCATGTT
>CAYXSD010000061.1:7699-14328 GCA_964466335.1 uncultured Spirochaetales bacterium
TTCCCCTTCTTTTCCCCCTTCCTGCTGATTCATTTTCTCTCTCACCCGCTCCAAGGCGGCCAAACCTGCCGGTGAGCCTAAGTTCATTCGCTCCATTGCCGATGAGGGCATAAGAATTATTGAACCCTTGCTCTGCCGTAAACCGTCGAAGGCCATGTTCATTGCCCTTAGTTCAAAGGCCCTCGGGTCCTCTTCGTAGTAGGTGTTGGCCTCTTTCATCTTCTTAGCTACTTCAATTTCCGAATCCCCAAGGATTATCCGGGCTTGTTTCTCCCGTTCCGCCTGGGCTTTTCTGCTCATGGTGTCCTCCAGTTCTTTGGGGATGATGATGTCGGTAAACTCAACGGAGAGGATGGTGATTCCCCAAGGATTTGTCTTTTTGTCCAGGATTTGCTGGATCTTGTCTCCCACTGATTCTCTCTCCGATAGGAGGGTGGCCAGATCGTGGCTCCCTATGGAGTCTCTAAGGGCTGTTTGAGCGGAGAGGGTCACCGCCTCTATAAAGTTTTCCACCTCCAAGATTGCTCTCTGGGCGTCCCAGATCATCCAAAAACAGATAGCATCGATATGGACGGGAACGTTGTCCCGGCTTAAGGTCCGCTCAGCGCTAAAGTCGGTAACTCTGATCCTGGTGTCCACTTTCGCGGCAATCCTGTCCGCGAAGGGCAGAAGGAGAAAGAGGCCTGAGTCTCTTACCTTGTTAAACTTGCCGAACCGGAGGACCACGGCCCTGTCCCAGTGGTAGACCAGCTGTATCATAGCGGAGACGAATAGGGCAATTCCGGGAAGGGCATAGATCAGAGGATGAAGGGACAGTGAAACGTAGTAGGTAGCACCCCATCCTAAGGCGACAGCCAAGAGGAGTATATTCCAAAAGGGAAGGAGCGAGACAATAATACCGCCGGTAACCAGCCCTAAGACCATGCCGGTAAGTTCCTCCTCGGCGAGCTCAACTCCCAGAACTCGGGCTATTCCCATGGCCGCCCCAACAGAGAAGATAAGAAACAAAATAGAGAAAGTATTAAAGCCAAAGTCCTTATCCAGCCGAAATCCAGGAAGGTTTTTTATTCTGCTAAACCTTTTTTTTAGTATATTCATTCTTTCCCCCTTTTTATTCCTTGCTCTCTATTTCTTGCAAATGCTCCACCACTTCTTGGATGGTGAATCCGTAGGATGCCGCCTTTGAGAGAAACGATCTACTTATTTCTGCCAGTATTCTCTCGCGTTCTATATCACTCATGTTTACCTCCCTGTCTGCGATAAAGGTACCCGTACCCTGCTGAGTGGTAACGATTCCCCTCAGTTCCAGCTGGTTGTATGCTTTGGCCGCCGTATTGGGGTTTATCTTAAGGTCCACCGCCAGGCTTCTCACCGTAGGCAGCTGGTCGCCCCGGGTCAGACGGTTGTCCGCAATGGCCATCTCGATTTGCAGAATGATCTGCTTGTAGAGGGGAACGCCGCTTTTAAGGTCAATAGAAAACTGAAGGTCATCTTGTTTCTTCGCTGCCACGGCAAACTCCTCTATTGTACTGCTCATGTTTTCCCGCACAATGCATCTTTGTACTAAAGACATAATGTACTATATGTATAGTACAATAACACAAAGTAAGTGATTTGTCCAGCAAAATCCGCTAATTTGTTGAGAATTTTGTTGGGTATACAATGAATTTTTTGACCAGGACCGAAGAATGCTAGGGGAGAGCCGCTGCGGATTTATCCCTTCATTACTGCCAAGGGGGAGAGAGGGGTTAGGATTTCCACCAGGTCTTGCTGTTGCAGCATGACTTCTTGGATGTCCTTGTAGGCGCCGGCTGCCTCGTCCAGGTCCTTGGCAGCCCGGATGCTGTGGAGGATCCCCTGTTTTTCAAGGCGTGTAATTTCCGTTTTTAGGTCCAGGGCTTTCCGGGCGGCTTTTCTGCCCATTTTTCGGCCTGCTCCGTGGGAGCAGGAGGTAAAGGAGTCGGGATTTCCTAAGCCCCGTACAATGTAACTCTTCGTTCCCTGGGACCCGGGGATAATGCCCCACTCACCCTTCTTTGCGGAGGTGGCGCCCTTTCTATGGACAAATACCTCTTTCCCAAAGTGGTGCTCCCGGGCCGCGTAGTTGTGGTGGACATCCAGGACTTCTTTGAAAGTAATGTCGGGGAAAGTCCCGGTGAAGACGAACTGTACCTGGTCCATCATCCTGCCGCGGGAGGCCCGGGCGAAGTCGAGGGCGTACTGCATGGCTGTAAGATACTCCTTCGCTTCCGGGGAGTCGGCCTCCAAGCAGGCCAAATCCTTGGAGGGAAGGGGAAGTTCTGCATCCTTTACATACTTCTTTGCTTTGTCATGGTAGGTTTTGGCAATTTTTAGCCCGAAATTTCTGGATCCGGAGTGAATCATAATCCAAATTCGGTCTTCACTGTCTTTTTGGATTTCGATAAAGTGGTTCCCGCCCCCCAGGCTGCCAAGCTGGTACCGGGCGCTTTCAAGCTCCTCCAGGATTACAGGAATTTCCGGTGCTTCTTGGAAACCCTCCCAGGGTTGGGGTGTTTTGTGGTGGTTGAAGCCGAAGGGTATGGTCCTCTCGATTTCCGAGGTTGCCTTTGTGAGCTGCTCTCTTTTTATGGGGGCGGTAAGGGAGGTCTTTACCGCGCACATTCCGCAGCCGATGTCCACCCCCACCGCGTTGGGAATTACCTTCTCCTCAGCGGCGAAAACACCGCCAATGGGCATTCCGTATCCCTGGTGGGCATCGGGCATAACTGCCACGTGGTGGAAGCAGAAGGGGAGGTTTGCCAGGTCCTTGGCCTGTTCCATGGCCCCGTCTTCGATGTTTTCGAGCCAGAGATAGATCGGTTTCTCTTCAGTATCGATAATTCTCATACGCTGACAGTCCCGGCAGTGAAAAAAAATGAAGATCATAACAGATGGAGATAAGAAAAAATGAAATTACTTCAGCAACTTTCAAAATTAAATAATTTTGAAAGAACCTCACTTCTTATCTTGGTCGTTTTGTTGATCATCCTGGGGTGTATCGGTATTTTCTTTTTCTTCTTCCGGGTGAGCTTCCTTTTTTGGGAGCCCCAAGATTTCCAAAATCTCATCTCCAAAGATTTCTTCCTTCTCTAAAAGGCGTTGGGCAATGGTGTTCATTCCCTCTTTATGCTCTTCCAAGGTGGTTACGGCCTGTTGGAAGGCCTCATTCAAGAAACCTTTTATCTCATCGTCAATGTCTTTTGCTGTGGCTTCGCTGAAATCTCGCCGTTTGGATATTTCTTCTCCCAAGAAGACGTTTTTATCGTTGTTTCCCACTGCCAAGAGGCCGATGGTCTTACTCATGCCCCAGTCGGAGACCATTTTCCGCACCAGCCGAGTGGCCTCTTTTAGGTCGTTTTCAGCACCGCTGGACTTGGAATGGAAAATAAGCTCCTCCGCCGCCCGTCCGCCTAAAAGAACAGCAACTCTCTGAGTAAGGTACTCTTGGTCGAAAACGTACTTCTCATGCTCCGGAAGCTGCTGGGTAACCCCCATGGCCCGGTTTCGAGGAATAACGGTCACTTTGAAGACCGGGTCTGTCTTGGGAAGGACCGCCGCGGTAACCGCGTGACCCGCCTCGTGGTAGGCTATAATTTTCTTTTCCTCCGCGGTAATGGTGAGGTTTTTCCTCTCCGTTCCCATGAGTACCTTGTCCCGGGACTCCTCAATGTCTTTATGGCTTACGGTCTTCGATTTTCTCCGGGCCGCCAGGATCGATGCCTCGTTCAGGAGGTTCCTCAGGTCCGCCCCGCTAAATCCCGGGGTTTTTTTCGCAATGTCCTCCATGTCCACAGTATTATCTAAGGGTTTATTTTTTGCGTGGATCTTTAGAATTTGTATGCGGTCCTTCATGGAGGGAAGGTCGATGGTAATCTGTCTGTCGAATCGTCCCGGTCTCAGCAGTGCAGGATCGAGAATGTCCGGTCGGTTGGTGGCCGCTATTACAATGGTGCTCTCGTTTTTCTCAAAACCATCCAGTTCCGAGAGAAGCTGGTTGAGGGTTTGTTCCCGCTCATCGTGTCCTCCCCCAAGTCCGGCCCCGCGATGACGACCGATAGAGTCAAGCTCATCGATAAAGATAATACTCGGTGCCTTGGCCTTAGCGTCTTTAAAAAGATTTCGTACCCGGGAGGCCCCCACTCCAACGAACATCTCCATAAAATCCGAACCGCTCATGCTGTAAAAGGGCACGTCCGCTTCACCGGCAATTGCTTTGGCAATGAGGGTCTTTCCTGTACCCGGAGGGCCCACTAATAGAATACCCCGCGGGGTCTCCGCGCCGAGTTCAATGTACCTGTTCGGACTCTTAAGATAGTCTACAATTTCGAAGGCCTCTTCTTTAGCGCCTTCGAGTCCGGCTACCTCGCCAAATCCGGTTCGTTGTTTCGTTTTGTCGTAGAGTTTTGCCTGGTTTTGCCCTACAGAAAAAATCCCTTTACCCTGGGAGCGCATGGTCCTGGACATGGAAATCATAATCCAGATAAAAATAATAATAGGCAAAAAGTTAAGAATTAATCCGAAGAGGGAGAAGGTTTCCGCCGGTTTGGTGATCACCCTCACCCCGTTCTGGTCGAGGAGGGGTAAAAGCTCATCGTCGTTAAAGCTGGGGAGATAGGTAATAAAGTTCTGCTCTCCGGAATTTAAATAGGGAGATGAGGAAGAACTGCCGTCGGATGCCAATGTTCCCTGTATTTCATCACCCTTTACTACCACCTCACTTACCTGTCCCTCTTTAACGAGTCTTCTAAACTCGGTGTAACTGATCTTTTGGGCCCCGGTACCAGTAAGAAAGAGGTTAAAAATGAGAGGAATAAGGAAGATAGCGGCCAAAAAAAACAGACCGAACTTCATATTGGGGTTTTTAAATATCTTATTATTCCCGAAGGGATTATTGTTATCGTTATTGTTATCGTTATTGTTGTTGTTGTTAGGGTCTATCATTAATAATTCCTATATATTAATTGGCTGTCCTGCAAATATAACAGTTCATTGCAAGAATAGCAAATTGTAGTCTCAACAGACAGCAAAAATTGCTGCTTAAAAGAGTTTACTTAGCATAAAGTATTACCGTACAGAGGGGAAGTCAAGAAACCTTAAGAATACATTTCCGATTGTAAAAAAGCTAAAGAACCTGGTGCAAAACCGCCTCATTAGGTATAGTATACCATTATAATAGGACATTGGAAGGGCATGAAAGAGAAAATAATCAATTTTATTCCCAAGCGAACGAGAGGGCAGAACCGACTGGTCGGTTCTATTCCCGAGTGAGCGCCGGGAAAAATGAAATAACTCAGCCTTAATTCTCTACAATGACCTTCATTTCCATTTCCGCGGCTTGTCTGAGCATGGCACTTACACCACAGTAGCGTTCCTCGCTAAGGTTGGCCGCTTTTTCCGCCTTTTCCTGGGTTACTGCACCGCCCTTGAGGTGATAGGTTACCGTAATTTTGGTGAATACCTTGGGGTGTTCCTCGGAGACTTCTGCGTCTGCTTCTACCCAGAATTCCTCCGGTTCGGCTTTCATTTTCCGAAGAATAGAAATAACGTCCATAGCCGTGCACCCCGCTAAAGCGGTAAGTACAAGGCCCTTCGGCCGGGGGCCCTGGTCCTTTCCCCCTACAGATTCATCGGCGTCAATAACGATGGTATGTCCGTCTAATTCTCCGTTAAAACTCATTCCTTCTGTTAAGGTAACCCTCGATTTCATGGTATCCGCTCCTTTTCTTATCAAAATGTTTTTTGAAATATAATCATTTTGGTGGGGGATGGCAAAAAATGAGAAATTTTGATTTGCTCCAGTTCGGTGTCCTCACCGCTCGGCGAGGCTGGCTTGCCGAAGGGGATGTCATCAATACGGGGAATTCCGGGGATATTCTCTAATGTTCCTTCCCTGCGCGTATTCTCGTAACAAGCTCCGGCAAGTCCGCAATATTTTCCAGTTCGAAAAACCGTTCAGTTTCTTGGGGAAGCTCGTCTGGTACTTCATGGTCCCATGTAATATGGTAGGGAACGTGGACGGCGTATCCTTTCAGGGCCAAAACAGGAAGAATATCGGATTTGAGGGAATTTCCCACCATAAGAAAAGCAGATGGGTCTATACCGCGAGCATCTACTATCTCTTTATACACCTTTTCGGTTTTGTTACTTACCACTTCCAGGTAGGAGAAGTACTCCTCTATCCCTGATTGGTCGAGCTTTCGTTCCTGGTCTAAGAGGTCTCCCTTAGTAATTACCATAAGGGTATAGGACGCGCTGAGGATGCTCAGAACCTCTTTTACCCCGGGAAGAAGTCGCACCGCAGAAGAGATCATCTTCTTCCCTTCGTTAATAATAGTATGAATTTCTTCAGCGGTAATGGTCTCTCTGCTCTCCTGCAGCGCCGTTTCTATCATAGAGAGGATAAAGCTTTTAATACCATAGCCGTAGAGAGGGAGATTTTGAATCTCGTATTTAAAGAGGACCTTGTCGATTTCCTTTTCGGTTAGATCGGGTAGATATGGGGCCATGAGGTCTTTAAAAACAGTTTGGGCTTCGGCGTAGAGCGTTTCGTTATGCCAGAGGGTGTCGTCGGCGTCGAAGGCTATCAGTTCTATCATTCTTCTCTATCT
>CAYXSD010000061.1:14428-17443 GCA_964466335.1 uncultured Spirochaetales bacterium
TCTCTCCCTGGATGTAGTGTAATGGAAAGTGAAATACTAAGCAAATTTGATTCCGCCAGTGTTTAGCTGTATACTTTATAAATGGAGTAAGATATGGCAAAATCAATTACCAGGGAAGAACTGAAAGACAAACTGGATAAGAGAGATGAGAATTTTCATCTCCTTGAAGTCCTCGCCGAAGGACCATACAAGGCGGGACACATAAAGGGTGCGATAAACATCCCCTTCAAGCTGGTGGGATCGGAGGCGAAGAAACGATTCAATAAGGACGATGAAATCGTTGTGTACTGCGCCGACGCGGAATGCACCGCCAGCGACATCGCGGCGGAAAAGCTCGATTCCTTCGGTTTTACCAACGTCTACGACTACCACGAGGGCAAGGAAGACTGGAAGGAAGCGGGATACCCTATCGTAGAGGGGGATTTGCCGGAGTAGGGGGATTGTATAATAGATAAGAGTATTAATCGATCTATTTCAGATTTTCAGCACCTACGACTTGAGAAGCCAGGATGCTCCAATCCCCTTGGACACCTTGGGGTTTTACTGTTCGTACCCCGCCTCTTCGTTAGTGGGAATATGTGCCCGCTTTTCCCCGTGTTTTATGGATTCGATTTTTTTATTCATGGGTTTCCCCTTTCTTAATAAAAGCGTCTAAGTCTTTGCCTATTGTTTTTAAATTCTTTTCTAATGAAAGGACAAGGTGTCTGATTTTTTGCCAGTCCAATTCAAAACCATAGGAATGGCGAAAAAGATGTCGGAATTGCAGATACTCATACAGCACTTCTCTTGTACTAACTGAAATAATTTCTTTTCGATTTCTTTGTTGAATTTACGCTTGCCATAGCAAATTTTTATGCCAATTTGGTTCGTTTCTAAATTGGTTTTTGTAATGCTTTTCTATCATAATGAATATACTTTCTATGCCGGTATAAAAAGAATGGAGAACTGTTCCCAGTGCAGCGAGTTCAATAAAATCGGGCTGTGTTGTTCTGCATTTATTTATAAGCGGTTTTAGTTTATCCAAATCTTTTGTTAATTTTGATATTTCATATTCTATTTTTGCTTTAATTTTCCTATCCAACTTGGATAACCTCATCTATCGTTTGCAGCATTGTAAATAGATCTGAGTTTGAATCAAAATCTACAAGGTCAATATGTTTTTCGGAGGAAATCGATAGCTCGCCATATATTTTAAAGAAAAGTTCCGGCGGCAACCCTTTAATTCCTAAATCAATATCAGAATTTTTATTGATTTTACCGGTAATTAATGAACCGAATAAAAAAACTTCCTTTGCTCCCGCTTTCTTTAAGAATTGTACTGCCCATCTTACTTGTACTGCGTATTCCTTGGGGAGGAATGGAGGAGCCTCTTCTTTCATTATCATGTCATATTTATCCATTACTGATTCCCTGTATTTTAGCGGTAATTTGGTTTTTAATATCCCGTATGTCGTTGGCAATTTCTATAAAATGCCATTCTTCCCATCCGTATAGATGGGCCGCGAAGTTAACCGCCGGAAGCCAGCGATTTTCCGTAAACCATTTCTTCTCCGATTTATCTTTGTTAAATCCCGTTACTTCTATCATAAGGTTGATTTCTTTGCTCGCCCTTGTGTTAATCCTGCAGAGAAAGTTCGGATAGTTAAGAATCGGACTTCTGTTCATACAATCATCACCCCTTTTGTGATGTGGAGGGTCACCAGACTACTTAATAAATAAGCATAGAGATAATGGAAGTTTTGTCAATGAAAAGCGGGAGTTGTTGTTATAGTAACAAATGTCACAGATCTCTTCTCGCGTATATCACACGGTACATTTCGACTTTTTTTCCGATTACCGGACGATATATAAAACAGCATAATTTTGTACCGGGAGGATTCGGAATTCTTCTTTTAACGGTTTAATTGGGCGGTCAAGCGGGTGTGCGTAGGGAAACTTTTTTAACGAAGAAATGGAAGTATCAAATTCATTTAGTAATTCTTTAGCGGCTTTTGGGTCTTTTAGATGGTCCGCTACGCGTCCCGGGTACAAGGTTTGCCCTGGAGTTTGATACCTTTCATTTTTGGCTCAAGATTTTGTTTTAATTCGGTAAACACTTCCTTATGCGAAAATCGCTCTTTTTGTTTGGCCGCCTGCATCTCCGCTTCTTTCAACTTATGGTATATCTCGTTTTCAAAATTAAGCCGTTCATATGCTTCGTAAGTCATTACAACCATTTCACCATAGCCGTTTTTTGTTAGAAAAACCGATTCAGATGTTTCATGGACGATCTTTGAAATCTCCGTGAAATTATTCCGCAGGTCGGATATCGGTCTAATGTAACGCATTTAGCATCCCTCTATAATTCGTTTTAATAATTTTATCATAATTATGATAAATGATTCAGGAATTAACCATGGGTAACCGACGATACATCCGGTTTTGTAAAATTATCTCCTTTCGGTATCAAGCCTACTCCAATCCGCCGCAGAGCATTCTCGACCGTCTGGAGCAGCAGAATGGTATGGGAAGCCAAAAAACAGTAAGAATCTCTTCTTCCTTCGCTGTCTCCGCAGACTCCACAAGCCGGGTTATGAAATCAGAGAGAATTTTTTGTGTACCACTTCCTTGCGAATTCAAGGCTGACAGTTTATAATTGAATTAGGGAGGTATCCGCCAAGTTTCTTTGATTATGATCACTGTTCTAATCAAGCTCCAGACCGTTTTTAGGTTAATGTTTGGTGTAATTTTTATTTGTATGCATTCAGACAATAATATAAAATAAGAAAAAGCAAGAAATCATAAAAGCCACTGTGGGGAGCTACGAGGTATGAAAAGATATCCCTGGGAAATTGGATCTAAGCTCGCTTTCCAAATCCAAGCCAAGGATTTGGAAGAAGCAGAAAAAAGCATTACTTTTCTCTTTAACTATATATCAAATGATTCTAATCTTGAAAACTTTTCGGAGCTTAAATTGAGGATGCTGCAAGTACTTACTATTGCAAGTGCATATACTGACGTTTAAAACTTATACGT
>CAYXSD010000062.1:0-3409 GCA_964466335.1 uncultured Spirochaetales bacterium
AAAAACATACCCTCAACAGCCACTTTCAAAATTACCTAATTTTGAAAGTGGCTCTCAGGGTGTTGCAAAACTAAATAAGGAGATACGCTATCATGAAAGTTGGATCTGTTAAAGAAATTAAACGCCACGAATACCGTATTGGACTTACTCCATCAAATGTTAAAGCCTATGTTGAAAGAGGGCATTCTGTTTTTATAGAGACGGAAGCTGGTTTAAACGCAGGGTTTGAAGACTCCGAATATGAAGCAGCAGGTGCTAAAATCCTTGGCCACAGAGAGGACGTTTTTGATAGTTGTGACATGATTATAAAGGTAAAAGAACCCCAGGTTGAGGAATTCAGTCTTTTTAAGGAGGACCAAATTCTTTTTACCTACCTACACCTTGCAGCCGATAAGGAGCTTACTCTTGCTCTAAGAGACCGAAAAATAAAAGGTGTAGCCTACGAAACCATCGAAACAGCGAATGGCCAACTTCCACTGCTCAAACCAATGAGTGAGATTGCCGGACGCCTAAGCGTACAGGAGGGGGCTAAATTCCTCGAGCGCCCCTTCGGTGGTCGGGGAGTGCTTCTAGGAGGTGTTCCGGGTGTTGAAAGAGGGAAAGTAGCCATTCTTGGAGGAGGAGTTGCCGGGACAAACGCGGCAAAAATGGCGGTAGGGCTAGGCGCCGAGGTAACAGTCCTGGATGTAAACATGAACAGAATAGAGTACCTCGACGACATCTTCGGTGGTCGCATAACCACTCTCCACAGCAATCAGGGAAATATAGACAAAGTCTTACGAGAAAGCGATCTGCTTATAGGCGCTGTATTAATTCCTGGTGCAAAAGCCCCGCATTTGGTCAAAAAGGAAGACCTGAAAATGATGAAAAAGGGCTCGGTCATTGTTGATATTGCTGTTGACCAAGGAGGATGTATCGAAACAACAAAACCGACCACCCACGATGAGCCGACCTTTACCGTACATGATGTAATCCACTATTGCGTTGCTAATATGCCCGGTGCAGTTGCCCGCACATCCACTATTGCATTAACCAATACAACCCTGAACTACGGACTGCAAATAGCCGACAAGGGTCTGGAAAATGCGGCGAAAGAGAATGCGCCCATTAAACTGGGTATAAACCTCTACGAAGGAAAGTTGACCTACAAGGCAGTAGCTGATGCCTTCGGCATGGAGTATTCACCAATAGAATTGTAATAGGGTATGCATGGATAAGAATTCCCTATTCCTCTGCGGCTCTTTAAAAATTATCATAAAATGAGATTTTGTCTTGGCAACACCTCTATTCATATACTCCAATAGTATTTAGAATAGCACAGCAATGATTACATCAGTTATGTTCAACTCCGGCTATCCCACCCGGCTTAAGGGAATCGGCAGAGAGAGAATTACTTTCAACGACCGCATCAATGTGCTCTTCGGGCCGAACGGTTCGGGGAAAACGACCATTCTGAAGACCTTGGCCGCGGCGAGCGGCTGCGGAGAAGGAGGCTGGAATGATGGTAAGGATTCCCAAACCTTGCCCTACGAGGCAGTAGTGGAACGGGACAACCAGCCAGTATTCTACCAGAACTGCTACCACGATTCAGAAGAATCCTTTATAAACGAGGATTACCTGGACGCCCACGCCCATCTTCGTTCCACCGGCGAGAAACGGATCGGCCTGGTAAACGAGCTTGTAGATTATATTGAGGACCGTTTTATCACCTACAAACTTCGCAGAGACCAGCGCCCGACCCTCCTTCTCGATGAGGTGGATAATCATATCGGGTTCGCCGGCCAATCGATCCTCTGGAGAGATCTGTTCGCCAAGCTTTCTAAAAAGTACCAGCTTATTGTCTCCACCCACAGCATCTTTCCCATCCTGCTGAAACGGGACAATCTACTGCGTCAGGACAATATCATCATCCTTGAAAAGAACTACGGGAAGATCTGTATTGCCGAACTCGGCAGGGCAATCGAATATTTCAACGAAACAAACAGCGAAGAGAATATTGATCCCGCATAGGAGGCTGGATGATACCTAAAACAGACCCGTCTTCCGGACAAGCAGCCGGATCTTGTAATAAACGGATACGGGCAGGGATCCTTTGTAATAATTAAAGCCTTCAGACCGGAATAAGAGGACTGTCATATCTGCTGCTCCCTTCATCTGCATATGTCTTTTTCTATGTTTTGACGAAAGAAGGGAAAAGGAGTAGAATACTCCTATGGTATCGAAACATTTTGCCATGGATAAAGAGGTAAACCAAAGAATCTTGTCACATCAAAGCCCGGAACAAAAACTGGACTCCCTCGAAAACGCATCCCGAAATATTTTAGAACTGCACCCCGAATACGGACACAAATACCTTTACACCTCTTTTAAAAGAAAGCGGGAATATGACGCACAGAGAACTTCTTAAACTTCTGGTGGAAAATGGCATAGAGTTTGTGGTTATCGGCGGAGTCGCCCTGCGTCTTTATAACAGCCCAAGAATAACCCATGACATTGATATAGCCGCACGCACCCTCGATCTGGATAATATCATTTCACTAATGTATTCACATTCATATTATCTTGTCACCGACATACAGGAAAAGACTGTTTTTATCGCACTCAGTTCAGAAGAAGCAGAACGATGGGTGGAAAAAACAAAATCCGGGTCGATTAGTTTTATTATTCCGTATAACACCCCGGAACACCAAGCAATTCCAATGGATACTATCAACGTTTCTTCCCAGGTCGATATATTATTCGAACTTGGAATACCGATTACGCGCCTGAAAGAACATGCCCGGATTATGCAATTACAGGATATTTCTTTTCGCGTAGCATCAATTGAAGACCTCATTACCCTCAAAGAACAGCGATCGGATAAAAGCCCTGTCGACGAAGAAGACATCCGCTATCTTAAAAGTATTAAATGATGTAGGGCGCTTTCAATCCGGGCGGTGCGCGTTGAGATATCGGCGGACGAGTCATGTACTGTGCAAGGCTTACACAAGGCTTCGGCCTGATGAACCTCCATGGTGACAAGGCCTCCCGTTAGAGATTATATCCCTTTATTCTTTGAGGCTCTTTCAAAATTAGTTAATTTTGAAAGTGGATGTTTTAAGTAATTTTTCAAGGAGATCAGCTACGCCAAGGTTTTTAGACATTTCCGAAAGATACCTTACATCAAGTTTACCTCGTTGAAGCTTTAAAACACCAAGGGTGTCGCGCCACTGACGGTCGGATACTTCGCCTCCAAGACGGTACCACTCCAGTTTTGAAAGGATAATATCTTCCGGGCTAGTGAAGAGAATTGTACAGTTATCTTCTGAAGAAATTTTCGTAGCTTTGCTTCTTTTAATCTGCAGGGCATCAAAAAGCCCGCATTACACCATGAACGGAACTGGACATAGATCCGCCTACGGCATAGGGA
>CAYXSD010000062.1:3509-11635 GCA_964466335.1 uncultured Spirochaetales bacterium
AGCCCGCATTACACCATGAACGGAACTGGACATAGATCCGCCTACGGCATAGGGAATAGCGAGTTTTTCCAGGATTCCTGTAATCAGAAGGGTAATCCGAACTGCATCACCTTGCATAAGGTCCGTACACCTTTGCGGCCAGCTTCGGGCCTAAAAGCCGGTCGGCTAATAGACGTTTTACAGTCTCAGGGCATGCATGGGGATATTCCTGTTTGATGCCGGCCACTGTCAGGGTTCTGACGGCTTCGTTCAAATCGTCCACCGCGGCGATTTTTTTCCAGGCAGGCATAGCACGGATCAGCTCAAACTGGATACGTTCTATATCGGGATGGGTGTCGGAGTAATAACCGCTCATGATTGTAGTATATAGAATTTATGCTTGATTGGCCAGAAGTTCTTTCCTGTGCCGATAGAGAAGATCTTTTCTTGTTGATTTTATCCGTCATAACCCCGATTATTTTCACACCCCATTCCCCACATACTCCCGGATAACCGGCAGAAAATGAGATCCGTACATCTGAAGTTTTTTATCGCCTACCCCGGAGACGGTAAGAAGCTCTTCCCCGGTTTCAGGCTTCACCCTCGCCATTTCAGATAGGGTTTTATCGGAGAAAATGATGTAGGGCGGGACCGTCTTCTCCCGGGCCAGTTCTTTTCTTTTTTCCTTCAGCGTTGTAAGCAGTTCATGGTCTATCCCGAAGCCGCCGTGCTCCAGACGAACTGCCCCGGATTCCCTCTGAGGCTCCCTGGAGGCCGACATCTCGCTAATGAAAAAAGACTCCTTCCCGTAGAGGAGCTTCCGGCCTGAATCATTCATGCGAAGGACATTGTATCGTTCGCTGTCCCGGTAAATACACTGCTGACCGATTAACTCGTTTATGATTCCCCGCCACCATTTTTTACTTTTATTCTTCCCCACACCAAAGGTCTTAAGGGTATGGTGATTCTTGCTTCGGATTTTCTCCGTATCCGCTCCCCATACAATATCGATAATGTGGTTGATCCCGAAACTCTCATTGACCCTGGCCATTGCGGAGAGGACCTTTTGGGCGTCCACCGTTGCTTCGACTTTCTCGGTAACATCGTTACAGACATCGCAGTTTTGGCAGCTGCCGTTATGAGGTTCATCGAAATATTCAAGAATCTGTTTTCTTCGGCAGACATTGACCGTAGCAAACCGGACGAGGCTGTTAAGATTACTCTTGCACTTTGCCTGTTCCCGGGGGTCTCTAATTTGATTAATAAAGTACTGCTGCTTGGCAATATCACCGGCACTGAAAAACAGGATACAGCTGGAATCCAGGCCGTCCCGCCCCGCCCTTCCCGTCTCCTGGTAGTATCCCTCCATGCTTTTTGGGACATCGCCGTGGATAACGAAACGAACATTGTTCTTGTTTATCCCCATTCCGAAAGCCGTGGTGGCCACAATGACGTCCACCTCATCATTGTTAAAGAGTTCCTGGGTTTTTGTCCTCACCTCCTTGGTTAATCCCGCGTGATAATGAAGCGCTTTTATTTTTCTGCTTTTAAGGTAAGCGGCTGTTTTTTCAACGTCCTTCCGGCTGAACCGATACACAATCCCTGACTCCCCGGGACGGTCCTTTATGAACGCGGATATCTGGGAGAGCACCTCTGTCTTCCGCCTTACCTGGTAGTACAGCTCCTTTCGGTCGAAGGAGGCCCTTACAATAAAGGGGTCCTTCATTTTCAGTATACCGAGGATATCCTCCTGGACTTTCCGTGTTGCCGTCGCGGTAAACGCGGCTATAGGCACACCGGGAAACATCTTCCGTATATTGGAGAGAAACAGATAATCCGGCCTGAAATCATGTCCCCATTCGGAGAGGCAGTGGGCTTCGTCTACGGCAAAGAAGGCGACCTTAAAGTCGCGGAGCCTGTCAACATATCCTTCGACAGCCAGCCGCTCCGGAGATAGATAGAGGAGTTTTATCTCTTCCCTGTTAAGCCTGGAATAGATCTCCCCTATCTCCTCCCGCTTTAGGGTGCTGTTCAGAAATGCCGCGGGAATCCCCTTGGACATCGCTTCATCAACCTGGTCTTTCATGAGGGAAATAAGCGGGCTTATGACCACCGTAAGTCCCTCGAAGATAAGACCGGGAATTTGATAGCAGAGGCTTTTCCCTCCCCCGGTGGGCATGGATGTAAAGACATCTTTACCGGAAA
This sequence comes from uncultured Spirochaetales bacterium, assembly GCA_964466335.1. GTDB lineage: Bacteria > Spirochaetota > Spirochaetia > SPDA01 > CAYXSD01 > CAYXSD01. Next base: position 5,694 of record CAYXSD010000062.1, read on the forward strand.
GAATCGCGGATATTACCTCTTCCTGATTGTCCTTAAAGGAACTGTATCCGAATATGGACTTGAGGAGTTTCTTTGCCTGCTTTTTTTGTTGCTTTTCTTCCTGTCCGTTATGTAACAATGATCCCGCGCCTCCGGCTGTAATTAATGTGTGCTCTATTATAAGTGCATAGAAACAGCCTCAAATAAAAAGATTTTCCACAGGCGTACCCAAATAGAATTGTCCGCGGTTCAAATCTTCTGAAAAGATATTACCGGTCATGAAGGTCCTGCCTCTACGAAAATGGTGTAACACGTTTTTCGTGTAAGTTCAACAAAACCAGATAGAACTCGGGATCTTCGATCCTCATATAGCCTAAACATGCATTTTGTTTAACAGTTGAACGTAATGTCGATATATGGTTGATGAATTACCGGTCTTTTTCCTTTTGATGTGATGTTTTCTCACTTTCACCTTTTATTTTATATCTGTGTAGTTTCTTATTAAAATCGTAGAGCCTGCTTAATTCCCGTAAAACTTTATCAATCTTCTTCATTTTTAAGCCTCTCTATATCCGCTTGGTCCTGCTTAGAGTTCCGAATTCGTTTAAGCCCTATCAAATCCTCTTTGCGAATCACATTTACCGATCCATCTTCGGATTCAGCAACCACGGATGAGGCTATGATTCTTTCCACTTCATTGCCGCTGCCCTCAAGAATATCAATGAGCATCTCCTCATCATCGTGGGCTTTGAAAAACCTGTGAAGTGTAATAGAGATTTTTTGAAACTTCCAAGGAGATATGGATTCGAAATAACCGCGATCTTCTATAATCTTTTTTACTTTTAAAAAATCCCCGCTATAAACTAAAATATCAATATCCCGGGTAAACCGGGGTTCCGTGTAAAAAGCTAACGCAACCCCACCTACAAGGGCGTAACGGATTTCTTCTCTTCCGAGAGCACTGACTAGTGAAGAAAACTCCTGAAAAACATTCATTCTTTATTCCATCCATTAATGCCTATAACTTTCCTGCTTATAGCATATACAATTTTGCTTTTTTTTTAAACAAGACATCTGGAGCCTCGTACAGAAGTGGTTTTGCATAAAAAAGAAAATAATGTTACAACAACAGATTTTTCATTTGGCGCCGACAACCATGCGGCGCACCGAAAGATTTTTCATACGGAAAAGTACACAGGTAAAAGATAGAGAGATATTGCTGGTGTAACACGTTTTTCGTGTAATTTCAACTAAATCCAATACAATGGAGGGGCACCCGCTCACCAGGCACCGGAACTATGGGTTTTCGCTTAGAACCGGTTTGATGATAGAGGATTATTTTTTTATCGTATTCCAGTCCTTTAAACTGCGAGCGTCCTTTCCCTTTTCCACCCACCTCCACTACAACACTTAGATCTTCCATGTTCAGGATAAAATCCGGGGTCTTCGATCCTCTCGTAGATTTCACATAATGAAAATCGATAGCATGCTGTGCCATTGCCAGAGCAAAAAAATCCTCCCGCAGTTCTCCTATGCAGTCTTCGAAGGAACGGTAAAGCAACCTGATTGGAAGTCCTAAGAAAACCTTCGGCTCCTTTCGAACATTAGTTCCTTTTGGAAAAACCAGAGAAAGTAGAAACGTTTTTTCCAATATGCGCAAATATTTTTCCGCTTTGTATTTGGTAATCCCGATATTTTTGGAAACAGAACTGTAATTGATACCGTCAATAGGAGACTTTCCTATAAAAGTCAGTGTTTTTTCAATCAACGTTAGATCTTCCATAGTCAACTGGGGATCAAATTGCGGGATATCATTGGAAAGGATTTTCTTTATTATCATATCGAATTGCTGAATGGAAGTCCCCGGCTGCATAAGAAACGGATAGAGTCCTCCCCGTAGAAAGTTGTTGAAATACATACGTACTTTAAAATGGTCCGGCGATATTGGACACATCAATGCATCCTCCAAAGATAGTACAGGAACCTCAATATCTGAAATAAAAAAAAAGTACTCCCGGAATGTAAATGGATAGAGATAGAAAGGAATAACTCTCCTTGAAAGGTCCCATGTTGAAGCATAGAGGGAGAGGGCCACCGAACTGGTAAACCAAATGTTAACCGAATAAAAGTCATACAACTCTTTCAGGTCCGCCGCATATCCCTTGGCGAAGTGTATTTCATCAATAAATACATTTTCGATTTTCTGTGTGTTAATAAAGAAGACAATAACTTCTCTAAGAGAATCCCCGGGTTCTAATGTATCGGCTGAAATATACAAGCCATTTTCCGCTGCCGCCCGTAATTGACGAAGCAATACTGTTTTACCCACACCCCGAGGGCCGAAACAGGCAACGAAGGGTCTGCCGCCGCCGGCAGCGAGATAACCATAGACGAAGCGTTTTTTTTGATATTGACTGACATCCTCCAGAGCACGCTTGTCTAACTCGATGATTCTATCGATATTCATGTTAGCAGTATAGCTCTAAACATGCATTTCGTCAAATCATTATCCTAAATGATATACATTTCGTTTAACGGTTGAACGTAATGCGGAGATACAAAAAAGGAGACGCGGAACCGGCGGGTGAGAAGTAAGCCGTAAGTCTGTAAGGCGTACTCCGTAACGCGTAAGGAGTAACCGGAGTAGGTTAAAATCCTACTACCACTATTATTTAGAGTGGAAACGTGATCTATCCACTTCCGATTGTCGAGTTCGGAGCTCGGGCTAGCCTGCCTCGCGGCGGGTTCGCGCTTGTTCCCCTGTCTCCTGCTTCTTAATATCCTCTTCCGCCACTTTTACATTAAAGTCATCGTCGAACTCGGTATTGGTGCTGCTGTCGGTACGCACCGGATAAAAGTCCCTGGTACTCTTCGCCGGAGAGAGGATATGCTTAAACAGTCCCAATACCCGGTCGTAGGTATTCCGCAGTTCCAAGGCTTCATGCATGTACAGATCCTTCGAAAGCTTTCCCATCTTCATCCTCCTCTTTCTCCTTTTCCTCCTCCCGGGAATAAGAGTAACATGTTTTATACTCTGAATCTATGGGAAATCACTATTTCACGTTTTTGTTTCTCCCCCTAAAGCTGTTCTTCTTGGAGAATCGGTTTGGTTATTTCTACATAATCCTTTTCAGGATCCGTAAATTCTAACTGTGCAAAAACATCCGTACTGTCAAATAGTTTCCGCTGCCCCTCCATAATTTCATCGACACCCTTTTTTACTTCTTTTGATCCATCAGCTTGGATATTTGTGTGGACTGCATTCGGCCAATAGGTTGAACGTAGACCCTTTATATCCTCGGCATTCAACGAGCCGATCCATTTATCCGCGACAATATCAATTTTTTTCTTATCTGCTTCTGTAATGCCAGATGAACTGCAAGATGAATACAATAAGCCCATAGCTGTCAGTACAGCTATGAATAACAAAAAAATTCATTTTTTCACACCTTGCCTCCTCTCCTTCATTTTACCATAAGTATCTCCACCGAGAAGGATTTTTTTTACGGTTTTTACAGCACTATTCCCCCTTTAGCTATCAGTTGTCACCGAAGGATGAAGAGCTAGTAAGAGTAAACCTCACCCTAAATCCATCCCGCCCAAATACTCTGAGTCCCACTTCCAAATATTACCACCACCGTCGGATAATCGGGGAATAAATCATCAGCAAGGAAAAATTAGTATATACTTTGGATTCTTTTCAGATGTATCCGTTATCGGAAAGGTACTTATTTATCTCTTCGGACAAAGCCGATACATCATCCTTGAAATCCTTGTAGTCCTCGGATGAAAAAGTATAAAAGGGATTATAGTCCGCCTCTTCCCTTAACTTCATCATTTTCGAAATAAGATGAGATGATTTGGAATCAAAAACACCAGTTTTAACGAAATGAAGACCAAAAAGACGCAATACACCTTCATGACTTCTCGGTTCCAATCCTTTCGATAATAATAAAGCTCTAATATGATATAATAAATAATAGTACAGTTTAGAAACAGCATCTGCAATAAGATCGTTTTGCATAAGAAGCTCCGCCGCCTTGTAAGTCTCTGAAGAGCGTTTCAATTCTTCGGTAATGGCTAGATGCTTATTCCTATCTGTCATAGAGGTACCCCTTCGTTTTTTATATCCAGGGCAATCCGGCGTTCCCTGTCCAGCAGTTTTTGATACATCTTTTCCGATAAAACAAGGGTTGAGAGGGGCTGAAGGTATGCAAGTTCCACCTCGGCTACTTCTTCGAGAATCCGCATCTTCAAGTTTCTGTCGAGCTTTGCAACGATTACTGCAACATCGATATCCGAACTATCATCATAATCGCCCCTGGCCCGAGAACCGAAGAGTACAAGATGTTTTAAGCGGTTTTGAAGGAGATTAGAAAGACGTTTTTTTAAAGCTGACAGTACCGCTTCAATGTTATTTTCCTCTTCCATAGCAACTCAAGATTCCTTCCTTATTAAGAATACCAAAATTACCGGGCCGGTACAAGTTAATGAGAAGAAAGAGAAGAGAGAGAACAAAAAAGCAACCCACAGATCAGAACAATTCAAATCCGGTTATCAATCCCCGATCTCCCACCCCATGAACGCCCGGTCAAGGCAGAGAAAAGGCACTACCGATCCGGCGGGCAGAGCCTCCACCCCCTCGGGAATGGTGACCACCGCCGGGGTCTTACTCATGGCAGCCAATCGGCTCTTCATCTTCTTCGGCCGGAGAATGATTTCCGGATGGACCTGCGGCAGCTCGCACTGGATGAACTGCGTCCAATCCGATTGGCCGCGGACCTCCCGCTCCAAGCGGCCGCTAAGGCTAAGGTAGGGGGCCCGCCTATACCCGGCGATTTTAAGAACTGCCGGAAACACCACCATAATAAAAGCCGCCTCGTTGCTGGCGGGTCCCCCGGGTAAAATGTAGACTGGTTTCCCCTTTAGCTCCCCCGCTCCCAAGGGCTTCCCCGGGCCCATGCGTACCCGGTGGAAGTACATCTTCCACCCCAATGCCTCCAGCACCTTTACCACCAGGTCCCGGTCGCTCTTCCAGGCGCCGCCGGAGGTAATGACCACATCGCAGGAACTGTTAAGCTTCTCGATAGCCGAAGCAGTCTCATCCCAGGTATCACCGGTAATAAGTATCTCCGTCTCGATTCCTTCCCCGTTAAGCCAGGCCTGCTGCAGGGCGATGTTGCTGGCGTAGAGCTTCCCTTCCACCGGCGGTCTTCCAGGGAGGAGGATCTCGCTTCCCGTTGCGAGAAGACCCACCCTTGGTTTGCGAAAAACAGTAAACTCCGATAGTCCTCCGGCGACCAGAGATCCGATGATCTGGGGAGTAACTGGAGTACCCGCCGAAGCGAGTTCTTCACCGCGCGTCACATCCTCTCCTTTGGGCTGGACGTTACGCCCCGGCTCGGCTGTGTTTGTCGCTGTTATAACCGTTTCCGACGGGTCCTTTCCCTTGGAATGACTCCGCCCTTTCATCTGACCCTTATTAGCTGCCCGAGTCTGCTCCTGGAATTCCCGGGTGAACTCCTCAGCCAGGACCGCCGTGGCCCCATCGGGCAAGGGGGCCCCGCTTAAAATACGCACCGCCTGCCCTCTTTTAAGCTTAACTCCACTCTCCCCTCCGGCGGCAACACTGTCTATTACGGTGAGCTCCACAGGACACTCGGGAGCAGCTTCTGCAATATCTTCGGAGATAACGGCGTATCCGTCTTTTAGGGAGGCATTTACCGAAGGTGAGTTCACTTTGGCCACTGCAGTCTCCGCCAAGATTCGTCCCGCCGCCTCCTCAATCGGAACAGTCTCCTTTCCTAAGGGCTTGGCATTCTCCACCGCTAATTTGTACGCTCCGTTAAATCCAATATCGTTTTTTTTCATGTCCTTATCTCCTCTATTGCATAACGTGCATAAAGTGCATAAAGGGTAACAGGAAAAGTATGTACGGTAAAGCTCGGCACACTCCTCGTTCA
>CAYXSD010000062.1:11735-17082 GCA_964466335.1 uncultured Spirochaetales bacterium
CTTCCAACTATCTTCCTTGACCCCTTGGTATAATTCCCCTACCATTACTACCATACTGTAGTCCTGCCGATAAACCGCGGCTATAGGAAGAGGTGTACCGGCGGGTATTTGCCCAAAATGAGGGCGATCTGGAGGCCCTTAAGTTCGCTAAGGCGCTGGATGCTTTTCTGCGGGAGAAAAAAATCCATATAGACCCCCGGGACATACTCGCCGGATTTTCCTATCGTTATACCTACGAGACTACCCTGCCCCGTTCCATGCCCGACGATTTTGACCCCCTTTACAGGCCTCCCGTGGACCCGGATACCGACCGCGAGTATGAGGCGGTTATGAAATACCATAATCTCCATCCGGATTCAAAAGAAGCGCGGGAGCTTAGAATCTTCCTCGAAGGAGTGGATGCCTGGCTTTATAAACATTGGTTTTCCGGCCACATCCTTCCCGGGTATGAACGGCTTTTGAAAATCGGATTTACCGGACTTGCCGAGATGGGCAGAAAAGCGGTGGAAAAACATACGGGCACTGCTAAAGATTTTGCAAAGGCTATGCTCATTACCAATGAAGCAGCTTTGAAGTATATTCGAAGATACGCCGACTGTGCCGCAGAAATGGCGGAGCAGGCATCCGACCCCGTTACGAAAAAAAACCTAGACCGAATGGCGGAATCCTGCGATCATCTGTCCAAAGGAGCTCCGCGTACCTTCTATGACGCCGTACAGCTCCTCTGGTTGGGACAGGAAATCATGATGGTTGAAAATTTTCCGGGCTCCCAATCCCTGGGGCGCATGGATATGTATCTCTATCCCTTCTACAAGCGGGACATTGAGGCGGGTGCTCTTACCTACAATGAAGCAAGCGAGATTCTCGACGCCTTGTGGATTAAACTCAGCGCTAATCTGCATTCATATCAGGCCGTTACCGTGGGGGGCCTTCATGAAAACGATGAAACCCTGGAGAACGATCTTACCTACCTGATTCTCCAGTCCACCCGGAAGCTGCAGTTCGACCAGCCGCTTATCGACCTGCGGTACACAGACGACATGTCGGACCGGCTCTGGAATGAGGTGGTTGCCCTTATAAAAACCGGTACCGGGTTTCCGGGAATTTTTTATGATCCCATCTGTATTAGAGCTAAGCAGAGTACCGGACAGACCTATGAGGACGCCCGCAATTACGCCATTATCGGCTGTGTGGAGACCGGCCTTCCCGGCCACGAATACACCCCTACCGAACTTGTTCATCTTAACTGGCCGAAGCTTTTTGAGCTGATGTTCAACGGGGGTCACGCGCGGATGCAGGATTTTTACGCGCCCCTCTTCGAAAACAAGGACCTTGATTCCATAGAGACCTTCAATGAGTTTTACACCTGGTATAAAAGTGAGATGGAGCAGTTTACCGCGCTTTCCATACGGGCCATTGAGTTGATCGAAACCATGATTCCCTGGCGTTTCCCTACGCCTTACCTTTCCTCCCTTATGATAGGATGTTATGAGAAAGGGATGGATGTTACAGGAGGAGCCTGTAAGTACAATAATACCGGAGTCAGTACCTGCGGACTGGCAACGGCTGTCGATTCTTTAGCCGCCATTAAAAAAGTCGTTTATGATGATACACTCGTAACCCTTTCCCAGCTGCGGGGCGCCCTTAATGCCAATTTTGAAGGGCATCAGGATCTGCGGAATATCCTCTGGAACCACTGTCCGAAATTCGGGAATGATATTGACGAAGTCGATTTTTACATGTCCGATTTGGTTGCCGCCTTCGGAAGGGTGGTAAACTCCAGAAAAAACCCCCGGGGCGGATACTACATGACCGGCCTTTATTCGGTGGAAGACCATGCGAAAGCCGGAATGAAGACCTCTGCCACTCCGGACGGACGTTTAGCAGGCACCTACGAATCCAACTCCATGGCTTCCGTACAGGGGAAGGATATAAACGGCCCCACGGCGCTTATCAATTCGGTGGTGAAAACGGACCTCGATATCGCGACCAACGGGATGGTGCTGGATTTGAAGTTCAATCCCGCCTTCCTGGAAAAACCCTCCCATATCGATGCATTGAAGATGCTCATAGATACCTACTTTCATAACGGCGGAATGGAGCTACAGTTCAATGTGATTTCTAAAGAAACACTCCTTGAGGCGCAGCGAGAACCGGAAAAATATCACAACCTGGTAGTACGGGTCTCCGGGTTCAGCGCCTATTTCCGTTCCCTTAATAAAACAACCCAGGATGAAATTATTGCACGGACCGAGTACCAGGCAATGTAACGGACAGCCGAGTGCCCGAACATCCGCTAATCCTAACCCGGCAGGTACATCAAATGGATGAAAACAAAATACCGCTTATAAGCCACATCCAGCGCTTTTCCCTCGATGACGGTCCCGGAATTAGAACTACCGTCTTTTTAAAAGGCTGCAATCTGCGGTGCGACTGGTGCCACAATCCGGAGTGCATAGCAGCCGGTAAATCCCTGCAGTTCTTAGCCCGCTCCTGTACAGGCTGCGGCACCTGCGTACGGGTCTGCCGGAACGGTGTTCATCACATAGATGATACGGGGAAACACACCATTGAAAGGAAAAAATGCACCGCCTGCGGAGAATGTGAATACCACTGTCCGGCTTCAGCCATAACAATAATCGGCGGAACGTATACGCCGGAAGAACTGCTTACCGAACTCCTTAAGGACAAGGCTTTTTTCGAGACCTCCGGGGGAGGCGTTACCTTTTCCGGCGGGGAGCCGCTCCTGCACGCAGATTTTTTGTGTACGGTCGCGAAAGCGGCGAAAAGAGAAGGGCTCCATATCGGGGTGGATACAGCCGGCAACGTGCCCTACCAAAACTTCGAGCTGATCCTGCCTTATGTAGATCTCTTTTTATACGACATAAAATTCTTTAATCCCGAGAAACACCGGCGTGCCGCCGGAGCGGACAACACGCGCATAAAAGATAATGTACAGCGGCTATCATATGCTGTTTCGGATAAGGCCTCCGAAGATCACGGCGGCCAAGCCCCGACTAAGGAACGCACAAAAATAATAATCAGGACAGCTGTTATTAAGGGATATAATAATGATCTTGAAGAAATAAAGGACATGGCCGATTTCTTAAGCGGACTCCCCTCTCTGGAGCATATCGAGCTCCTGCCTTTTCATACATACGGCATAGGGAAATACGAAACATTGGGATTGGAGAGTAGAGTAAAGGAAACCGCACCTCTCGCACCGGAGTTTATGGAAAAAGCGCTTAGCATATATCGAGAAAAGGGGTTGACCGCGCGTATTGTATAAAGACGGTTAAAACTACCACACATTCCGGTTTTAAGCTGCCACAAGGGGCAAGCCACATGATAAAAGTAAAAGTGACGGCCCCAGCAGGGTGGCGTTACATCGGAGAGCTCGAAGTGCACTACCATAACTGAAAAACCGCGAGCGATCGCACCGATTAGTTTCTCCTCGATATTTCGCCTCCGGAGCTTACGCCTCACGCAGGGCAATTTATCGCTGCAGAGATTAACAGTTTGACAAGACCGGTACCCAGTTGTATGGTAAAACAATGGAAAAATCAATATTTGCTGACATAATCTATACAGGTAAGGATGTGGCGAAAGAGTGCTGGCTGGTGTTCGATGAGCATGGGATACAAGAGATTTCAACAAACTCAAAAGGTGAAGAGGTCGGTAAATATCCCGTTATCACTCCTGCCTTTATTGATCCTCACAGCCATATAGGAATGATCCGTTCCGGAGAACCAGCTTCTGAACAGGAGACAAATGAGCAGATGGAATCTGTATTGGCCCATGCAGATGCCCTGGACAGTGTGCAAATGGATGATGGCAGCTTTAGAGATTCCATCGAGTTGGGAGTGCTCTATTCCTGTGTGCTTCCCGGCAGCGGAAACATCATCGGGGGCCGAGCAGCAGTAATCCGTAATTACGGAAAGGATACTAGCAGTGCCTTTATCTGCCGGGCGGGAATAAAATCGGCTTTTGGTTATAATCCTATGTCCACCCGGGAATGGAAAGGGACAAGGCCTTTTACTAGAATGGGTGCCCTGTCCATCCTGAGAGGCCGGTTGGCTTCAGTACGAAAGAAGATGGAAAAAACAGAGCGCCTCCCTGCTGATAAAAAGGTTGAAATAGACTTCAGCTATGAAGAAGAAATATTTCGCACTCTGCTGGAAGGAAAAGAAGTCCTGCGGGTGCATGTGCATAAAACAGATGATATTGCCTCGCTCCTTCGAGTTGTGGATGAGTTCGCCATAAGGATAACCGTCGAACACTCCTGCAATGTCCATGATCCCCACATATACCATGAACTGGCAAAGCGAAATATCCCTGTAATATTTGGTCCCATGGACAGTTTTGCCTACAAGGTAGAACTGAGAGATGAAAACTGGCGAAACATCCGCTGCCTTATTGATTCAGGGGTAAAGTTCGGACTGATGTCCGATCACCCGGTTATTCTTCAAAGGCAGCTATATCTGACCTTGCGATGGTTTATTCGTCTTGGATACAACAGGCAACAGGCTATTGAACTGCTTACCCGCTCTAATGCCGGGATAATCGGTCTCGATACTGTTCTTGGAACCCTGGAACCGGGTAAATGGGCCTCTTTCTCCTGCTGGAACGGCGATCTCTTTGATCTGTCCCATTACCCTGTTGCTGTCTACGGGGAGGGAGAGCTCCTTTTTACAGATTGAATTGTTTGTCAGGAGTTGGTTATTTATTGAAGTATTTTTCTTGGAACCTGCCAAGAAACAATTCTCCGTGCTGTTTATTCTTCTCCTAGCGGGGAACAATATTGAGGCTCTGAAAAATGGCAATTTTGAAAGAGCCTCAATTTAATAGAGAAATCCCTTTTTTACCTTGTATTGCACTGTTCTTTGTTTTACTATTTTACAGTGGGAGTATCTAATAGGGAAGAATCGGGTGAATCGGCAATAATGCGTATTTCAATTACGGGCAATGGGAAGCAATCTCTTTTTGTAAAAGTTCCGTACAATGAAGCGGTTGTAAATGCGATGCGGGGAATACCGGGGCGACGATGGTCCGCTGAAGAAAAGGTGTGGATAATTCCCGATACACGTTTTCACTGTGAACAGCTTTTATCTTCTCTCTATGACACCCAGTTGTTCAACTATCAATCTGATTCGGAGGATGATAAACACAAACCGAAAGATTTGTATCATTCCTTTCACGAAGCTTCACGAACCAGGCATATAAGCCCGAGAACAGAAAAGAGTTACCGACATTGGATGCAAAAATTTTTCAGCTTTCATAACAGACTTGCTGTTAAAGAACTATCTGAAAAACATATCAATACATTTCTTACTCATCTGGCAACTGA
>CAYXSD010000063.1:0-3845 GCA_964466335.1 uncultured Spirochaetales bacterium
CAGTGTTCCCTCGTGCATGTGCTGAAAGGTCTGCACATCCGTGCGCCACTCTCCGGTTATGGGCCAGAAGTAAACGAAGGTATTCTGTCCTATTAAAAAATTGTCCCGATCCGCTAAAAAGTAGATCTTTTCCGAGTCTTCCCTGGAAAAGGTCCCCGTATATTCGTCCCCCTGGAATGCCACAATGGAGTAGATAAACTCTTCTCTTCTCTCCGGGACATCTGCTCCCAGGGAGGAGAGAAAACCGAAAGTAACAAGAACGGTAAAAAGTACTAAGCCTCTTCCTCTTTTCATGGTCGTACCCCCCGGTTTTTAAAAACGATGTGGCTTACGGCTAGTAACCCCCCGGAGAGGACCAGGGATATAAGGACCCCCAAAAGATAGAGAGGGACATTCCCCGTCTCAACCGCCCTCATACAGAGACCCAAGTAGTAGAAGGGAGAGAACCACTGGAGCACCCAGGAGAAGGTGTTAAAGAGGCTCTGAACGTACCCGCCGGCCAAGGAGAGGGAGCCGAAGAAGAGTACGGCGAAGAGAAGCAGAATTCCGAGGAAAAGAATCACCGCTGAACCGCCGTTATCGGTTATTCCATTGGCAAGGATTCCGTAGGCAAAGACCACCAGACTGAAAAAGACCCCGGCAAGAAGGCTCAGAAGGAAACGAGGGCCTAAGACCAGGTTGTTCGTCCCGGCGGCAGCCACAGCGAACAGAAGAAAGAGCAGAATACTCACTACCGCGAAGAGAATGTCCCGAGCAAATACCGCCAGAAAATAGGAAGTCCCGTCCGAGGGCCCGTAGCTTACCAGTTCCAGAGCCCCCACTTTTTTTTCCAGTCCGAAGTTGAATACCGAACTGAAGGAAATAAAGAAGAGGACGGGCACAAGGTAAATGAAAAAGGTAAAGAGAAAGGGCCCTTCCGTGAAGAGGTTTTCCATCATGGTGTCTCCGAACGCCCCGGAAATTGTCTTCCCCAGACTCGAGTAGAGAGGGGAGAGGGTAAAATCAAAACCGCTGGAATCGATGGAGTGCACAAATCCGTTTATTAAGAAGTAGCTTAAAAGAAATCCCAGGGTAAGTACGATGTAGTACCCGGGGGTAATAAAGGTTTCGTAAATCTTCTCCCGGGAGATTACCTTTGTTGAGTGGAGCCTGCTGTTCATTCCGGGCCTCCCTTTGCTGTTTTTTCCGAATCCGTTGTGCCTTCCGAGCCGGAGGCAGCTCCGGGTCCGGAGAGAATCTCGATGCTCTCCTTAGTAATAGTAACAAAGGCTTCCTCTAGGGACATGGTTTTTTCGTTCATGCTAAGGGGAACAAGGTCCTTACCAATGAGGAAGCTCGAGATCGCCTTCCTGAAGTCGCCCTCCTTGGAAATGGTGACAATGAGTGTATTCTCCTCTCCCCGACTGTCTAGGACAAACTCCAGTTTTTTCATCTCTTCGGTGAGTTTCTCCGGAATTGATTCCAGCTCGATCCGTATCTCCCTTTCAGTGGAGAGGTTTGAAAGAATGTTTCCCATGCTGTCCTCCACCTTAAGGGAGCCGTTGTAAATAATGGCCACCCGTCGGCAGATCTTTTCCACCTCCGAAAGGAGGTGGGATGATATGAAGATAGTCCGTCCTTCCCGGTTCTCCGAAAGGAGGAGGTCCCTAATTTGTTTGATTCCCAGAGGATCAAGCCCTGAAATGGGTTCATCCAGAAAAAGAATGTCCGGATCGTGGAGGAGGGCCCTAAGAATACTCAGTTTCTGCAGCATGCCCCGGGAGTACTCGGTAATCTTCTTGTCCTTCGCTTTTAGGAGGTCCACCTGCTCTAAGAGAGAGTAGATCCGGGCCGAGGAATCTTCCACCTTCTTATCTACTTCGAAGAGACGGGCAAAGAATCTAAGGTAGTCCAGACCGGTCATCCAGGACCACATTCCCGCCGGATGGTTCTCCGGTACCATGCCGATTTTTTTTCGCAGGTCGAGGCGTTCCGGTCCGAACTCCTCGTCGAAGAGGTATATCTTTCCTGAAGTGGGGGGGACAATTCCTAAGAGCATCTTTATGGTAGTGGTCTTCCCGGCTCCGTTAGGACCGAGAAAGCCGTAAATCTCTCCGGAGGGAATATTCAGGGTAATGTTGTCCACCGCGGTGAAATCGCCGTACTGCTTTACAAGATTTTCTGTTCGTATCATCATCGGGGCCTCTCTACATTCCAGTTGGTGAAGTAAAAATAATCCAGGCGTTCCTCCTCTTTATCCAGGAGGGCGGCAAACTCCTCCATGTCTTTGGCAGCGGCGCCCTGCTCAATAAGGGTGTCCACTTCCTCGGTGGAGATCTTCCTGGAATCGGGAACAATAATCAGATAGTCTATGACCCAGTAGGGCGCCTGGGAATCGGCAAGCCGTTGCGCCTTGAGCCTTCCGGTATAGCGGAAGATTGTCTCCGGCAGGGCATCGTATTCCCAGGGAATAAGCCCCATAAACAGCTCCCTTCCCCGCTGTGAACCGGTTTTCGTTTCTTTCGTTACCGGTTTGCCGTCAATGATCTGCTCGTAGACCACAGCGCCTATGCGAATATTCACACAGGGATGGTTGGTAACTGCTGTTCCGTCGGTGCCCACCGGGTGGAGTTCCATAAGGAGGTCCCTGCCCTGATACTCTTCGAATACGTAAAAGTAGTCCAGATTGGGAATTTCATACCCCGTGAGCTCCAACGGTTCATCAATCACATTTTTTCCCCGTTTTAAGGTGATGGGATAGGTGACCGTTTCATAGGAGGGGGCCTTTAAGACCAGTTCCGATTCCCCCGGTTCCAGATTGGTAAAGGTGTATGTCCTGGTCCCCCGGTCGGACTGATAAAAGGCACGGATAAGGCGGTCCTGGAGGACAAACTCGGCGTTCCAGATAAAATCCTTACTCACCGCGTCCCGGGCGCTGAACTCCAGGGTCGTGTCGAACTCCCTGCTTGTAATGAAGGATACGAGAGCGATAATCACGATAATAAGGAGGACCGCCAATGGCAGGCTGTATGTATTGTTTAGAATTCGCTTTCCCAATGTTTTTTTCATAGAAACCCCCAGTTTCCATTTACCCGTAGAGCACATAGGATAAATGAGGCGGGAAGGAAAGTCAATCTTACATGCCCAAGTGTCAAGACTCGTTAGAAGTGTCCCCTTCTGTGGCTCATAGTAATCACTTTCTCATAGACAGGAGGAAGGAAGTGTGTTACAATGTGTTACATGAAGAATACCACGTTAACTATAAGATTGGATTCAGAGCTGGAGGCACTATTATCGGAAGTGTGTAAAAAAAAAGGCACAACCAGAAGTGAGTGGGCACGCCGGGCCTTATGGAAGGAACTAAAATTACAGCAGTTTGAGTCCTTACGAAAAAGAATTGTCCCCTACGCGGAAGAGCAGGGGTATTTCACCGATGGTGATGTCTTCAATGAAATTTCATGAAGGTGTTTCTTGATACCAACATGCTTGCCAGCGCCTTAGCCACAAGAGGATTATGCGCCGATATTTTCCGTGAACTCCTTCACTTTCATACTCTTATTATATCCACAGATGTAATTAATGAGTTGAAGGAGGTTCTGTCCGACAAATTCCATGTTCCCCATGAACTGATTAATGAAAATGTTTCATTTTTGACCCAGGTTTGTACTGTTGTTGATGGAGTAGTTGATCCTGATGTGATTTTCCAGGATAAATCTGATATTCCCATCATCAGTGCAGCCGTTTCAGCGCGTGTTGACATTTTTATAACCGGAGATAAGGGGATCCAGTCTTTGAAAACATTAAAGGGAGTTGATTTTCTCTCCCCTAGGGAGTTCTGGGAAAACCATAGAAAAATTGATAGAGAG
>CAYXSD010000063.1:3945-6163 GCA_964466335.1 uncultured Spirochaetales bacterium
TGATTTTCTCTCCCCTAGGGAGTTCTGGGAAAACCATAGAAAAATTGATAGAGAGACGGAAACTTAGGGCCATTTCACTTTTCGCCAACCGATCTTTTCCCCCACTTAATCTTTTTCTATCATCCTGTCACGCTAGGGCTTCTTCGATGCCCGGTGTTCCTGCGGGAAGCGGTATACTTATTCTTGGTACAGTTATACTTAGATGAGGAGGCAGGAATGAAATACAGGGAATTTGGCAATACAGGAGTAGAGGTTTCCCCAATGCGTGAAGACCGGCATTGCCGTTATCGCCCGGGTGCCCCTGGCTTCCGGATTTCTAAGCGGAAAGTTCACAAAAGAGACCCGCTTCCCCGAAAACGACCACCGTCATTTCACCTATCCCCCGGAAAAAATCGAAGAGCTTGTGGACCGGGCGGAGAAGCTTCGGTTCCTGGAAATTCCCGGAAAACGCTCCCTGGTCCAGGCGGCTATTCAGTTTTGCTTGGCCAATTCCGCGGTTTCCACGGTAATTCCGGGGGCGCGAACCCCGGAACAGGTTATCTCAAATGCTGAGGCAAGCGAGGCGCCCTCTCTTTCGGAGGAAGAGTTGGCAAACATCGATGAAATAGTGGGAGAAGAATGGGAGAATACCCTCTGGTAACATGACGATTGATAACAGATTACTCAATCATTGAGTAAAAATACTCAGCCATTGAGTAATATTGACAGGCGACGAAATATTTCGTATAGTTAATAATCATGACTCAGAAACTATACGAACTCGCTATAGTTCAAGAGGTGCTTAAGTCTCTGGGAAATAAAAAAAATCTCATTCAGGTTATTACCGGGCCGAGACAGGTGGGGAAATCTACCGCGGCAGAGAAAATCGTGGAGAAATGGGAAGGAAGACAGCACTATGCTTCCGCGGACGATCCCCTGCCCCCGGGCGCCGAATGGCTGCGACATCATTGGGAGATTGCGAGATCAAGAGGTGAAAACTCGCTTTTAATTATAGATGAAGTTCAAAAGGTCAAGGGATGGGCAGAGGTTGTGAAATCTCTCTGGGATGAAGACCGGAGAAAGGGCTGCAATCTTAAAGTACTTATTTTGGGTTCTTCACCTCTTCTTGTGCAAAAGGGGCTTTCAGAATCGTTAACCGGAAGATTTTTCCTTCATCGAATAGGTCATTGGTCATATCCCGATATGAAGGCTGCCTTCAATCTTAGTCTTGAAGAGTGGTTGTTTTACGGCGGGTATCCCGGTGCTGTAAGTTTTTTAAGCGACGAACACCAATGGAAAAGTTATATTAGAGATTCTCTGGTGGAGACAGTCCTGGCAAAGGATGTGTTGCAGCTTCAGACAATAGCAAAACCCTCTCTTTTAAGACATCTTTTTATGCTTTCTACGGCATATCCCGCGCAGATTCTTTCCTATAACAAAATGCTCGGTCAATTGGTGGATGCGGGGAATACAACCACTCTGGCACATTATGTTCAGCTTCTCGATTCAGCGTACCTCCTATCCGGATTGGAGCTCTTCAAAATCGGAGAACGTCCCAAGCGGGGAAGCAGTCCAAAACTACTCCTTTGGAATAACGCCCTTATTAACGGCATCGGTTTAAAAGGGTATGATCAATCCAGGGAGGATACCGAATATTGGGGGCGGCTGGTGGAAAACGCAGTAGGCGCTTCTCTGCTTAATGAGCTTCGGGGACTGCCCTACGAAATCTATTACTGGCGGAAAGGGAACTACGAAGTTGATTTTGTACTTCATGCTCCTTCTGTAACCTGGGCGATAGAAGTAAAGTCCTCCCGCATGAGAAATTCCAAAGGCTTAGAGCATTTCCTGGATACATATCCCAAGGCAAAACCCCTAATTATCGGAGGGACGGGAATGTCTTTGGAGGAGTTTTTCTCAATTCCGAAGAAGGAATTGTTCCGGGGTTAACTGTTTCAGGATTTTCCCTGTTATCGAAAAAATACAAAGAGTACACCCAGGAGGGCGGCGAATTCACTCGTCCAGAAGATGAACATCCATTTGATGAGGTTCGTATGGTTTCTTGCCATGTCTGTTCGAATTGATTGTTCAGTTTTGACTAGTTGTTCTTTAACTTCGGAGATTTCTTCTCTTAGGGCCTGATCCCCTGCAGCCATTCCTTCTCTCAGGGCCTGATCCCCTGCAGCTATTTCTTCTCTCAGGGCCTGATCTCCCGCAGCTATTTCTTTTCGCTGAGCGTGGT
>CAYXSD010000063.1:6263-16898 GCA_964466335.1 uncultured Spirochaetales bacterium
CTTCTCTCAGGGCCTGATCTCCCGCAGCTATTTCTTTTCGCTGAGCGTGGTCTGAGGCAGCAATCTCCTTTCGCAGAGCCTTGTCCATTGTAATTATCTCTTCCCTCAAAGCATGATCACCCGCGGCTATTTCTTTGCGCAGATTCTGATCCATGATGGCCATGTCTTCCCGCAGTGACTGATTCATGGCAGTCATCTCTTCCCGCAGTGCCTGGTCTCCAGCAAGCATTGCTTCCCGCAGTGCCTGGTCTCCGGCGAGCATTGCTTCCCGTAGTCCCTGGTCTCCGGCGAGCATTGCCTCCCGAAGAGACTGGTTTCCTGCTGCTATTTCGCCCCGAAGGCCTTGGATGCTTTCATTCACCTCTTTTCTGAATAAGGACAGTTCTCCCGTAACGAATGCTTGGAAACGCTGCTCCGCAATATCAATGAGGGACTGTTTGGTTTCTTCATCACGCTGGTTCAGCATAGTTACCAGGGAAGTGGACGCTTCCTCTCCGAGTTTTTCCCGTAGTGGTTTTGGTACAAGTATAATACTCATGGATTTTTCCTCCTCTATATATACCACTACTCATGTTTATTATAATTTGATTCAAGAAACCTGTCAAAATCAATATTTTTTATTTCGACTTGACAGAAGTTACCTTCCCCCGCCCTCTAAGGCTTGGAAGCCGGCGGTGATGTCCAGGAGCTCCTCGGTTATGGCCGTCTGGCGGAGGCGGTTGTGGGTGGTGTGGAGCTCGTCTAGGCGCTCTTGGATATTATTTTCCGCCGCCTGCATGGAGGCGAGGCGGGCGGCGTTCTCCGATGCCAGAGACTCCACGAAGGCGCGGTAGAGGAAGACGAAGAGGTACTCCCGAATCAGCCGGGAGAGAAGGACTTCCCTGGGGACGGAGTATATGGGAAGTGAGGGGGAATCCCACTCGCCTGAGCGGATGGCGGAGAGGACCTCCGGATCTACAGGAAGGAGAGGAAGGTCCACGGTAAGGTAGGCGGAACCCTGCCGAGGTTTGTTGTAGAAAAGGCGGATTTCCGTAATACCCTCCTCTTGACGCCAGGAGTCGATAACAAAGAGGGTGCTCCGAACCATGGGAGTGATGTCTACCAGGCTCCCTGAGATGGGGATGACCTCATCAGCCGGAATATAGTTTCCGGAAAGGGAGGCGGAAATCCGTTGGCCCATGGCGAGGATCCCGTACTCCCCTTGGCGGAGGTGCGTCGTCTTAAGGAACTCGCTGCCCTTCTCCACCACCTTTTCGTTAAACTGACCTACCATTCCCTGTTCGGAACCGTAGAAGATGAGGCCAACCTTACTTTTGTTGCCTGAGACTGGCGGGGCGGAAGACGGGGGTGATGGCGCGGGTCTTTCCGGCAGATCCGGCAGGTCCGGCAGGTCCCGAAGGACCACTTTGAGTCCTTTGATAATGGTAGAGTAGTAGCGCTCCACCGATTCTACAGCCTGCTGAAAGTGGTGAATGTTCACCGCCGCCATGGATTTCATGGTCTTTACCACAGTGTGAAGGTCCTCTGTGCCGGAAAGACGGCGCTCAATGTCCGCCATGGATTCAGCGGGCATCCTCTTCTCCTTCCGCCGTCTCTTCCGATTTTTCTTTCTTATAATTTTGGACCAGGCCGCGGACAAGATCTGCTATCTTCTCTATTTCATTTTGGCCGAGCTTTTCTCCTTTCATGATCTTCTCCGATATTTCCCCTAATTCCTCCTTCACGGTCGTCCGCACAGTGCCGCGGATTTGGCCGATTTCTTCCGGGGAGAGTCTGTCGAAGACCCCGTTGTTCACCCCCACCAGCATGGCCATTTGGAAGGGCACTTCCATGGGATCGTACTGGGGCTGCTTAAGGGTCTCCCTGACCCGGCGGCCCCGTTCCAGGGTGCGCCGGGTGGCTTCGTCCAGGTTTACCCCGAAACGGGCAAAGCCTTCCAGCTCCTCGAACTGGGAGTAGGAGAGGCGAAGGTCCCCTGCAACGCTTCGGTAGGCGGGGAGCTGGGTTTTTCCCCCAACTCGGGAGACCGAACGGCCTATGTCGATGGCCGGGAGCTGTCCCTGCTGGTAGAGCTTGGAGGAGAGGAGGATCTGGCCGTCGGTAATGGAGATCAGGTTCGTGGGAATGTAGGAGGAAACGTTTTCGTTCTGTGTCTCGATAATGGGGAGGGCGGTGAGCGAGCCTCCGCCGTCTTCCTCTAAGAGATGGGTGGCCCGCTCCAAAAGCCGGGAGTGAATGTAAAAGATGTCTCCAGGGTAGGCTTCCCTCGCCGGCGGTCGGCGGAGGAGGAGAGAGAGCTCCCGGTAGGCCCGGGCGTGGCGGGTTAAGTCATCGTAGATGACCAGTGCATCTCCTCCTCCGTCCATAAAGTACTCGCCTATGGCGGTGGCGGTGTAGGGGGCGGCGAAGTTCATCCCCGGAGGATCGTCACCGGTGGCGGAGACAACAACGCTCTTTTCCATTACGCCGTAGCGTTTCAGGTCCTCCACCACCTCCGCAACGGCGGAGTTCCGCTGACCGACGGCGCAGTAGATACAGACAACATCGTTGTCCCGCTGATTAATGATGGTGTCCAGAGCAATGGCTGTCTTTCCCGTCTGCCTGTCCCCGAGAATAAGCTCCCGCTGGCCCTTTCCCACGGGAATTAAGGCGTCGATAGCCTGAATCCCTGTCTGCAGGGGCTCCTCCACCGGCTGTCTCCGCATAATCGGAGTGGCGGAGCGTTCAATCGGACGGCTTTCAGCAGCGGAAATTTCGCCTCCTCCGTCCAAAGGGCGGCCGATGGGATCAATGACCCTCCCCAGGAGCCCCTTTCCTACGGGAACTTCCATAATACGCTCGGTACGCCTTACCTGGTCTCCCGCCTGGATGCTGCTGTTCCGGTCCAAAAGGACCACCGATACCGTGTCCGGGTCCAGATTGAAGGCAATCCCCATGGACCCGCCGGGAAAGCGAATCAATTCCTCCGATCCTACATTGGGAATTCCCTCTACCACGGCAACTCCTTCGTGCACGGCAATCACCGTTCCCGCTTCGTAGGTCTCTATTCCGGGACTATACTCCTCCACGGCTGAGTGAAGGTCTCGGGTAGTCTTGTTAAGAAGATCTGAAAGTTCGGAATTACTCATATGCTGCTTCCATTCTTTCTTTTAGTTTCTCCAGGTAGTTCCGGCTGGTCCAGCCCAAGCGTTTCCCGTTAATATCCACCTCCACGCCCAGTCCGAGGGATTTATCTTCATCAAAATGGATTTCTCTCTCCTCCATATTGGGCAGGGAGCCTCTAAGGCCCTTTTCGATGGTCTCCCGGGTTTCTTTGGCCAATGCCCTGGGGGTATAAACGGCGGCATCCCCGGGCTGGGAGAGGACATCCTCCTTTTTCTCTCGGGGCATCTCTTCGAGACGACGCAGGAAGAGGTCTATACTCTTCTCCTGGAGCTCTTCATCGGCTAGGTCCTTAATGACCTTTTCGGATATTTTTAGCACTCCCTCTCGTATCTCCCTCTCAAGCCTCTTAAAGAAGGCTTCCTTCTCCTCTTGAAGCTCTGCCTTCCAACGTTGTTCTTCCTCTTCAATCTTCTTCCGGGTCTCCCGGCGTTTCTCCCGGGCCTCCTCTTCCGCCTCCTTCTTAGCTTCCTCCAGGATTTTCTCCTTCTTTTCTTCCAGTTCTTCCTTCTGCTGACGGTAGGCCTCAGCTTCCTTCTCCGATTCCTCACGTTCCTGGTCCGCCCGGTCCCACTTCTCCTGAAGGGACTCCTGCCTTTTCTCCATGGCTGAACGGACCCGCTTAAAGAGTAAGAGCCAGAGGGCCACAGCCAAAATGAGAAAATTGACGACCTGGGCTATAAAGGTAAATAGGGTGTTACTCATCTATCAGCCTCCGGCGCCGATGACCTGCTGCCAAAAGGGATTTACGAAGATGAGGATAATGGAGATGACGAAACAGTAGATCGCCGTGGACTCGATCATGGCAAGACCGATAAAGAGGGTCCGGGTAATGGTGTTCGCCTTGTCCGGCTGCTGGGCGATGGAGCCTAGGGCACGGGAGAGCGCCATTCCCTCTCCAATGGCCGGTCCTATCGACCCAACCGCGATGGTCACTCCCGCTGTAATAATGGAGACCATTCCTATTATGCTTATACTATCCATGTGATTCCTCCTCTGTGGATTCTCTATGTTTACTAGATTCCTCTTTCGACTTTTTCTTCTCCTGGTCCTGTACCCGTACCGCCGAGGCGATGTAGATGGTGGCCAGGGTCGCGAAAATATATGCCTGAATGGCCCCGATCAAAAGACCTAAGGCCTGCATAATAACCGGTATAAAAAGGGGCGCTATGGAAAGGAGTACTCCTACGATCATGCTTCCGCTCATAACGTTACCGAAAAGCCTCACCGCCAGGGCCAGTGTCCTGGAGAGTTCGCTAATAATATTGAAGGGAAGCATCACCGGCGAGGGCTTCACGTAGTGGCTGAAATATCCGACCACTCCCTTCTCCGCTATTCCAAAAATGGGTACGGCAAAGAAGACGATGATCGCCAATGCGGCTGTTGTGGTAATGGAGCCTGTGGGAGATTCGAAGTAGGGAACAATGGAGAGAATATTGGAGAGAAAGATGTAGAGGAAGAGGGTGCCCAAGAAGGGGAGGAAGGGGTCCGGGTCCCGGCCCATCATCTCTTTTATCTGGCTTCGGATTCCCTCCACCAGGGTTTCAAGGAAATTCTGAAGGGGAGAGATGTAGGGGTCCTTTCTCATTTTTCCGGTCACCGCCAGAGAAAGGCCGATGAGGACAGCCATAACAATCCAGGTATTTACAATGGTGGCGTTAAAGATAAAGGGACCGATCTCGAAGAGGATAATTTGGTCCGGAGTAACGTTGATATTAACCATGTTCTTCCCCTTCGGCCTTCAATCCCGATTTTATCCGCCGGGCCATAACAACTCGGACAAGAATAGCCGCCGCCCCTGCTGCCAAAAGCTGGGGCCATCCCCAAACCAAAGCGATTCCCACCAGGGCTGCTCCCAGGACTGCAAGACGTACAATAAAACTGAAAACGGTAAAGAGGGCACCTCCCTTTCCTGAAGTGACCCGGCGAAGGGTATAGTAGAGCCCGCCGAAATAGAGAATGCCCACAAGGATCCCCGCCGACACTGCCAAAAGATACTGAATAATTTCATTATTCACCATGCTCTTGCTCCTCTTCTTCTTCCATCTCTTTTCTTTCCTTGGTGACCCAGAACCAGGCATTGAGGCATCCCACGATCAGCCCGCCCCCCAATCCGATAAGGGTCCAGGAGTAGGTCCCCTCGGTTACTCTGTCCAGCCATAACCCTATGGCTACACCTAAGAGGGTGGGAATAGCCACGGACCAGCCTACCAGTCCCATCATCCCCAGACCGAACCAGATGCTCTTCTCTCCCTCCCTTTGGGCCTTCATTTTACGGTGTTGCTTCTCTTTTATGGCCTTTTCAAAACTGTTCTTCTTTTCCTTATTTTCCATAACAGGACCTATTCTCTATTCAATCTCCATAAGACGGCGTACGAAATCGGTCTCTAAACGAGTAAGGACTTTCCGCGTCTCTCTTTCTTTTTCATCGATCTTTGAAAATTCTTCACGGACATGGGCTTCCAGATTTCCAAGATCATCGTCTCCGAAGGCGTAAGGAGTGGAAATAGTGACATCATCCCCCTGTTTTACCAGCACCCCTTCGTCCACAGCAAAATAGCTTCTCCTTTGGTCCTGGTCCGTAACTTCTACGATTCCCGGGACCAAAGCAGCGGCATAGTCGATGTGACCGGGGAGCATGGCAAAGGAGCCTTCCATTCCTTCTGCTGTTACCTTGCCGGCCTTCTGTTCCAGGACGATCTTCGAGGGGGTAAGAATACGGACGGTCATTCTTCATCCCCCCGGGATTCCTCTTTGCTCCGAGCTTCCTGGACATTCCCTATCATGTAGAGACTCTGTTCATTGAAGTCGAAAAACTTGTCCTCCAAAATCATTTCGCATCCTGTAAGGGCTTCCTCCAAGGAGACCGTCTTTCCGGAGTTTCCGGTAAACTGCTCGGTGGTAAAGAAGGGCTGGGTGAGAAACCGTTCCAGCCGTCTTGCCCTATTTACCGTTTTTTTGTCCTCCGGGCTCAGTTCCTCCATCCCCAGCATGGCGATGATGTCCTTTAGGTCCTCGTACTCCGAGAGGGTCCGTCGTATTTCCCGGGCGATCCGGTAGTGCCTCTCCCCAACTATAAGGGGGGTGAGCATCTTGCTGTTCGACTGGAGGGGGTCCACTGCGGGGTAGAGCCCTTGGCTCGCCCGCTTTCTGGAGAGGACCAGGGAGGATGAGAGATAGCCGAAGGTATGGACCGCCGCCGGGTCGGTGAAGTCGTCGGCGGGGACATACACCGCCTGGACAGAGGTAATGGACCCGTTATCCGTGGTGCTGATCCGCTCCTCCAGCTCGGCGAGTTCGGTGGCAAGGGTGGGCTGATATCCCACACGGGAGGGGAGCCGGCCCAAGAGTCCCGAGACCTCCGCTCCCGCTTGAATGAAGCGGAAAATGTTGTCCGCCAAAAAGAGGACGTCCTGCCTCCGGTCATCCCGAAAGTACTCCGCCATCGTGAGCGCGGCGTGGCCCACCCTGAAACGGGCACCGGGCTGTTCGTTCATCTGACCGAAGACCATCACCGTGTTGTTAAGTACCTCCACCTCCTCCATCTCCCGGTAGAGTTCCTCCCCCTCCCGGGACCGCTCACCGATACCGCAGAAAATACTCACCCCCTCGTGGACCCCGGCCACGTTGTTAATGAGCTCCATAATAAGGACGGTTTTTCCAACACCGGCGCCGCCGAAAAGACCAGCTTTGCCTCCCCGCTCTAAGGGAGAGAGGATATCGATTACCTTAATCCCCGTTTCGAAAATCTCCCGGCTGGTAACCTGTTTACTAAGCGGCTGGGGAGAATTGTAGATGGGACGGTACTCATCGGCCTCGACTTCTCCTTTAAAGTCGATGGTTTCCCCCTTTACGTTGAACATTCTTCCTTTTATGTTCTCCGAAAGAGGAACGGTGAGGGAGGAGCCTGCGGCCACCAGGACTGATCCTCGGGAGAGTCCCCGAGTAGGGTCCAGGGCAATTCCCCGGACGGTGTGCCTGTCCAAATGGGTCAAGACCTCTATGGAAATCTTCCCGTCTTCCGTGGAGAGAAGGCTCCTTATGGGAGGGAGCTCATCGGAAAACCGTGCGTCCACCACGCTGCTTCTAACAGCGTATACCTTGCCCCGGAGGCCGGATCGTATCTCTGTATCACTCATATAGTATGATAATATAGAAATAGCTCAGGAATATCAAATTTTTAGGGGTGAATATATCGCCGAGGCGGTACTCTTCCCTGCTTCCGATGTAAGTGATTATATCACCGGGCAGGTCCTATTCGTGGACGGGGGTCAAACCTCCCGGCTTCTAACGAAGCGAAGACCGGAAAAGACAAAATAAAGGGCTTGGCTCAAAGGGGTTGGGCTCAAAGGGCAAAATAATTTCATTGCAGCAATGAAACAAAAATGTTACAATAATGCAATGAAATTTCAGGAACTGGTGAAACTAGCCGGTGAGGTACCATGCTTTACCCTTCGTTTTCTTTCTGCGGGAAGGAATGTTGACAATAGTAGAGTCCAATTAAACCGGTGGGCCCGAAACGGCAGGGTAATAAAAATTCACAATGGCCTCTACACTTTAGCTGAACCGTACCGAAAAATTGAGATTGATTCTTTTTATATCGCGGGAAAGCTGAAGAAACCTTCGTATATAAGTCTGTATTCCGCTCTCCATTATTATGATCTCATTCCCGAATACGTTCCGGTAACTACATCTATAACAACAGTCAGGCCTCAAGAAATTGATACACCATTAGGTGCGTTTCGCTTTCGTCATATCAGCAAAGATTTTTTCTGGGGATATGCGGAGAACGTTGTTATTCCCGGGGAACAATTTTTTATTGCTCAACCGGAAAAAGCCATCCTCGATCTTATATACCTTACCCCGGGGGGACACAAAAAAAACTTTCTAAAAGAACTGAGACTGCAAAATCTCGATGGAATAAAGAAGGATGTTTTGGCTTCCTTCGTGAAAAGATTCGATCGTCCAAAAATATACGAGGCACTAGAGGAGTTATATACCTTGTTATGAAGGATTATTTAAGGTCCCTCACAGAGAAGCAGGGTGGGGTTACTATGGCCCGGTTAGTACTCCGAGAGTATTTACAGGCAAGAATTCTCGAATCCCTTCAGGAGAGCGGTGCCTTTGAAAACTGGGCTTTCCTTGGGGGTACGGCTTTACGGTTTTTATACGGGCTTCCCCGGTTTTCCGAGGATCTGGATTTTTCACTAAGTACGAAAGGAGGGGAAGACAATTTTCTCTACCATATAAAAAAGATAGAAGATGGTTTTAAAAAAGAACATTACAGTATCTCAAGCAGCACTAATGAGAATCCCCCTGTTAAAAACGCTTTCATCAAATTTGAAGGCTTAGTGAAGGAGTTACACCTTTCCCCTCATAAAAATGAAAAACTTTCTATTAAGGTGGATATTGATACAAACCCCCCTGCGGGAGCCGATACCGAAACCTCGATAATAAGAAAATATGTCTTTTTACATCTTCTCCACTATGACAAGTCTTCTTTATTCGCCGGAAAACTTCATGCTTTGCTTTCTCGAAGCTATCACAAAGGAAGGGACTTATATGATCTTCTCTGGTACCTTTCGGATTCCACTTGGCCGGAACCGAATTTTACGTTACTGAATAACGCGCTCCTTCAGACAGGCGACTGGGAAGGGAAGGCTTTCAGCACGAAAAATTGGAGAGAACTAGTTGCTGAGAGACTCAAAGAGCTTAACTGGGATAAAATTACCGAAGACCTAAACCCTTTCTTAGAGAACCGAAAAGAACTAAGACTTGTAAACCAGGAGAATTTAGTAAAGCTATTACTGCAGCGTTAGTAGGGTGACTGGAGTAAGTACCTTCGCAAGGGGACAATTCACCATTTGACTTACTGTTCATATCGAATGTACACTGTTTCCGGAGATTTGTGTGAAATCACTGCCTATCGGTATTAGTACATTACGGTTTCTTATTGAAGATGAAATGACCTATGTGGATAAAACCGGGACCATCTATCCTTTGATCACAAGCAAAGGTCGGTATTTTCTTTCCCGTCCCCGTCGTTTCGGTAAAAGCCTTCTTATAGATACCTTCAAGGAGATTTTCGAGGGAAATAAGCCTCTTTTTAAAAATCTTACTATTCATGATACCTGGGACTGGAGTAAAACCTATCCGGTAATAAAGTTGGATTTTGCGGGAGGAGTTCTGCATACCCAGGAGGACTTGGAACACAAACTTGTCCCGGTATTAAACAGGCACGCGAAGCAATTCGGCATTAGCCTTGAAAATCAGGGGCTTCCTAACCTCCTCCTGGAGCTCATCCAGGGATTACATGCTAAAACCGGAAACCCCGTAGTGGTCCTGGTCGATGAGTATGATAAGCCCCTTTTAGATAATATCGAAGACCCTGAAAAGGCCCTTCAGATGAGGGACGCCTTGAAGGACATCTACTCGCCTCTGAAGGAGGTTGACGGTCTTTTGCAGTTTGTTTTTTTAACGGGGGTAAGTAAATTCAGCAAGGTAAACATCTTCAGCGGGATCAACAACCTGAAGGATATTACCCTGGATGCGAAGTACGCCGATATCTGCGGCTATACTCAGGAAGATCTGGAAACCGATTTCGCTGAGCATCTGGAAGGTGTGGATTGGGAGAGACTGAAACTCTGGTACAACGGCTACAGTTTCTTAGGCGAGGCGGTATACAATCCCTTCGATATCCTCCTTTTTATCAGTGAGAACAAGAGGTACCGAAATTTCTGGTTCGAAACGGGGACCCCTTCCTTTTTGGTTAAGCTTATGCAGAAAAACCGCTACTTCCTACCGGACTTAGAGGAATTGGAAGTGGGAGAGGAGATCCTTTCATCCTTTGAGATAGAATCCATGGAAGCTACCACTCTCCTCTTTCAAAGCGGGTATCTTACTATAAAGAAACACGGGTTTTACATGGGCCGGGAGGTCTTCATCCTGGGGTTTCCCAACATGGAGGTGAAAAACGCCTTTACCGATTATCTGGTGGGGAGCTACACCGGGATTATCCGGGAAAAATTTCGCTATGAAAAACAGGCCTACCAGGCCCTCTTGGCCGGCGACCTCCCCGCCTTGGAGAACACCCTGAAACGCCTCTTCGCGGGCATACCCTGGCAGGACCTTCGGAACAACCGGATAGCCGAGTACGAAGGCTACTACGCCTCGGTACTCTACGCTTTTTTCTCCGCCTCCACCTGCACCGTTATTCCCGAGGACATAACCAATCACGGCCAGGCGGACATGACCCTGCGGCTAGAAGACACTGTCTACGTAATGGAAATAAAGGTAGTCCCCGAAACGCTTCCCGGGAAAGCTGAAAACCCCGCACTGAAACAAGTAATAGAGAAAAACTACGCCGAAAAGTATCTTGGCACCACCGGGGTCAGGGTCTTTGAGGTGGGCATGGTGTTCAGCCAGCAGGAGAGAAACCTCATCCGCTTCGACTACCGGAAAGGGTAGGGGACT
>CAYXSD010000064.1:0-1672 GCA_964466335.1 uncultured Spirochaetales bacterium
CTCCCACTTCGGCCAGTTGTCTACCTCCATCCACACGTAAAACTCCCGGGTCTTCGGTCCTTCCGTGGTATGTCCCTGCCCCACTCCGATGACATAGTCGCCGGTGTCCCCGTCGAAACGGCAGACCGTAAGCGGACCGTCCTTCAGTCGAAACTGGAGGCTGCTGGGAGGGAGGTCCTTCAGGATCCACGGCGGGAGAATGGGGATTCTGCCGGTATCGGGATGTTTTAAGGAAAGAGGAGGAGAAGCGTGCCAGAGGAGGATTGCGTTGTCGTTCTCCGGATGCCGAATGGTAAACTCCGGGAAGAAGCTCGGTTCTTCAATAGCTGAAGCGGCTTCCACCAAGACCGAACTAATGGCGCCGTGAATATCCGACTCAGCGGCAATGGGATAACGCTCCTGTACGAAAAGTTCTCCAAGACCGGTCCCCGGGCCCAATTCGGTGCCTAGGGAATCAAAGGATTTCAGTGAGAAGGCGTTTATGTTCTCCCTTTCCGCCAAATCGAACATCTCGTCCCTCATGGCAAGAGAGTTTAAGAGGCCCTCCTCGGTTTCCATGGCACTGGTATCCAGCCACTCTTTGATTTCTTTAAGTTCCTCTTGGTAGGGACTTCGGTTTTTCTTTGCCCTGGTTTTAACCGCCCTTAAGAAATCTGCCATATCCACGGGTAAGATCTCGATCCCGAAACGCTCCAGTAGCTCGCTTTCGTTGTCTATGGTGGTCCAGAAAAAATCAACGCGTACTCCTATCTGGGCGATCTTGAGGTTTCGCATTGCCTTTACCACCGCGGCGGCCCGGAGGAAGAGATCTATCCCTTCTTTAAAAGGCGCCTCGTCGATACGGCAGTTTTCCACATAGGTAAAGGGGACTTTGAGTTTCTTCAAGACCTTACTGGTGGCAAACATCCCGCAGAGACTGTCCCGAAGCCTGGAGCCGTCTGCCAGGGGGGCCTCGTCCCGGGGACCCCAGAGGAGGACCGGAACGCCCAGCTTTTTGCCGATCATTCCCACCGCTCCCTCGGTGCCAAAATTACAGTGGGGAACGAAGAGGGCATCGATGTTCTTATCTTTGAAATAGGCAACAATAGGGTCTACATGCTTCTGGTCGCGGACCATGCCGTCGGGTATCACCGAGTCTATGGCGCAGTAGTTCACCCCCCATTCATCGAGTTTCGTAAGAATCGCTTTTTTCTGTTTTAGAGCATCCTCATGGGAGAAGACAAACTTCCCGATGGGACATACCCCTAAAAGAACATCTTTCTTCATACAACCACCTCTTTCATAGACATTGCGCTCTGATATAGGGGGACCTCAAAAAATGGTGAAAGACCCGATTTTACGCAATCGTTTCCGTTAGGATGGTATCATGAGCGAAGTGAGGTGTCAATTAAAAAATCTTATGGTGTCAAAATCTTATGAACAAAACTTATATTCCGGATTCTCCGCGTATCGCTTCGATTTCTTCTTCCGAGTCTAAGATGTGATAATCTATCCGTACTTCTCTCGCTTCCAAGCCGTCAATCATGGGGAGATTTCCTTCCTCCCTGAGCTTCGCCCGCCCCACAGGAGGCGCTGTTCCCGGCTCAATACCCACCACATAGAATCCATGCCGGGCCATCTTCCACTCCGTCAGTACCGGGAGGACATCCTTGGAGTAGCGCATAACGATACC
>CAYXSD010000064.1:1772-16807 GCA_964466335.1 uncultured Spirochaetales bacterium
TAATCGTTTAGAGTAAAACCCCTCCTGCCGAGAGCGGTGGAAATAGTGCGGGTCATGGCCAGATTCTCCTGCATGGCAGAGACCTCTTTAACGGTGCCTCGGACAAAGAGGAGGTACTCGTCTTCCTCCCAGCCCTGCGTAACAGCCAAATCCTCCGCCGCGGCATTGGATACCCTTCCGTGAAGTCCCAGCTCCTCGCCCTGGTCCACTCCGGGAGCACCGAAATAGGTAAGACCGCAGGTAGTTAAAAGCCCGCCGAAGAAACTCCTAAGCCACCGGGCTCCGGGCTCTTCGTAGTAGGCTGGAGAGGTGATACCCGTAGGGGAAGAAAAATGCAGGGGCACTCCCCGGTAGTAGGCTGACGGGATATCCATTCCCCGGCCGGGGAGAACGGTCAGATCCAAGCCGCCCCCTGTTCTGATGTGACAGGCCTTTACACCCTCCGCCTTTCCGTTGTCTAACACAGAAGGGGTAATGCCGCAGATCTGAGAGGGATCGCCGATGCAGGATAACAGCTCCCTCTTGGTCCAGGTTTTTCCGTACAGTTCAGCCATTGTATTCCTCCCTCATTAAGACCTTATCTATCTCATCTTTGGCCGCTTTATAATAATTGTTAAGGACCCTGCTCTTCCGCATGTTCATAGATTAGTATCCCATCTTCCAGTTCGGCTCAATATCCATGGCCGCCGTTTCGGACACAATGACATCGGTGGGAACGGTCTGAAGAATAGATGTGGGGACCTTAGGGGTTACCGGACCATGCAAGCAGAGACGGGTAATAAGCCGCTGCCAGGAAACCGCCGTACCGGCAGTAGCCAAGGCGTGCGAATCCATCCGGTACTTGGCCATAAGTACTTCCTTAGGACCAATGGTGGCCGCTTTAGGCGGTACTAAAGCCATGTCGCCGCTCATACCGAAACTGCCGTGCAGGGAATTCTGGGCTATGGTAAAGGGGGAAAGGGTGACAATCCTGGCACCAAAGGTCTTCCACTCATCCAGGGGCGCGTCAAACTCAGGGGCATCGGGCTCAATAAAGGCGAGATGTCCCGTCCATCCGGGTCCGCTGTAACAGGCATCCGGACCGCCTAAGTCTTCCATCATTCTAGCATAATTATCGATATTCTTGTTGGTCGGTCCGATTATCTGGTCCTCCGGAGGCCGAAGATCAGGATCGATTTCTTTGTAGAAGTAGTTTTTCGTCGAACGGAGGAAACCCTGAGGATAGGATTCAGGGGCAATATTGCCATCATCATCGGCGTATTCATCCATATTAAAGGTGTAAAGATGCTTACAGTCCACTTTGAATCTATTGATCATGTGGGCAACTTTGATGTAACCGTGATTCGGATTGGGAAGAATGAGCACACAATTCTTCTTCTCCTCGGAAGCCTTTTTAATCCTGTAGAACATATCGGTAACAAACATGTGTTCTTCCATGGAATCCTCAACCACCCTAATCTTATAGTCGGGGTTGGGGTGTTTCTCCAGATCCTCCCGTTTAATATTCCTTACCTTTTCAATAGCTTCCTTGTCCCGAAAAGGAACCCACTTGGAAGGATTGTAAGAAAAATCAGCCATATGTTCCTCCATTTCTTATCCTTGGTATAATATTATATCAATTTTTTGAAATAAGAGCAATGCTATTTTTAAGATACAATTATCATCCCCAATTATCATCTTGACACCCCTAATGAAATCATAACAATGGACATACAATGGAAAGGGAGATATGAAACCCTCGGACCGGCAGGAGCAAATTTTGGGCCTTCTCAGGACATTACAGCGGGAGTGGTCTGTCGAAGATCTGGCTTCGTCCTTGAATGTCTCCCCCATTACCATTCGCAGAGATCTAGAGCAGCTGGAGACGAAGGGAGTAATCATCCGTACTCACGGAGGCTGTCTTCCGGTACTACACTCCGGGTTTGAGGCGACCTATCAGAACCGGATCGCTTCCAACTTCTCGTTGAAGCAGAAGATCGGCAGACGGGCGGCAGAGGAGGTGCGGGAGGGGGAGTGTATCCTTATCTTCGACGGTTCTACCACCTATCATATGCTCGGCTGTATAGGGGAACTTGATCGCCTCACCGTTTATACCAACTCCATTGCCTTCATAACCGAGCTTTCCCGGTTTCCCTCCATAGAAATCTACCTTCTTGGCGGAAGGTACAACCGGACTATGTACTTTCTTCAGGGAAGTCTTACCGAACGGGTGCTGGACATGGTCCGCTTCGACGCTATCTTCCTCGGTGTGGACGGAATAGATACGGAAGGGCATTGCTTAGTGGCAAATCATGAAACGGCGAGGATGCACGAACTGATGTTAAAACAGGACTGCAGAAAGGTCCTCTTAGCGGACCACACCAAGGTTGGGCGTGCCGGAAGGGTGCGCTGCGGGGATCTTAGTCAGTTCGGTATGTGGATTACTACCCGCGGGGGAACATCCGGAAGCCGGGGGAAAAACAGGAGCCCTTTGGAAGCTCTTACCAGGGTAGTATACGTATGATCTTAAAAACTATCGGAGAGCTTCATAATGAGGCCGGGGTTCTTGTCCAAAAAAGAGAAGATCTCCTCCTTTCTGATCATATACTCTGAAAGAGGAGTAGTATTTTTAAAAGTGAAGGGTGAAGCTTCATCGCGGTGGATCTTCCCCATGGAACCGATGAAATCCCCCTTACCGAGGGTGGCAAGGGTGCTGCCGTTCTTGTAGACCTCTACAGCCCCTTCTCGAATAATATGCACCCGGTCGAAGGGCTCGCCGGAAGAGACAAGGGTCCCCGGCTTGTCTATGGTCCGTCGATGAAGCATGGATTCTAAGTGGGTCTTCTGGGTGCTGGTGAGGATTCGGAAGATCGGACTGGAGGAGAGGATGTTCCAGGTTTCGCTGTCCCGGATCTTGGTAAGCCTCCGCAGGGTCCGTTCCAAATCAGTCCCCCTAATGAAGTGTAGGAACTCTTCCTTTTTTATAGTATAAACAGCTACATCCGTTTCCGCCACCACGTCCGCCGACCGGGGGCTGTTTGCCAATAGGGCCACCTCTCCAAAGTAGTCGTAGACCCCGTAAATCTTCCGGCTTTCAAGATCATCTCCCAAAACCGCGATATTTCCCGATCGAATAATGTAGAACTTGTCGCCCACCGTCCCCTTTTGGACAATTTGCTCACCCTTTTTAAAGAATTCCTCATCCACAATATTGAGAAACTCCCTGGCCTTCCTTACCGGGATATCGGCAAAGATATCCAAATGCTGCAGAAGGCTTAAGATATGGTAGGCCCCCTCGTACTTCGGCGCCTCCACAGGGATAGTTATGGTGTGCTCTATGCCGAAACGGGCCAAACGGAGGTTCGTTTTTTTGGGGAAATCCTTGTTAGCAATATGATACACAATAATCTTTTTCTTCACTGCCTTCTTCAAACTGTCGAGGACGGTAACCGGAGTGTGAAGAGGCGGTATACCCGCCTCATGGTAGATGAGGTCCGCGTCCCAGGGAAAACTCTTAAGCTCCTCGTAACGCTGCCGCGTAATGATCCCCTCATCGAGGAATTTTTTATGCAATTCAGGATCGTTGTTATGGTCCGAGGAGTACACGAAGGAGATATTGTGATGCTGCAAACGAAAGCCGATGGTGGGTATGGAGTGGAGAGAGAAATGAAAATCGAATTTCCCGCCGTTTATAAAGGTAGGTTCGTTTATCAGCACAGGTTGATAGGTAAAAAGCTGCTGTAGATACTCCTTGGAGACCCCGGTAAGAGCGCTGTACTTGGTAAGGAAACTCTCCATTACACTGGGCACGGTGTACACGGTTATCTTACTCTCCTCGAGGATCTTCTGGAAGGTACCGGCGTCGTGGTCGGCATGGCAGTGGGTAAGAATAATACTGTCGATAAGCTTGGGACTTACATTGGAGTCCACCAGCCACTCGGTGGAGTTCACCGGAGGATCTATCATGATTCCCCGGCGGTTGAGCCAGAGAATGAACCCGGAGGTGTTCTCCGTAGGATCGAAACCATGACTGGGGCCTAAGCAGGTCACCCCGAAGAGAGGAGGTATATAGGGCTCCGGGAGCCTTCTTCCGATGTCGTAGGTAGGCCTATACCCGATACTTGCGGGGACGCGGGCGTACTCATCACCCTTATAACGAAGGATGAACAGCTTTTCCCCTTCGGCTTTGGTAAGCTCTACCGAAAGATCGTCAAACTCCGCCTTTCCTTCGGTAAGGAAGATGAAATCGACGAGATCGGGAAGTTCCATATTATTTCGGAAGAAGGCGATTTCATTCTTCAGTGAGGCCGTCTCTACTCTATCCTCTCTATCCTCACCGCTTTGGCTAGTATCGCTGTAGTTTTTTTCGGGAACGAAATCGGCAGGACCAAAGAGAGATTCGTGTAAGGCAACCTTAAACCGCTTGTACTGCTCCGCGGTACAGATAATGGTAGTCTTCCGCTTTTTAAGAAAAAAGTTATAGTAGATGGGAAACTCTACTTCAGCTACGCTGATTCCTTTTATCCAGTTGAAGAAGTTATTGGGAAGAACAAAGTACTGCGGGACCCCATGTTCCTCCACCATGGTATCTTTAATAGTCTCCGGGGGAGATCCGAATTGCACCGGTCCAGCCGGCGTATTGACTAAATACCCACCCCTGGGTAACTGTTTCTTCAAGGTTTCCCCCTTTGCCATTCGCCGCTCCTCACTTTTCCCAATAGTACGGATTAGACACGTTAGACCGTAAGATAATAGGTACCTATACTATTTGTATAGCATATTTGAGTTTTTATATCAAATAATTCAATCACACGTGTGAAAAATCTCTCTTCTCTTTCCTCTCTATCCCTTAAGATTCACTTCCCTGCTATACCGCGGGCCGCACGAATTCCGCTGGCCCAGGCGGCGGTGATTCCCCGGCTCGTACCGGCACCGTCGCCAGCCAGGTAGAGGCCCGGAAAGGCTTGAAAATAATCGTCTATAAACCGGGGTTTATTGGCATAGAGCTTGATTTCCGGGTAATACATTATGGTACTGGGATGAAGGATCCCCGGAACAATGGTGTCGAGGTATTTCAAGGACCGCCAAATTGCCCGAAGGATCTTCGCCGGTGTGGCAAGACTGATGTCCCCGGGGGTGCAGTCCGCAAGGGTGGGTGAAAAATCGTAGAGGTCCCCGGTGAAGGTCTCCCGCTTCGAGCGTTTTCCCAATCGGAAGTCCCCCACCCGCTGCATAATGGGTCTGTCCCCGCCCATGAGCATTGCCTGGAGCCCCAGCATCTCCGCAAAATCCTGACCGCTGGCCAAGGGTTCGGTAAAGGCTACCGTCTTAAGGAGGGCAAAGTTTACCAATCCGTTAGGGGAACGGAGGTGGGAGTAAGCGTGGCCGTTTACCGACCAGTACTCCTTGCCGTGAGGAGCATGATATTTCTCTTTCACAACAAAGGCGCTTCCACTATTGGCGCAGAAGGTACGCACCTTGGCGGGAAAGAGAAATTTCGGGTCGTAGTAGTCCTTTACGATGGGGAAATTTTCAATTCTCGCCTCTACCCGGATTCCGATATCCACCATGTGGTCCACGTAGGGAATTTCAAAATCGTCCATAACTCCCTGGAGAAAACGAAAACCCTTCCTCCCAGGAGCAAGGAGGACCTTCTTTCCATAAAATTCCCGTTTCTCGGTTACAACAGTAAAAAAGGGGGCTTCCATGCCGCCGCCGGAAGGGGTGGAACTGAAAAGATCCTTTTTCCGTTCTGCATGCTTAAGCCCGATTACTGTTTCCCCCAGGACAAAGTCTACTCCCAATTCTTCCAGTTCCGCTTTTAGCCGTTTTATAAGGTTCAGCCCCCCGTCTGTACCCAGATGGGTCTGTTGTACCTCTAAAAGCTCCACATCGAGCTTTGAAGCGCGGTTTTTATAGATATCAATATTGGTATTGTCCATGAATACCGGATGGATCCGCTCTTTCACTCTTTCCAGGTAGTGTTCCGCGGTTGCCCTGTCCCATAACTCCTGGGAAAATCCGATAGGATAGGTAAAGTTCATCTTGCAGTCGTTTCTCAAGCCCCCGGTCGAATAGGATTCTTTGTCAATAAGAAGAAGGGCCAACCCCTTCTCCGCCAATTCAAAAGCCGCCCCCAAGCCCGCCGGCCCGGTCCCCAGGATGATGCAATCGTATTTTCTTCCTATCTCTTGATTCCCCATAGAATCTATACTACCGAGAAGGGAGAAGAAACACAATAAAGGCAGAGTAATTCCAGACAGCGTAATTACAGCAGTTCCGGCGCATCTTGACTTTTTCTCAGCTGTGATTATAATGATCAAAAATATTGGTCTATATTATCTATTATTCAGAGAAGAGAACGAAAAGAAGAAAAAAGAGAGAAATACAGGGAGACTAGTATGGGAAAAACTATAAAAGCTGCCCTCTTTTACGGGAAAGAGGATATTCGGACGGAAGAAATAACCCTGCCCGATCCGGAGGAGGAGACAGTTCAAATACGGATTATAACCTCCGGGGTATGCGGTTCCGATGTGCGCATGTTTCTCCGGGGCCCCTCTCCGCGCTATAAAATTCCGGGGATCCTTGGGCACGAGTTCTGCGGAGAGATTGTGAAACTTGGCCCAAAGGTGGAGGGCTTCTCCGAAGGGGACCTGGTTACCCTAGCACCCATCATCCCCTGCATGAAGTGTCCCTCCTGCGTTAGGGGCAGGGACAACTTGTGCGAGGTGGGCGACGGTGTGGGAAACAGCTGCGACGGAGGAATGGCGGAGTACATGAACATTCCCGTGCAGATGATGCGCGTGGGCGGCCTGGTGAAGGTACCGGAAGGGGTCAGTTCCAGGGCGGCTTCCCTCACTGAGCTGGTAGGCTGCTGTCTGAACGGACTTAATCAGATCAACATAGAACCGGCAGATCGGGTGCTCATTATCGGTGATGGTCCCATCGGCCTCACCTTTCTGCAGCTTCTTAAGAATATGGGTGCCGGGTATATTGCCACCAGCGGTCGCCGGGACTTCAGAAGAAAGCTGGCGGAGGAGTTAGGCGCTGATGAGGCCTTAGACGGGCGCACTGTGGATATAAAGGAGAAGTTCCGCGACTCATTGGACCACGTAATCGTTGCCGCCTCCTCGGTGAAGGCCGCAGAGGACGCTATCCCCTGCTTGCGGCCGGGAGGATCACTTCTTCTCTTTTCCGGGTATCCGCCTGGTTCGGAGCTGAGTTTCGATATCAACAACCTCCACTACCGGCAGCTCCACTTCCACGGCTCCATCGACTGCACCATAAAGGAGTTTTCCGAGGCGGCAAAGCTCCAACCCAAACTATCCATGGACAAGTTGATTACCCACTCTTTTCCCTTTGAAAAGGCAAAGGAGGCTTTCTACGCCTCCAAGGAGCAGGAGGCGGTAAAGGTGGTCTTAGAACCTCAGGAATAGGGCCATAGAATAAGGTCAAAAAAAGATAAAAATGAATATATAACCAATATACGACAATGAGGAGGAAAGAAAATGTCAAACAAGGGTGCTGAATGGGTACACGATCTCTATAAGAACATTAGCGAAAGCGATTTGGAAGCAGGCAGGAAGGCCCTCTTAAGCGGGTCTGTCGGAGCAGGGGTCCCGAAGATCTACTCCAAAGGAAGGGGTTCTAAGTTTTGGACCAGCGACGGACAGGAGTTTATAGACTGCACAAGCCAGGCCTGGAGCCTCGGCGTGGGGGCCTGTCACCCGGGGGTAATGGAAGCGGTAAAGGCCCAGCTGGAATACTTTACCCATGTGAGGACCAACTTCGACACCGTGCCGAAGATCATGCTCTCCAAGAAATTAGCTGAGCTTGCCCCGGGGGGCATGAACAAGGTCACCTACTGCCTCCACGGAACTACCGCCGTGGAGGGGGCCATGAAGCTCGCCATCCGGAACAAACCGAACCGGAGGTACTTTATCACCATGTGGGACGGCTACTCGGGGAGGACCTTTGCCACCATGGACCTCACCTACCCCCATCCCACCCCTTTTCTCCACTATACGGGTCACAAGGTGCGGGTCCCCCAGGCATACTGCTATCATTGTCCCTACGAGAAGTCCTATCCCGAATGCGATCTCTTCTGCGTAAAGATGATTGATAAGTTCATAGAAAATGCCGTGGACGGTCCTCCCATCGGAATCGTCATGGAGCCCATGCAGGCAAGCGGCGGGATGATCCCCTACCCGGCTCCCTACTACAAGGCAATTCGAGACCTCTGCGACAAACACGATATGATGCTCATCTACGACGAGATCCAGACCGGATTCGGCCGCTTAGGAGAGATGTTCGCCACGGAGATTTTCGGCGGGGACCCGGACATCATCATCTTTGGAAAGTCCCTAGGCGGGGGATTCCCCATTGCGGGCAGCCTCCAGAGCGACAAGCTGGCGGGATTCGAAGCGGGGGACCACTCCTTCACCTTCGCCCATTTCCCCGTCTCCATGATCGCCGCGCTGGCTACCTTGAAAGTAATGGAGGAGGAAAACCATCTGGAGAACTGCAGAAAGATGGGGGCCTACTTTACCGAGCGGCTTCTGGAACTGAAGGAGAAGTACGAAATGATCGGTGACGTCCGGGGGCCCGGGCTGATGCTGGGAATAGAGTTGGTGAAGAGCAAGAAAACCCGGGAGAAGGCATGCAAAGAGACAACCCGCTTCGTGGAAGAGGGTTTCAAGCGGGGCGTCCAGTTCGGCCACTCCAAGTACGGTGGATTGGGCAATGTAGTAAAGATAAAGCCCCCCCTCATTATAACCGAGGAAGAAGCGGACCAGGTCTTAAAGGTTTTCGAAGAGGTGACCCAGCTCATCTCCAAGGAAAGCGGGATATAAAAAGAAAAGCACCAAAGGAAAACATTACTATGGCAGAAGAAAAGGACATCCAACGATTCCGGAAGCTGGCCTTGAACACCCTGGACCAGCATATCGAGACCCTTAAGGACCTGGGGGGGGAGCTGGAGAGCGGCGGAGATAGTACCCCGCCGGCAATACGGGCGGCAATGAAGATCGGAGCCACTGCCGCCCGGGGCAGCCTCGTCTGGGTCACCGGTATAGGCACCTCCCAGACCGTGGGCGAGCGTTTCGCCCATATCCTCACCGACTGTGGTGTCCGCGCCATGTTCCTCTCCCCGGCCATGGGGCTCCACGGACACTCCGGGGTAATGAAGGAAGGAGACATTTTGGTTGCCATGTCCCGGGGGGGAGAATCTGAGGAGGTAAACCAGATGGCCGCCATCGCCAAGGAGCGGGGGGTTAAGGTAATCGGGATGGCGCATAACACGGAATCCACCCTGGCTGATCTCTCGGAGATCCTTGTTCCCGCCCGGAGCAAAAAAGAGTACGAACTCATGGGCTGCGTGGCCACCACCAGCACCATTGCCTTTTCGGCGGTCTGCGACTGCATGGCCGCGGTGGTGCGGGAAATTACCGGCTACACTCCGGAGGACTTAGGCCGCACCCACCCCGGCGGCGCCGTCGGCCGGGTCCTGGGGAAGGGCGGGAAAAAAGACCAGGGCAGATAAGCCTGGTCTTTAAGTCGGTCCCCGTATCGGTCTCCAAATACATTTTCCTACTCCGCTTATTTGGTATATACTATAGGTACATCATTTCTCATCAACAGGAGGCTAAGCACTACTATGCAGAAATCCTATCTTTCTGAATTAAAAGACTTCTACTTTCGTGAACTTACCGAGAACGTCCTTCCCTTCTGGCTTGCCCACGCCAGGGACAGAGAGGCCGGGGGGTACCACACCTGCCTGGACCGGGACGGTACCGTCTACGACTACGATAAGGTCTGCATGTGGCACGCGGGAAGGATGATTTGGACCTACTCCCATATGTACAACGAGCTGGATGGGGATGAAGCAAAAAAAACAGAGTACCTGGAAATGGCCTCCTGGGGGGTGGATTTCACCGAAAAGTACGGCTTTATGCCCGACGGGTCCATGTACTACGGCCTCACCCGGGAGGGAAAACCCCTGGAGGCAAAGCAGGACGTGTACACCGAACTCTCCACCGTCTTGGGCTACACCGAGTACGCCCGGGCCATCGGAGAGGAAAAGTGGTACGATAAGGCAAAGGAAATATTTCTTGCCGTTTGGGAGACCTTCCAAGAACCGGGCCGGTCCTTCCAGGGTCTCCATCCGGAGGGACGGCCGGCAAGACTCCACGGCCATTCCATGATAACCCTTAACGTCATCCAAGAGCTCCGCCGCTTTAGGGAGGAACCTCAGTGGGAAGAGAAGATAGACGAGTGTCTCTCCATCATAATCGGGAAACACCTGAAGGAGGAGAAGAAGGCGATCTTCGAGCTTGTCGGCTGGGACGGAAAAGAGCTCCCCGGCTACCGGGGACGCTGGGTGAACCCGGGACACATGATCGAAGGCGGGACCTTCCTCATCCACGAGGGACAGAGGCGGAAAGATCCGCGGCTTCGGGAAACGGGAGTAAACATTATTGACTGGGGGTTCCAGTGGGGCTGGGACAAGGAGTTCGGCGGGATCTACAACGATGTTGATTCCGAGGGGCTGCCCATTCCCGCGGGACACACCTGTCAGGCCGCTACCAAACTATGGTGGCAGCACGCCGAAGCCCTCTACGCCCTTCTTTTGGCCTACGCGGAAACGGAGGAGTACCGGTTTCTCAAAGCCTACCAGGCGGTCCACGACTACAGCTTCTCCTGCTTCGCGGACCCTGTTTACGGAGAGTGGTACGCCTCCTTAGACCGCAGGGGCAAAAGAATAAACGACGCCAAAGGCACCGCCAGGAAGAGCCCCTTCCACATAGGGCGCAACTTCTACAACGCTTATAAGCTGCTTAAAGGGCTTGCGGGAGAATAGGTTTATTGGAAGAACTTGGGATAATCTTTGATCCGTTTATATTTTGGCACTTGAGTAGATCTCTTTGAGACGGGTTTTCATTTCATTTACCGTCAGTGCTGGTTCCCCGGAAAGTCGGGAAAGTTCCGCTGCCAGGATTGCCTCGCGGTGTCTTAACACTTTTTCCCGTTCTTCAAAAGCTTCCACACTCATGACAACCAAATCACCTTCTCCATTTTTTGTAATAAAAATCGGTTCATGAATTTTATGAGCAAGGGAAGATATTTTCCCATATTCATTTCTTAGAGAAGTGGATGATTTAATATGCATACTTCACCTCATAGTTTTATTCTGCCATAATTATACTAGTATTATTAACTTACAACAAAGTAAATCCTTTAGACAACATATTGGTTTTATGATACACAAAATGCTAACACCTTTTTTATTCACTACTTGAACTAAATTTCCATATAACTTGATTAATTCGTACATCCGTGTAGAATTTGTTGATGCTTTCTCACCAGAGGCCGCCGTGGTTTGTTTGGATCGTCGCGGCGGGGAATATGTTTTTAATTCTTATTATCGCGGGGACGACCTTTTACTCCGGTTCGGTCTTTCTCGTGCCCCTCCAGAACTTGATGGGTACGAACAGGACGGACATATCCAAGGTTTTCGCCATTATTATGATAGTGAACGGGGTCCTCATGCCCGTGGCAGGCTTGCTGATTGACAGATGGGGACCGCGGCGGGCAATGATCTTTGGCATGTCCGGATTGGCGGTGGTGTTCTTTCTCTTTTCCCGGGCTACCGCTGTGTGGCAGCTCTATCTTATCGCTGTACTCCAGGGGATATTTCAGCCAATCTCCGGGGGCATGTCCAATCAAGCTATTGTGGGACGATGGTTCAAGCGAAAACGGGGCAGGGCCATGGGTCTTATGGGTGCCGGTATCGGCTTGGGCGGTTTGGTGGTCCCCTGGCTCTTAGGGGTAATAATTGAGACCTTCGATATCCGCACGGCCTACCTTTTTAATACCGGCTGTCTTCTCTTTTTGAATATCCCCATCATACTCTTTATTCTAAGAGACAGTCCCCACTCTGTCGGCCTCCCGAGAGACGGATACGAGATTTCATCACCATCATCCCAAGAAAGCCAGGACAACATGCAGGTCCAAGAAGCGGGAGAAGACAAGGACGATACCCTGATCTTTTTGAAAGACGCCGTGAAGACCCTTACCTTCTGGGCCGTTCTTGTAAGTTCCGCCTTGGGCCTCTCGATGATTGGCATAATGAGTCTCCACCTCCCGGCGATGCTTCAAGACGCGGGCATGAGCTTAAGCGTTTCCGCGGGCTACCTGGGAATGATGCTGGGTATCGGCATCGCGGGGAGAATAAGTGTCGGAGAACTCACCGACCGAATAAAACCCCGGTTTGTGTACTCTGTTGCGGTCCTTTTAATGGGACTAGGAAGTCTTACGATGCTGCTTCCCCAGGTTCCGTTGGCCCGAATAGCCTTTATAGCCATTTTCGGCATAACTCAAGCTGCCACATCCACACTGATCCCCCTTATTATCCAATCGATTTTCGGAGTACGTTCCTTCGGAAGGATCTACGGTCCCATCGGACTTTGCACATCCTTTGCCATTGCCGGGGGGAACTACCTGGGGGGATATATTAGAGACTTGAGCGGCAACTACAACCCGGCGATCATCCTCACCGCGGTAGTAGGCCTTTTATCTTTTGGGGCAAGCTTCTTTATTAACCCGGTAGTAAAGGAGGGAAGTTCTCATTCCCCGGATGCCGGTGCAGCAGATCCTTCCCGCTCGTAGAGGAGTTCTCCGCCGACAAAGGTGGCATCTACTTCGAAATCCCTGTTTAGGATGATAGCATCCCCATCCATACCGATATCCAGGTAACCTTTACGTTGTAAGCCTAACACCTCCGCGGGAGTACGGGAACAGAGGGTTGAGGCCTCTACTAACGACTTACCATACCGTTCCATAACAGCATTAAAGGCGGCGAGCTGACTCAGGGTACTGCCGGATAGGGCATCGTCGCTTAGCCTGCGCATTCCCCGGTCTTCAGTCACTTTGACCTTCACTCCGGGATAAAGTCCCTCGTAGATTCCGGGAGGACTCGCAGCTCCCAATACGCTGTCGGTAATGGTCGCCACCTTTTCCATCCCCTTGCACCGGTATGCCTTCTCCCAGAGGTGGGGATGCACATGGGCACCGTCGGGAATAAGCTCTATGGTCAGGCGGTCCTCTATAAGGATATAATCGGTAAGCCCCGCCGGGTACACACCGCCGTCCTTCGCTTCGGGCGCGTCAAAAACGTCAAACATATGGGTCACCAAACTCAAGCCCTGGTCGATGCATCTTTTAAGATCGTCCACCGTTGCCGAGGTATGGGCAAGACTGGTAACAATCCTTCGGTCCGATGCCCACTTTACGAACTCAGCAGCCCCGGGAAGTTCCGCCGAAACATCCCATATGACTATGGTTCCTCGGGAGGCTTCCCAAAGGTCCTGGGACGTTTCCGTGGAAATAGGAGTAAGGGCATCCTTCGAGCCCGCGCCGGTCTTGGCAAGGTAGGTTATTTCCGGTCGGAATCCCAAAATATTGGGGGTGGTCTTAAAGGAGTTTGTCTCGTTAATATTCAGCTTCATGGTTTCGATATTCTCCTTAACAGAGCCCACCAGGGTCGCCACACAGCCGGTAACACCAAAGGAAAGCTGGTGCTTCGAATACTTAACAAGATCACGCTGGGCTGAGGCATCGAGGATTCCGTGGGTGTGAATATCGATGAGCCCCGGCAGCACGTATCTTCCCCGGGCGTCGTAGATTTTTTCATCTCCTTGGGGATTTAGATCTTTACCTATTTCGGTTATTACACCGGACTGCATACGAAGATCCGTTCCCTTTTTTAACCAATTGTAATGTAAAAGGGTACCGTTTTTTATAAGCATTGCTTTTCTCCTAAGTATTTCTTGCCAGCTCAAAGCTTTTCTTAGTCTTAGAGTTTTTCCCGGTGGATGGCTTTTACTTCCTCTCCAATGGCCTTCATGTTTATCATAGGAACATCCAGGGGAATTGCGCATTCCGGGGCAATAATATCTGTCCCCGCCTTAGCGGCATGCCGAACTGCTTGCTTGACCTCTTCCGGGGTCCCCTTCCGCAGGAGTTCCGTATTGTTGATTCCTCCCATAAGGGCCATGGTTTCTCCTGCCAAGGACCTCGCCTTTTCAGGAGGGCCGAGTTTGGTGTCCCAGTGGAAGCAGTCCAGACCGGTTTCGGCGATCATACCGATCCGATCGGAGGTGTCACCGCAGATATGAAGGACCACCGGAACGGGAATCGCCTCAGCAAGCATAGCATGGGTGAGGGTAAGGAACTCCCTGTAGGCATCGGGACTACAGAGGTCCCGGGTGGCATGGTCCCCTAAGAGGATACAGTCCGCACCCGAATCGATCTGGGCCCGGGCAAAGGTAAGGGTGACCTCTGTAAGCTTCTCCATGGACCGCTTCACCATGTCCGGGTCCAAAAGGGTATTCATGAGAAACTCCTGCACCCCGAAAACGTGGTACCCTAAAGTCCAGGGGCCGAAAACCTTACCGCAGACGGCAGCACCTTCACCGAGGCGTTTTTTTAACAGCTCTATTGCCTTAAGAGGTACCGCGCATCCCGGTCGTTTCAGCAAGTCCTTGGGGATTCTTACATCCTCATCGGTTTTCCAGATATGCTCCCTGCAGTCG
The DNA here is from genome assembly GCA_964466335.1 of uncultured Spirochaetales bacterium. Taxonomy (GTDB): domain Bacteria; phylum Spirochaetota; class Spirochaetia; order SPDA01; family CAYXSD01; genus CAYXSD01. Next base: position 16,343 of record CAYXSD010000064.1, read on the forward strand.
GGCATCCTCTTCTGTTCGCCCCAGTCCATGGGACATCCCAGGGCAGCGGATTCATGCCAGACGGAGAAGAGGGGCATTACCACGTCGTAGCCGTACTCGGTGTGGGCGGCCCCGGAGAGGAGGGCCATCTTCTCCGGGTCTAGGTGGGCTTGTGGAAAGTAGGCACCGGTGTGCTCCATTAGTTCCACCGAAACGGTGGAGGTCCCGCTTCCACAGGCAGGTACCGCCTTAGGATCCCGCGTAAGGGCCTTCATAAATCTATTCTTAGACATACCCTTTCTCCCGCTGATTCGTTACCTAGTGTTGTTGCCTATTGTTAGGGAAGTAGCCAGTCCTTGTACTCCTTCACCACATCTATAATATCCTGTTCGCATTCTTTTGTAAGGGGGAAATTATAGTAACTTTTCCAGGTGGAAAAAACACCGAGTTCCACCATAATCCGCTTTTGCCCGGAGAGCCAGCAGG
>CAYXSD010000065.1:0-3664 GCA_964466335.1 uncultured Spirochaetales bacterium
GCCAGGCAGGTGGGGGCGGATAGGGTGCCTAAAAAGGATTCTACCTCTACCGGTGCGATAAGGTGGAGTGTTTCTTTCTCGAGGAGGGGAGAGAGGGGGCTGTCGGTGATAATTCCGATCTTTCGTCCCGTTGTACCGGCCCACTCTGTATATTCGCAAAGTGCCCTGGAGTATCTTCCTAAGGCGATAATGACTATGAAGCTGTCCGCGGGAGAGAGGGCGGTCCTGTCGAAGCTTGTGGAAGTAATCCCTTTAAGGAAATCCACCCGGTCGCGGATCTTCAGTAACCCGTAGTAGAGATACTGGGCAAGAGGTATGCCGATCCTGTCCGTACAGAGGAGGACTTGAGTGCTCTTGGCGAGGAGAGCGGAAAATTCAGAAAGCTTCTTCGTATCGGTTTTTTTAAGCTCCTCCAAGTTGCTCTTCTCCGCCCGGACCAACTGTTCCAGGTATGATTCCCCGTCCCGGAGCCGCTCCCGGGATGCCAGCTGGTACCGTCCTTCCCCGGAAAGTTCGGCATGGACAATTTCCTTGAGATTTCTCATGAATTCAGGAAACCCCGGGTATCCCGCGTCCCGGGCGGTCCGGTTCACCGTCGGTTCGCTCACATTGCATCGTTTCCCTATTTCCCGGGCGGTAAGGAATACCGCCTCCTGATAATGGTCGGTAATGAAACGGACCACCTTTCTCCGGGCCTTCGGAAGAGAGCGGGAAAGCTCGATGAGGGATTGAAAGAATTCTTTCTTCGCCTTCATAGGAACAAGTGTACAGAGTTAATGGATAAAAGATCAATCTACATAATAAAATTGACAAAAACCTTGCAATACAATAAACTCTGAAAGAAAAATTACAGTTATAGTGCTGAGGAAATTACATGACTGAACTGGGACTTAGGGGCGGACAGTACCGGCCTCTGTCGGAGACGGACATTGAGGAGATTCACGAATCCGCGCTCACCATTCTGGAAACCACCGGGATGGGGTATGAGAAGGGTCTGGAAGAAACAGTGGAAGACCTTAAGGCTGCCGGGTGCGGGATCAATGCTGATGAGGGGCGCCTCATCTTTCCTCGGAAGGTGGTGGAGGACCAGGTAAGAAAGGCGCCGCGGGAAGTCGTCCTCTACAGCCGAAAGCCCGGGTACGATCTTCGCCTTTCCGGAGACCGGGTGCATCTTGGGACCGGCGGGGCAGCCCTCCACGTGCTGGACCTTGATGATACGATACGGCCATCGCGGTTGGAGGACATCTATCGGATTGCCCGCCTAACGGAACACCTTGAACAAGTCCATTTTTTTATCCGTCCCTGTGTACCCCAGGATATTGAGACCCGCCTCTACGACGAGAACATCTACTTTGCCTCCTTCCTCGGGACAGGTAAGCATGTCATGGGAGGGGTAAATGATATCCGTGGACTTCATACCCTGTATCGAATGGCTTCCATAGCTGCCGGTGGAAACGAGGAGTATACCAAAAGACCTATTGCCTCGGTTATAACTTCCTTTGCCATAAGCCCGCTTAAATTCTGCACCCATTCGGTTCGCATAATGCGGGAGGCCTGCCGCCTAGGGGTCCCCGTGGCCCTCTCCTCCGCGCCCTCCGGCGGAGTCACCGCCCCCGTTACCCTTTCAGGACAGCTCGCCCAGCTCCACGCGGAGGAGCTTGCGGGAATAACCCTCACTCAGGTTACCCGCCCGGGCGCGCCGGTTCTCTACGGGGGCATCCCCGGGGCGGCTGATTTTTCTACCCTGGGGTACCGCGGCGGTGCGGTAGAGTGCGGAATGATGAATGCCGCAATACATCAGCTGGCGCGTTACATTGGTGTTCCGAACTACAACTCCGCCGGGCTTTCCGATTCCCACCGCCCCGACGTACGGGCCGGATGGGAGAAGGGTATGACCGTTTTACTCGCCGCCATGGGGGGCTCCAATTTTATCCATCATGCCGCGGGGATGCTGGGGTCCATGAACACCGTCTCTTACGCCCAGTACGTTCTGGACGATGAGATTATCGGTATGGCCCTCCGGGTACTTCGGGGTATTGATATGGGGCCGGAGCAGCTCGCCCTCTCGGTGATCGCCGATCCGCTGGAGCGAGCCGGCTACATGACTTCTCCCCACACCCTGGAACATATGCGGGAGGAGTTTTTTCAGGGGAACGGGGTGAGCCAAGGCACTGACCATGATGCCTTAGAGCGGGCGAAGACAACTGCGGAGCGCCTCATTGCGGAGGGTGAGGAGTCCCATCTTCCCCCGGAGGTGGAGAGGGAATTGAGAAAGGAATATACCATTCTTTTAAAAATGGGAGAGAAAGGATGAACAAGACGGACAGAGACAGGACGGGAGGCCGGTACCGGCCCCTCACCGACCGGGACGAGGAGACTATAATTCGGGAAGCATTGAGGGTTCTCGAGAAAGGGGGGGTAAAAGTCTTCAGCGACACTGCCTTCGAAGCCTTTAAGAAAAGAGGGGCCAGGGTAGATGAGGAGTCCCGGGTAGTAAAGCTTCCTTCCTCCATGGTAGAAGACTCCATTGCCTCCAACCCTTCGGAGGTGGTCCTCTGCGACCGGGGAGATGATACCTACAGCGCCCGTCTCGGCGGCCCCAGGGTCCACTTCGGTACCGGTGGTACCGCTATTTATGTATTGGACCCGGATACGGAAAAACGGAGGCAGTCCTTAGTAACTGATGTGGCCCTAAACGCCCACCTAACGGAGAGACTTCCCTACATCGATGTGTTTACCATCAATGTTTTTCCCAATGAAATAGAGAACATCCACCACATAGATATAAACAGGTTTTATCATTCCCTTATGAACACGAAGAAGCACATTATGGGGGGGCTCTACTCTTTAGAGGGCTGTAAGAAAGTCATAAGAATGGCGGAGTTGATAGCGGGAAACGCGGAAGCGCTGGAAAAGAGGCCCTTTGTCTCCTTCATCACCCTTATTATCAGTCCCTTTAAGATCGACAATATCTACGGGGAAATGACCTGCCATATCGCTAAGAGGGGCCTCCCCGTGGTGGTCCCCACCGAGCCGGTCTGCGGGACTACCTCTCCCATTACCCTGGCCTCCAACGTGTTGACCCACTTAGCGGAGACCTTAGCGGGGATTACCCTGGTCCAGAGCATACGCCGGGGCGCTCCGGGTATCTGCGGCAACGTCGGGTCCGTTACCAACCTGAAGACCATGGCGCATCTAGGAGGAGCGGTGGAACGCGGCATTATCGGCGCCGCCGTGGCGCAGCTAACGAGGAAGCTTAACCTCCCCCTCTACTCCACCGGCGGCACTTCCGACTCCGCCCTCCCGGACATCCAGAGTGCCTACGAGGGGACCATGTCAAACCTTTTAGTTTCCCTGGCAGGGGCGAATTACATCCACGACTCCGCGGGACTTATGGAATCGGACCTTACGGTATCCTACCGGAAGCTGATTATGGACAACGAAATCTTAGGCATGTGTCGGAGGGCCTTAAGGGGGGTAGAGGTGAACGCGGACACCCTGGCGGCAGACCTTATTATTGAAACCGGTCCCGGAGGGGATTTCCTTGGAGCGGAGCATACGGTGGAGCACATGCGGGAGGAGTTCTTCCAGCCCGAAATAGCCGATCGCGGGGAGAGCGGAGCGGCCGAGGAGAGGATTTCCGCCCTCCTAAAGAGGTACCGCG
>CAYXSD010000065.1:3764-16534 GCA_964466335.1 uncultured Spirochaetales bacterium
GGAGAGTGAAAAAAAGGGAGCTAAAAAAAAAGGACCCATGAAGTTGACTTTTTCCTCTGTTTTATTAATTTCATAGTATGGCATTTGTATTTTCATATTGGTGGCTAATTATTCCGGCTATTGTACTGGGGTTTATCGCTCAGTCCAGGGTGCGGTCTACTTACAGGAAGTATTCTAAGGTAAAGACCCGAAACGGTATAAGCGGGGCCGAGATGGGCCGGTACATCCTCGATTCCCATAATTTGGGAGATGTTTCTATTGAACCTATCTCCGGCACGCTTACCGATCATTACGATCCGAGGAGAAAAAAACTGGGGCTTTCCCAGGGGGTCTACGGAGGGAAAAGTGTGGCTGCCTTGGGAATTGCCGCCCACGAGGCGGGGCACGCAATCCAGCATGCCCGCTCCTTTACTCCCCTAACAATACGGAATTTCCTTTATCCTATTTCGTCCTTCGGGTCTAAGTTGGGACCAATCCTGGTAATAGCGGGGCTCTTTCTCGGTTCTATACCCGTCTTGATAGATATTGGTATTATCCTCTTCAGCTTTGCAGTGGTTTTTACGGTTATTACCCTCCCTGTTGAGTTTAACGCCTCGGCCAACGCGGTGAATGTTCTTTCGAAGAGCGGCAGGGTAACTGCCGAGGAACTTCAGGGGGCAAAAAAGGTCCTAAACGCCGCCGCCCTGACCTACGTAGCTTCCGCTTTGGCCTCTGTACTGACCCTGGTTCGGCTTATCCTCCTAAGCCGGCACTGAGTTTACCGAGGGCTTGAAACATATTCACGAATGGCCTCTCCGAGGAAATCTAGAGTATTTTCCCGTTTTTCATTATCCGTTTCCAGCAGCGTCATTCTGAATCCCTGGAGGTTCGAACAGAACCCGGTCAAGGGAACAACACATATCCCCCGGGCAGCTAAGAGATTGTAGACAAACCGTTTGTCCGGGGGTACGGATTCTAGGTAAGGGGCGATGAAATCGGAGGCGTCTCTGTTCTCCACCGGCAAGTACTGTTCAGAGTTGAGGACACCCTTCTTAAAGAGGACGGTAAAGTAGAAGGCCCCCTGGGGTTTGTTTACTAAAATACTGGGAATGTCCTTAAAGGCGTTAAAGGCCTCTTCCGCGCGGCGGCTGAACATAGCGTTTCTTCTTTTGAGGTGTTCGATATATCTTGGGTCACCTATGACCGGAGGTATGACCATCTGGGGAAGACTGGTGGAGCAGACCTCCAAACGCTTTGCATCCAGGAGACTTTTTACAAACCTTCTAAAGTTATCGTCCCGGTCCTGATTGAACACCTCGATCCACCCGCACCTGGCCCCCGGCCAAGGAAACTCCTTGGAAATACTCCGAAGGGCTATTCCCGGTACGTCTCCAATAACCTCACTCAAGTGGAGGGTCTTTTCTCCGTTCAACACAATGTGGGCGTAGGTTTCGTCGCAGAGAACGAAGAGATCGTATTTCGCGGCGATATCCACAATTTTCGCGAGATAGGATTTAGGATAGACCGCCCCGGTGGGATTATCCGGGTTGATAAGCAGAACCCCGGCGATGGAGTCGTTGTACCGGACCTTGTTCTCCAGGTCTTCCAAATCGGGCATCCAGTTGTTCTTCGGGTCCAGCCGGTACGTGGTATGGGCGTATCCCGAGTGGGCGGCTTCGGCGGAGGAGAGGGTGGAGTAAGCGGGAGAGGGGCCGATGACCCGAGCTTCCCGTTTTAGGAAGGCGAAGATGGTGGAGACGGCGTCTCCGAGTCCGTTAAAGAAGATAATATCATCCGCGGATATTTTTGCTCCGCCACGTTTGTTCACCTGCGAAGCGAGAAACTCCCTGGTTGCCGGGTGTCCCGCGGTGGCAACGTACCGGTAGGAGCTGTCTTTTTCAGCCTGCCTTACCACTTCTTCCTTTATCCAAGGCGTGAGCTTCTCTCCCTTCTCTATAGGGTCCCCGATGTTTTCCCAGGTAATCGGTACACCCATGGAGGCGAGCCGGTTGGCCACTTCTACGATTTCCCGGATTTCGTATTTCAGCTCATCAGCGCCTTCCCAAACGATGTTTCTTCTCATGCTTTTCTCCTCCTCCTTCTGTATTGTATAAAAAAGGTTGCGCAAAAAAAATGCCGCGGTCCTTATGAGGAGCGCGGCTGATATCTCTCTTTAGTATGCCTCAGCCGACAGTTCTCCCCTGGGGGGCTCCCGCCGCTGCGATGGTGTATGTCTTTGCTTCGGTACTATGTATTTTCATCTTCACCTATCATATTCATTTCTTCCTACCTGTCAAGGCAATAGGGGGAATAGGGGCAACAGGGGAAATAGGGAGAATAGGGAGAAGGGCTTAGGGCGCCACAGCCTCACTGCCAATAGAATGGGGAGGAAACCATTCAGTATTAATCTACTCTTTACTAGGCCCTGGAGCAGATACAAATGGTTTTTTTACACCATCTTCGTTGTTTTAAAGTAAATTTCTTTTTATACTATACTGCGGAGGGGTTTTAGAAAACACATTATTTCCAATTGCCTCCTTTGTATGTAAAAAGTATGTAAAGAATGACATCGATAGGAATAAAATGAACAAAGAAACACAAAAAAAACCTGTACTGTACTGGATTCTTCTTATCTTTCTTGCAGCAGCAGGGTTTTTCATTAACGGTCTGAAAATAACCCTCTTCTACAATGTGGACATCATTTTCGGCAGCGTCTTTGTGGTCCTTGTAATTATGTTCTACGGACCGGTCTGGGGGTCCCTGGCGGGAGCTATTGCCGCAAGTTATACCTATATTATCTGGAACCACCCCTACGCGATTATAATTTTCACCCTGGAGGCGGTTTTCATCGGGTTCATCCAAGAAAGAAAAAAAATGAACCTGATGTTCTTGGATGTCCTCTACTGGCTTTTCCTGGGAATGCCCCTTGTTTTTTTGTTTTATCATATCGTAATGGGTATGGACAGCACCGGCGCCACCCTCATTATGCTGAAACAAGCTGTCAACGGCATCCTAAACGTGTTTATTGCCTCCATCATCTATATGCCCTTGGCTGCCACCGGTAGAAAACCCTCCTTCCTCCCGCAAAGGGAGGGGCTTCAATTTACGGACCTCCTCTTCAATACCATTTTAGGGTTCGTCCTTATACCCTCGCTCTTTTTTACCATGTACACCGCCAGGGTCAAGTCAAACTCTATGGAAGAAGAGATCATTAAGGGGGCCCGGGGGAACGCCGAATTTACCTCTTTTATTATTGATTCTCGTGTATCGGAACTAGATACCAGGGGGGATTATCTTCAGAAGGAAAGATTTGCAAAATTGAAACAGCTTGTAGAGGAGTATGTAGAATCCCATAACGATCTTTCCGCGCTTTTTATTGTGACCCAAGAGGATGGAGAGAACAGCGTAGAATTTGCCGCGGGTAAAAAGGACCTCCCCATAGCCTCCATTCTGGAGGACTTGAACGAACTTTCGCCCCTGGAAGAGGATGAAAATATCCGGATTTTTAGGTGGCTTCCTCCCGCCATGAGGAATATCTCTGTTATGGAACGCTGGAAGGAGGCAGTCTACCTGGCTGAATCAAAAGACGCACTTATACCTCAGTGGAAGATTTTTACTATTTATTCTATTGCTCCCTATCAGGAGGAGATCTATGCTGATTCTTTGAATCGGCTTTTTATTATTGCGGCGGCGCTTTTTCTTTCCGCCTTCTTTTCACGTGTTTTAGCGAGTCGCTATGTAAAACCATTGGGAAAACTCCGGGAAATAACCAGCAATCTGCCGCAAAAAATTGAGAAACCCAGTCTGGGAGGGCTGTTCAGTCCCGATTGGCCGAAGACCTATTTAATTGAAATATCCAGCTTAATTTCCAACTTCCGCTCCATGACCAATTCTCTAAGGAGGATGTTTTTACACTTGCAGGATACCAATAGGGACCTTCTTATTGAAAAGGAGAGAGCGGAGGAAGCAAGTCGGGTAAAGTCGAGGTTTCTCGCCAACATGAGTCACGATATCAGGACACCCACTATTGCAATTAAAGGACTATCGGATATTATTCGGGAGGAAACGGACCTCAGCCCAGCGCAGGAGGACTATGTTGTTTCCATTTCCGAATCGGCTGCCGCCCTGCTCGAGCTTCTGAACAACATTTTAGACCTCTCTAAGATAGAAGCGGGGAAGCTTTCCATCGAGGAGACTGATTTTGAGATTCAAGGATTGGTAAAGAGGATGGACCCCCTTTTCGGGACCAGCGCTAGAATGAAAGGTCTTGCCTTTGAGTGTACTGTTGACGATTCGGTCCCGGAATTTCTAAAGGGAGATCCTTTAAGAATACAGCAGGTGTTGATGAACCTCCTGGGAAACGCCCTTAAATTCACCTCCCGGGGAAAGGTCTCGCTGACGGTGAAAAGAGAGATGAAACTCGAGGTCCCTGAGGGTTCAGGTGCCGATAGAGAAGGCCCGAAGGACAGAGGTCCTCTCCATCCGATTACCTTTATTGTAGAGGACACGGGAATCGGCATACCTGAGGAGAGCAGGGAGTTGGTTTTTGAAAGCTTCTCGCAGTCGGACCCCAGTGTTGTCCTTAAGTACGGAGGCAGCGGTTTGGGGCTTACCATTAGCAGAGAGCTGGTTTCTCTCATGGGGGGGAGGATCTCCTTCGAGAGCACCTCCGGCGAGGGGAGTAGTTTTTTCTTTACCCTTCCCATGGAAGAAGGGAATCCGGAACACAGTAAAAAGGAAAGAGAGATGACCCTAAACGAAGAGGAAAGAGAGGACCTATCGGAGGTAAGTAAGGGCGGATACAGAGTACTCTTAGCGGAGGACAACGTAATAAACAGCAAAGTCGCGGAGAGAATTCTCTCTAAAGCCGGTTTTTCCGTGGAAACCGCCTTTAATGGAGAGGAGGTCCTTTCATGCTTACGAGAGAAGGATATTGATATCGTCCTTATGGATATTAATATGCCTCTACTCGACGGGGTTGAAACGACCCGTCGGATCCGCTCCGGGGGGGACGGAGAAGGAAAGGTGAAAAACCCCAATGTACCCATTATTGCCTTGACTGCCGGATTAGTCGATGAGGACAATGAAGAATGGATGGAAGCGGGGATGAATGATGTGCTTCAAAAACCCTTAAACCTTAAAGAGTTCAAAGAGAAGGTGGCCAGATACGCGGGACGGTAAATAGCTGAATAGCTGAATAGCTGCCTTTACACTTCCCTTATTCTTCTTGAATCTGTACACCTTTCAGGGTCTCCAGGAAGTCGACATTAAAGCAGCGCAGCCTGCTATGTTTTTCCTCTGCCTGTCCTGGGCCGTTCTCGTTACAATAATTGGATTTGCCTATGCGTTCCTCTACTACCAGATAGTAGATTCCGGGAGGCACCTGGAGGAGCCGGCCTTCTTCCTGTTTTTTGGAGAGTCGTCGGCTTTTTAAGACTTTCTTCAGGGGATACTCCTTTCCCGCGTCAGGATCGTAGTAGTCCGTACCGGGAGATCGTTCTTTAATCTCCAGGACCCTCCATTGTACCGGCTCTCCCTTCTCTCCTCGATGGTAGATAACGGTATTGTTCCCCAGTTCGATGTCCTTCCAGTAGAGTTTCATTCTTTTAGGCCCTTAGCTGTCTCCGCTTTTAAGAAATCCTTAAGCCGGGCGGCGGCTTCCTCGATTCTTCGGAAATCGTTAGGGTTTCCGCCCTGATCCGGGTGGTGCTGGAAAGCGAGGAGGCGGTAGCGTTTGCGTACATCTTGAAGGGTGGCGGAAGGGGGAAGACCGAGGACGGCCAGGTCCTCCTCCTGATGGTAAAATGCCTCGAGGCGGCGGAAAAAACCATTAAGCATGTGCCGCACCTCTTCCTCCCCAACGCCTTCCATATTGCCCAAGTCCAGATAGTACTCCCTCATCGGGTCGGACTCCTCCGGGAGGGAACCGCTGTCGACGGCGGATGAACCTTCCCCGGAGGCCGCGGCTATGGGGACAAGTGTAATCTCCAGGCAGAAGATGGAGAGATGGTACCCTCCCTCTTCAAGAAGGCGGTCCCGAAGACGGTAGAGGATGTGGAAAAGCATGAAGTGGGAGCGGAAGAGGCCAAGGTCACTGGTCTTTCTGTCCCCGAGAAAGGGAAGATGGTGCTCCTCCAGTTCTTCCATCAGTTCATATTCGGTAATTCCTTCGGGACGGGCTTTCAGGACCTCCAAGATCTGATCGAAAAACCTGTCCGGGGTTGCCTCTGAATAATCTTTTGCCATGGGCATAAGCCTAAAGGTTTTTCTCTTCTTCGGCAAATCACTATTCGAATCACTATGCTCTTAGCTCTTCCCGCGGCACTCACCTCATCTTTGGGACTGATTCTATTAACTGGATGACCTACTGGTGCATGTCCTCGGCGGTCATATCCAGATCGTATTCCTTACCGTTTGCTTTCACCGTGGTCTTTATGGAATCGGAGTCTTGGAAATCGCTTACCGTGTAGGATATGCTCTTCACTTTTCCGCCCTTCAAGGTGACATCTATAGACATAGACTCTCCGGTACCGGAGGCTTCTCCGGATATGCTGGTATACTCGGTACCCAATTCGGTAATATCGAAACCGTCCAAGCTAACCGCCTGGGTCTCTTCGTCCATGGTGACCCCTTCCATATCAGCGCCAAAGGCTGCCCCCATTGAGGCCATCAATACCGAGGAAAAACTAACGACAAATGCCCTTTCAACCTCCTCTGTGGGGAGCTTTTCTCCGCCGGAACAGCCGAAGGTAAAGAGTAGAAGGGTTACTGCGAGTAATGCGATTCCAATTTTTTTCATCATGTTCTCCTGTAATTATTTATGTTCGAGATGATAGAGGATTTATCGTGGATGATTTGCTTCTAAAACCTCGCAATGCTGCTACAAACATAGGACAAGGAATGGAAAAAAACAATGGAAAAAAGAAAAAAACGCATTAGAATTTAGGCTTATTTCAATATTCCGCAATAGAAATTGGATCTGATTTCCTAATAACCAGAAATAAGAAAGATTTTCCTAAAACCAAAAAAGTAAAGATAATGGAACCGAATGAATTTGTTGAACTACTAGAAACACCATAGGGAACACTACAGATCAAGTTCGATCAAAAACGAATCGAAGTTGTGCAGGTCAGCCATAACCACAGGATGAGCTTGCTCCAGTTTTTTCTTCAGGAATTCAAGCCGGTCCCAATCGTATTCCAACTCAAAGTAATACCGTCTGAAATGTCTGAATTTAAGGAGTTCCAGCAGGCGGGTATAGTTCTCAGAAGATACGGCGGCGCTTCTAACTCCTTCGATGGTCACTGTCATTTTTTCCAGGAGGTCCGAATGCCAACGTTCCGATTTTAGGTTATTATCGAAAAATTGTGAAATTCGCAGGAAGATCGTCTCAAGGCAGGTATAGTAATTCTCCAGGAGACCGGCGACCATAAGTGCCGAACGTTCGGTTTTTCCAATTTTTTTCAGTTCATCCTCATACACTTGGCGCAGAGACATGAATATACTTTCCAGTTTTTCCGTATGCCGGCGGATTGTTCCCCGCAGGTCAGCCGTTTTTCCGCTCATAAACAAGCCTGCCTTTGTTTCGTATGTTGTCCGCCGTTTCCTGGTCTAGTTTTTCCAGCTCGATAATATCCAGAGGGAAATCAGTCATTTTCATGGCATCCCCTAGAATAGCAAAATATTCCTCCGGACCGGAAAGACCTTCCAGGGCAATATCGATATCGGAGATTTCACTGAAATTTTTAAAATTCAGCAGGGAGCCCCATTGGTATATTCCGCGGGGGTTATAGGTACTGATGACATGACAAACGATACGCTCGAAATCTTTCTCGGCAGCTTCCCACCTTGAATGGAGAGCTTCCATGCGTTTTTGTTCTTTTTCCGCGAGGAAGGCACGTGCTGTCTCGATATCTATTCCACCTACCTTTTTCATGGTTCCATTGTGACTGCCTGCGGGAAGAAAAGTCAAGGTCGTACGTGTTTCCTGTCAAGACTCGATAGAAATGTCCCGCTGAAACAGAACCCTTTTTTTGATCTTATACAAAACTCTGAGAAGCCGGTCCTGGTGGATTTCTGGGCGAAGTAGGGACGAAATAAAAGCAGGGGCACCGGCGGGATACACCACTTGAACGGTAGGGAGCTTTTCTTTATTGTTCTCTCATGGCAAGAATTGAATACGGACACACCTGGTGGGGACGGAGGTGGCTTGAGTCCCTCTCCGGCATCGATTTTGAAAACAGGCTTCCCCGGGGAAAGCGGTACGCCCGGAACGGTTCGGTGGCCGCCATCGAAATTGAGGGGACCACTGTTTCCGCGAAAGTCAAGGGAAGACAGTCCGCTCCCTACCGGGTGGCGCTGAAACTCTGGGAGTTTTCGAAAAAGGAAAAAAAGGCCTTAATTGATCTGGTAAAGGGAAACCCCTACTATTTGTCCCAGCTGGAGGCGAGAATGCTTCCTCCGGAACTGGAAGAAGAGTCCATTGCTCTGGGAATCCGGCTTTTCCCCGGAAGCTTTAAAGATTTGGGAATGCGATGCAGCTGCCCGGACTGGGCGGTACCCTGTAAGCACCTCGCCGCGGTGGTGTATATTATTGCCAACGAAATTGATAAAAACCCCTTCATGGTCTTCCGCATGCACGGTTTGGATCTTTTGGAAGCCGCGGGGAGGGACCCCGCCGAGGAGGAGGAGATCCTCGGGATCGAGTCCTTCCTGGCGGCAAAACCTGAGGAGTACAACTACTACCGGGAAAAGCTTGAACATATTGATCTCTCCTCCGTCCCCGATCTCTATCCCGCGTCCTCGAGGCTGTTAACGGAGTTTCCGCTTTTTTATCCGAAAAATGATTTTAAGGAAGTCCTCCTCGGTGTGTACAAGCGGTTGAGCAAGGAGACGAAAAAATATGTTAAAGCTATGGACCTCAGGGAAGAGCCACCGAAATTGCTCTACTCTACCTGTGCCGTCACCATGTACAAGGGGAAATACCGATTTGCCGGTAAGCTGAAAAAGGGGGAGAATGAGCTCGCCTTCGATTCCGATGACGTAACCCCCTTGGTGGAGTATCTTAAGATTCTCTCCGCCGGGGACCTTTCGGCCTATCCTCCTGTTATCTCCTTTCTTATTATGGTACACGGGTTTGTGTTGAAGCTCATGGAAATGAGCGCCGCGGTGCCGGACATTATCAGCATAAAAAAGGGTTCCTACATAATTCGCTGGCTGCCTGCTCTGTTTAATCCGGAAATTAAGAGTATTGTGGAGAATTTATCGGAGGCGGTCCCGCGGGAAATTGTTAAATACGGAAAAACCCCGTTAGAGCACAGGGAACAGGTCCTCTTTCTTATTACCTTCTTTTTCAACTACTATTTGCACTTCTTTAGCGTTCTTAAACCCGCCGACGCGGACCCTATTACGAACCTCTTTTTCTCCGGAGAGGAATATATTCCTAAAAAGTTCGAGGAACGGGAGAACGCGAAGACCATTCATCTCTGGCTGGGACGGTTTTTTATTCGTCCCGTTCACTACAGGCCGGTTATTCACATTGAGGAGAATCCTGACGAGGAATTTACCTTTGAAATCCGCGTAAGGGACCTCCGCTCGGAAGAAGATGTCCCCATGACCTTTTCGGATTTTATGAAGAAACCGGAGAGTGAAACCCTCCCGCTTTTGAGAGATTTAAGCCTTTTAGCTACCTATTTGGAGACGGTAAACGACTTTCTCCGCCGGGGGAAAACCGTAACAGTCGGAATGGACACCTTTTTAGAGGGATGGTTTTCAGCCCTCCCGGCGCTTAGGACCCTGGGAGTGAACACGGTGGTCCCGAAGAAACTTCGGGAGGCATTTACTCCGGGGCTCTCCCTGCAGGCGAGGGCAAAGAAAAGCGACACGGCAAAGGTGGTTACCTATACCTCTATACAGGACCTCCTTGACTTTAACTGGAGTATTGCCGTTGGGGACTCTTTTATTTCTCCTGGCGAACTTCTGCGGCTGAAGGAGCGGTACGGGAGGTTCTTGCGTTATAAGGACATGTTTCTTGAGTTCGATGAGAAGCATCTCGAGTCCATTTCCCGGCAGCTCGAAAAGGAACCGGTTCCCTCGCCATTGGAGCTTCTTAAAGCCGGACTTACGGGTAAGTACCAGGGGGTCCCCCTGGACGCGGATGAAAACACGAAAGAGCTTTTCGACTCCCTTTTAGCTCCTCCCGAGGTGTCCCCTCCGGGTAACCTTACGGCGGTTCTCCGTCCCTACCAGCTTCGGGGATTTCAATGGCTCTATCACAACTACCGCATCGGCCTTGGCTCCGTGGTTGCGGATGATATGGGTTTGGGAAAGACGGTGCAGGTAATCGCCTTTCTGCAGCAGTTAAAGGATGACGGCGCCCTTTCAACGAAAAAACCCGCCCTTATTGTTGTGCCCGCGAGTTTAATGACGAATTGGGCCCGCGAAATAAAGAAATTCGCCCCGGAGATTTCCGCGGAAGTGTATCACGGGGCGGAGCGGAACCTCCCGGACAACGCGGACCTGGTCATTACCACCTACGCCCTGGTCCGGGGAGACAAGGAGCTTCTTGCGAAGCGGAAATGGTCCGTGGCGGTAATAGATGAGGCTCAGAATATTAAGAACTCAGTTTCCGCCCAGGCAAAGGCGGTAAAAAGCATAAAGGCGGAGTACCGGATCGCCATGACCGGGACCCCGGTGGAAAACAGGCTCCTCGATTACTGGAGCATTCTCGATTACGTTATGAAGGGCTACATGGGAGGGAAGACCTCCTTTAAAGATGAGTATGCCGTGCCGATTGAGCGGTATCGGGACCGGGCAGTTCTGGACAAGTTCCGGATGGTCACCGCTCCGCTGATTATGCGGCGGTTAAAAACGGATAAAAAGATTATTCAGGACCTGCCGGATAAGATTGTTACCAACAGGTACCCCGGACTTACAAAGGAGCAGGCGGCCCTTTACGACGGACTTGTTAACCAGGCGGATGAATGGCTGGAAGACGCCGAGGGCATAAACCGTTCGGGGATCGTTTTTAAGCTAATGACCGGTTTAAAACAGATCTGCTGCCATCCGAGGATCTACACAAAACGGGGGTGCAGGGGACCGGAAATTTCAGGAAAGGCGGAGATGCTTGTGGAGCTCCTCACAACCTTGGCGGAAAGGGGCGAAAAGGCCCTGGTGTTTACCCAGTTCGCGGAGATGGGAGAACTTTTAAAAGAGATAATAGAAGAGCAGCTGGACTCTCCTTGCCTGTTCCTCTACGGGGGAACAACCCGGAAGGAACGGGACCGCATGGTGGACGCTTTTCAGGAGGACCCGGATGTCAAGTGTATGGTCCTCTCCATAAAAGCCGGTGGCGTGGGACTGAATTTGACCGCGGCGAACCATGTTGTGCATTACGATCTCTGGTGGAATCCGGCTGTTGAAAACCAGGCCACCGACAGGGCTTTCCGCATCGGCCAATCTCGGGACGTTACGGTGTACCGTCTTATTACCCGGGCGACCTTCGAGGAGAAGATAAACGAGATGCTCGAAGCAAAGGAGGAGCTGGCTAATCTTGCCGTCTCCCAGGGGGAGAAGTGGCTTACTAAACTGAGTACCGGGGAGCTTAAGGAACTCATCGCGCTAACAGAATCCCGGAATTGATCCGAGGATGCAGGAAGCTTATAACAGAGTTTTTTGCCCGGAATCTACTCTCCTGGAAGTAGACGGGCTTCCGTCAGTACGCACGGCTGAGCTGCCGGAACCCCCCCCCTCAATGATGTAGAAACCCATAGAAAACCCTGACTTTTTCTGTCCATTACACCATAAAAAATGATAATTCAGCAACTTTCAAAATTAAATAATTTTGAAAGTTGCCCCACCTTTAGATTTTTATAATTCATTATAATATAACGAATTATAAAATATCGACCCAATATTGAGGTTCTGAAAAATGTAATTTTGAAAGAACCTCAATTAAACAGATTTTACTCAATAAGTGTAAGGAACGTGTATCTTAGAGCTTGACTTGGATCATGTATACTGATATCCTTACAGTAAGGAGTAAGGAATATGGAACGCATTACTTCCAGAATCACGGCGAAAGGGCAGGTAACGGTACCAAAAAAAGTGAGGGAGAAGCTCGGGATAGAAATGGGCGATACCATTTCATACGAGGTCCGGGAGAACAGCGCTGTCATAAAGCGGGTCCCTAAAGTTGACCTGGAATGGGACATTAGCCTGGAATCCACGTTGAGCGAATGGAGGGATGACCTGGATGATGAACTATAGTCCCGGCGAGATCGTCCTTGTACCTTTTCCCTTTATCGAAAGACCCGTTAGGAAGGTGCGTCCCGCTTTGGTGCTTTCCAACACCCCCGACGGAGCAGAGAATGAACATCTCCTTTTGTCAATGATAACCAGCGCCAAGCGGAGCCGGTGGGAAAGCGACCTCCCTCTTCGGGACTGGTCCGAAGCTGGATTGAAGGCAGCTTCGATCTTACGGTGGAAGGTGTTTACCCTGGAAGCCGCCCTTGTTGAGGGAAAGCGGGGAGAACTCAGCGAGCATGACCGCAAAGCAGTGAAGGAAGCGCTGAAAGAAATTATCACCATATAGCTGTGTACACAGTCATTCTAATTAATTTTCAGCTTACACCACTTTATGCGGCCGATGCATTCTTCAACGGCCCAGAATGAGACGAAAAAAGCGGATGTATCAAGCTTACAAATATGAGGCGCTCCGAATTGTAGTTTTTGAAAATTGGTTACCATGTTTTTCTCTTTGGAAACCAGGTTATGAGTTTCATTACCCCATA
>CAYXSD010000066.1:0-11094 GCA_964466335.1 uncultured Spirochaetales bacterium
ACCTTTTAAGTGGCAAAAATGCAAGAAAAACTGCATTTAATATACCAAAAATGTGATTCTTGCTCCGGTGTCAAGGCGAAATATTCTTTGGGAAGCAATGTTAATTGTAAAAAGCGCGTATGCCCTTTCCAAAATTAGAATGCCTCCAACAGTTTGGATATACAACTTTTCGATATGACGCATACTTGGGGAAGACAGTGGAATATACTTTGAAGATCTATTACCCTAGAATAAGACGGAGGTAGTTCTTAGGAGGTATACAATGGGAGTAGAGCTGTATCTTGATGTAGATTTTACAAAAGTCGGACAGGAACAGTGGGAATCTGTTTATGATGAAACCGTTAAGCTGATCGGCAAATATCCTTTTATGGATAAAGTAGTTGATAAAGAAAGGTATTCCGAAACTTTGGTCTATGCCGAACGAACAAAAGAACGATACTTAAAGCCATGGTTCCCAGAAACCCTTGGGTGGCATACCATCGGTGATATGAAGACCTTAGAGAAGGCGGGTTCTTTTTATTTACTGAAAGATAGTAAATTATATAATACATATACAAAAGACGGGAAAACCGGGGATATCTATTTTTCCTGGTTTGGCAAGGTGCACACCGATAACAAAGAATTAAACGCTGTTAGGACAAATAGCGATCAAGTATTTAGAAGCAAGACCCAAGGTGTCTCATACCATAAATATTTACTCGGAATTGCCGCTCTGATAGAGGACAGGCTGAAACCGCACGCCATGGTATCCGGAGATATAACCTTTGCCCAGCTTCAAGCCAGTGTCGACTGGGTAAATAAACACCTGGAAAGAAAAATTTCATTACCCGATCGGTGTTATTATACAAAATTATGTTCGAGGCTGGAAAAAGATTTAAAATCAGAAACGGCAATCCTGGACGGTTTGTTCAGTTTATTGTTGTACCCACAAAATAAAGAGCTTGGGGATTTTATAAGGGACCGTTTTTCCCGGAAAACAATTGTTGCTTATTGGAGAATGGATGTAAAAGGATATAACCTTCATTCCCATGGCGGAAGCTGGTGGATAAAAGATTATTTGGATATGCATTTTAGTCTCGAAGATCTCTGTGAAATTCTTGTTGTGAAAAATAACGACAAGTATATGACCC
Organism: uncultured Spirochaetales bacterium; assembly: GCA_964466335.1. Classification (GTDB taxonomy): domain Bacteria; phylum Spirochaetota; class Spirochaetia; order SPDA01; family CAYXSD01; genus CAYXSD01. The sequence goes on from CAYXSD010000066.1 coordinate 1,131, forward strand.
CAAAAGAATGTATCCGCTCGGTACTGGAAACAGGTATACTGGATGAGGAAAACAAGGAGAATTGGTTTTCCGTAAATAATCAAACTGATCCGGTGCCCGACACTGTTCCGGCTCTTTTTAGCAAAGCCTTTTTTCGAATGGCTGGATGCCGGGATTCAACCTCTTTTTCTATGGACGAACAAGCTCTGAAAAACCTATTTTATTCCGTGTTTAAACAGAAAGGTGTGGTTGATGAAGCCTTCGCGGAATATAAAAAGGATATCGAAACAGAGTCACCGGCTGCCTCGTTAGAAACACTTCTAAAAAGTTTCACCGCGTATAAATCACGTGGTGAGGGGGATGACACTACACAACAGTGGGACATAACTGAACCGGAGGAAATCATCTATTGGAAAGATGGAGATTCCCTGCATCCGAATCTGGAGAAAAATGTTCAAAAGCTGTTCGAAGCGGTGGACAGCTCAATTCGCGAACTAAAACGCAAGTTTGCCGGAAGCAGTGAAAATGAACGAATAGAAATCCTCTTACGGAACAACCGGTTTATTCTTATCAATAAAAAAACGTGGGATTTTGTACTGGAAAATATTCATGACGATACCATCTTTTATCAATTTCTGTCTTTGCTTTGCATTAAACCCGGTTGGGAACCCGAATCAACCATATTGGATTCCGTTTTAAATAACCTGGAATTTCTTAAATATCGCCTGTTCTGTCGACCGGTATCGGCAAACCCATAAATCGTTGCTATTACCCATGCCACAGCTCCTCCACCCCTCCTATCCGCAAAAAACCGACTGATTAGCCGGTTTTTTGATTGACACGGGTTGAAAGAGCGTCCTATAATAGCGAAATCCATGTAGTTCGTTTCTATTTGTAGAAACAGAACCGGGTAAGCGGCCGTGCGTATTGCCGGCACAGAATACTATTTCACAATACTATTAATTACATAATACTATTAATAGAAGGAAGAAAAGGAGGCGAAGGATGAAAAAAATGAAAGGATTGATGGTGCTTTTAGTCATACTGTTGAGTGTGGGCCTCCTCTTCTTTGCGGGTTGTAAAAAAGAAGAGAAGGCAGCAGAGGGAGAGAAGACCGAAGCGGCGGAAGAAGAGGAAAAAGAGCCGGTAAAGATCGGGGCGATTTTTGCTGTTACCGGACCGGCGAGCTTCCTCGGCGCTCCCGAGGCGAAAACCGTGGAGATGGTGGTGGAAAAGGTAAATGCCGCCGGCGGGATCCTCGGAGGAAGACCGGTGGAGGTCATTATAAAAGACTCCGCGGCAAGCCCTGAGAAGGCCATTTCCTTTGCAAAGCAGCTCATAGAAGAGGAGAAGGTCACCGCCATTGTGGGTCCCAGTACCAGCGGTGAGACCATGCAGATAAAGGAACTCTGCCAGAAGGCGGGGGTGGTACTCCTCTCCTGCGCCGCCGCGGAGGCCATCGTCGACCCTGTAGCGCCATATGTCTTTAAAACCCCCCAGAAGGACAGTTACGTGGTCCGCTGGATCTACAAGACCATGAACGAAATGGGGATATCCAGGATCGGTGTAGTGGCCGCTAACACAGGCTTCGGCAACGCGGGGAAGGGCCAGCTGGAAAAGTACGCCGCCGAGTTCGGGATTGAAATCCTCATCGGAGAGACCTACGACGCCGCGGCCACGGACCTTACATCAGTCTTAACCAAGGTGAAGTCCCAGGGAGTAGAGGCGGTGGTGAACTGGTCCATCGTCCCCGCCCAGTCCATTGTGGCAAAGAACATGAAGCAGCTGGGAATGGAAGCCCCCCTCTTTCAGAGCCACGGGTTCGGGAACATCAAGTATGTGGAAGCCGCCGGGGTGGCCGCCGATGGGATTATCTTTCCCTGCGGAAGGCTTTTGGTGGCGGAGAAACTCCCCGACTCCAATCCCCAGAAAGACACACTGGTGGAGTACAAGACCAACTACGAGGCCAAGTACAACGAGGACGTGAGCACCTTCGGCGGTCACGCCTACGATGCCATAATGCTCGCCATCGAGGCGGTTAAGAACGCCGGAACGGACGATCCTGCAGCTGTTCGGGACGCTTTGGAAAAGATCCAGAACTTCCCCGGCACCGGCGGGGTCTTCTCCTTCACTCCCGAGGACCACAACGGTCTGGACATGGACTCAATAGTGATGCTTACAGTGAAGGGCCAGGAGTTTGAGCTCCTAGAACAGTAGCATAATCCTAAAAAATATATCATACTTAAGCCCCCGCCCTGTACAAGGGCGGTGGTTGTTATTAGAGAAGCTCTTTATTAAGACAGCTGAGTCAACTATGACACCTTATACAACAGCGGAACACTATCGGATATGATAAGCGCGGAATTGATAATCCAGTACATCTTCTCGGGGATCACCGTGGGCAGCATCTACGCGGTGGTGGCTATCGGGTTCAATATTATCTACAACGCCACCGGAATCATCAACTTCGCCCAGGGGGAGTTCGTCATGCTCGGGGGGATGATAGGCTACTCCTTCTCGCTCATTATGCCCCTCCTGCCGGCGGTGGTGTTAGCGGTACTCATAACGGCTATTGTGGGCTCCGCCATAGAGGTGGTCTTTATCCGTACCCTTGCTTCACCCTCGGTCTTAAGGATGATCATCGTCACCATCGGTCTTTCCATTGGTATCCGCGAGGTGGCCCTCCACATCTGGAACGAAAAGGTGAGGGCCCTCCCCTTTTTTACGGGAAACGAGATTTCTTCCATTACCATTTTCGGCGCTCACATAAGCCCCCAGGTCCTCTGGGTCTTAGGAATGACCGCGGTTATTATGGCGGGGCTTTACCTCTTTTTCTCCTACACCCTTACCGGACAGGCAATTCGGGCATGCGCCAATAACCGGCGGGCCGCGGGACTCTGCGGGATAAATACCAACCGTATGGTAAACCTCGCGTTTGCCTTAAGCGCGGGGATCGGAGCACTGGCAGGATGCGTTACCTCCCCGCTCACTCAGACGAGCTACAGTATGGGGGCGGATCTGGCCATTAAGGGATTTACCGTGGCGATCCTCGGAGGATTGGGTAACAGTACCGGGGCAGTGGCAGCGGGTCTTCTCCTGGGGATCTTGGAGGCCTTCAGTATTTCCCTTATGCCCATGGCCTACAAAGACGTTATTGCCATTTTTATTCTATTGATGGTCTTGGTGGTGAAACCCAGCGGTCTCTTCGGTTCGAAACAGCTGGCCGCCCTAAAGGACTTTTAAAGCAGCTTAAAAGGACTAGCAAGGACAAGAAAGGACGAGTCAAGTAATGAAAGGCAAAAGATACATCCCCGCGGCGGTCCTCCTCCTCGTTCTTATGGGTATACAGCTTATTACTTCCGCTCTGGAGGTGAACTACTACCTTACCCAGCTCACCATGGCTGCCTACTACTCCTTAGTGGCGGTGGGGCTCTGCGTGTTCATGGGATACGCCGGACAGATATCCTTGGGGCAGGCGGGGTTCTTCGCCATCGGCGGATACACCACCGCGGTCTTAACCACGACCAACCTCATCGACTTGGCTGAAGCCCCCTTGGCGCGGTTTTTAACCCAAGCCCGGGTCTTGACCGCCGGGACGGACCTCTACGGAAATGCCGTCCTCTATGTCTCTCCATGGGCGGCTGCCCTTCTGGCGCTGATAATTACTGTGGTGGTAGCCGTCCTAATCGGTCTTCCTATTTTGAGGCTCAAAGGGCACTACCTTGCCATGGCCACCCTCGGTTTCGGGATCATCATTTACCGGATCGTTTTGGGGACCTCCGTATTCGGCGAGGCCGACGGACTTCACAATGTGCCGGGGTTTCCCTTTTTTCCCGGGGTAGCGGTGAACGGGGATTTCGACACCCGGGTCCTTAACTACTACATCTCCTGGGGGATGGTCATTATCGGCATCCTTCTATTAATCAACCTGATCAACTCCCGGACCGGCCGGGCCCTGCGCTACCTCCACGGGAGCGAAGAGGCGGCTGCCGCCATGGGGATAAATGTTTCCCGGCACAAGCTTTCGGTCTTTGTTTTGGCCGCGGTATTTGCCTCGGTGGCGGGGATTTTTTTGACCCACTACAACGGGGGCATCGGGCCCTCCGAAGCAGGGGTAATGAAGTCGGTCCGTTATGTGGCCATCGTTGCCGTGGGGGGTATGGCGAACATCTGGGGCACTTTGATTATGGGGACCGTGCTTAACTTTCTCTCCCTTCGGGGGGTCTTCGGTTCCTACGACGATGCTGTCTTCGGGGTCATTCTGATCCTCATTATGATTTTCGCGCCGGAAGGAATTCTCCGGGTGAGCTACTTAAAACCTGCCGGCCATGCAATCCGCCGGGGGGCGGCATGGAGCGTCTCCCGGCTGAGCGCAAAGCTCCGCGGTATCCGTGCCATCCGTGGTTCTTCTGTGGGGAGGAGAAGTAATGGCGATTCTTGAGATCAGGGAGTTAAGCAGGCATTTCGGAGGGCTTAAGGCGGTGGACCGGGTCTCCTTTGATGTGACCCCGGGGAAGATTAACGCCATTATTGGGCCGAACGGAGCGGGGAAAACCACCCTCTTCAACTGCATCACCGGAGTGCTCCCTCTCACCTCGGGGGAGGTCCTCTATCAGGGGGAAAAGATCAGCGGCTCTAAACCTCATCAGATTGCCTATAAGGGTATTCTTCGGACCTTTCAGAACCTGAAACTTGCCGGGCACATGACTGCTCTGGAAAACGTGATGATAGGACGACACACCAAGAGCAGCGCCGGTTTTTTCGCGGGGATGCTCAACCTGCCCGGTACCTGGAAAGAGGAAGCTTCCATCCGGGAGAGCGCTATGATCTATCTGGATATGATGGGGTTAAGCGATTTAGCGGGTACGGAGGTGGCGAACCTCCCCTTCGGAAAGCAGCGGGCGGTGGAGTTCGCCCGGGCATTGGCTGCAGAACCGGTCCTTCTCCTCTTGGACGAACCAGCGTCGGGGCTTAACATTTACGAAACGGAAGAGCTTGCGGAGATTATAACCCGGATTAAGGAGCGGGGGATTACCGTCCTTTTAGTGGAGCACGACATGTCCCTGGTAATGGACATCTCCGACGAGATTGTGGTCTTAAATTTCGGCGAGCTCATTGCCCGGGGAACGCCTGAAGAGGTGCAGAGGAACGAGCAGGTAATCGATATCTATCTAGGCGGTGAAGATGCTTAAGGTACGGAACCTGGAAGTGGCCTACGGCAAACTCAAGGTGATAAAGGGGGTCTCGCTCCACGTAAAACCGGGAGAAATCGTCACCATCATCGGCGGCAACGGAGCGGGGAAGACCTCTCTCCTTAACGCCCTGGCCAGGGTAGTCGATTCCCGGGGCGGGGAGGTCCTCTTTTCCGACGAGCTGGTCTCCAAAGAGACCCCGGAGATGGTGGTCCGCCGCGGCCTTGCCCTGGTCCCCGAGGGAAGGCAGCTCTTCTCCACCATGACGGTAAGGGAGAACCTTGTCCTCGGGGGTTACATCCTCCACAAGCAGGGAGAACGGGAAAAGGTCTCGGAGGAGATGGAGAAGATCTTCGGTATTTTTCCCCGCCTGAAGGAGCGGGAGGACCAGCTCGCGGGGACCCTCTCCGGCGGGGAACAGCAGATGGTTGCCCTAGGCCGTGCCCTGATGTCAAAGCCTAGGATGCTTATGTTGGACGAACCCTCCATGGGGCTGGCCCCCCTCATTGTGAAAGACATCTTCAAGATTATCGAGGAGCTAAAGAAGGAAGGGAAGACCATCCTCTTAGTGGAGCAGAACGCCCGGGCGGCCCTTAAAGTGGCTGATCGGGGATACGTTATGGAAACGGGGAGTTTCTTTTTGGAGGGGACCGCCGAGGAACTTTTGGACAACAACGATGTACGTCGGGCCTATTTGGGGAAGGATTATAAACGGATTGATGAAGGTTATTGACCCGCGGGACGATAGAGGAGGAAGGGTGATACAATGATGTATAACAAAGAGTACGAATCCATGAGCAGGGAGGATTTAGAACAGCTTCAGATCGAGAGACTTCAGATTACCCTGAATAGAGTATATCGGAACGTTGCCTTTTATAAATCCCTTTTCGATGACAACAATATCCGAGTTGAGGACATAAAGTCCTTGGAAGATCTTGCAAAACTCCCCTTTACCACCAAGGATGACCTTAGAAAAAGCTACCCCTACGACATGTTTGCCGTCCCCTTACGGGACATCGTCCGGATCCACTCTACCTCGGGGACCACGGGAAAGCCCATCGTGGTAGGCTATACCAAGGGCGACATTGGTGTGTGGAGCTCCCTTCTAGCCAGGGTCCTAACTGCCGCGGGTGTGCAGGACCACGACTTTATCCAGATCGCCTTCAACTACAACCTCTTTACCGGAGGCTTCGGCTTTCACTACGGTGCGGAAAAAATCGGCGCATCGGTTATTCCCTCTTCCAACTCGGAGATCTTAAAGCAAATCGCCATTATGAAGGACTTTAAAACCTCCATTCTAACCAGCACTCCCGGTTTCGCCCTCCACATAGCCTCGGTCCTAAAGGAACAGGGAATTCATCCGGAAACCCTCAACCTACGGGTGGGGATCCTCGGAGCGGAACCCTGGAGCGAGAACCTCAGAGCAGAAATCGAGACCACCCTCCGAATCGACGCCTACGACAACTACGGTATCACCGAGGTAATGGGACCCGGAGTGGCCTTCGAATGCCGGGAAAAGAAAGGGCTCCATATAAACGAGGACCACTTCATTGTTGAGGTCATAGACCCGAAAACCCTTAAACCCCTTCCTCCGGGTGAGAAAGGAGAACTGGTCTTCACCACCATCTCCAAGCAGGGATTTCCCCTTATCCGCTACCGCACCGGAGACATCTCCGCCCTCCACACCGACGAGTGCCCCTGCGGCCGGACCTTGACCCGCATGGAGAAGGTGAGCGGCCGGACCGACGACATGATAATTGTAGAGGGGACCAACGTATTTCCAAGCCAGGTGGAAGAGGCCCTCCTAGAAATAGAGGGCGTGGAGCCCCACTACGAGATCATTCTCAACCGGGAAGAGGGGATGGACACCATGGAGATAAAGGTTGAAGTAACCGATATGCTCTCCTTGGTAGACGAGATCAAGAGCCTGGAACACTTCCGCGACAATATCCGACGTCATCTCTGCGCCATATTGGACATTAACCCCATCGTTACCTTAGTGGAGGCTAAGAGCCTCACCCGATCTACCGGCGGCAAGATGAAGAGAGTTATCGACAACCGGGAAATTTGAAGGATTGTTATCCGGGAAAATTACTTTCCGGAGACCGGGTGACTTTGCCGGATAGGTCCGGGTCTTTGTGGCGGACCAGGTCGGGGACATTCCCGGCCATTCCCAGGTGACCGTCTTTTATAATAACCACGCCGCGGATCCCAGCAATGGAAACGGTCCTTTCCAGGACTGTGTCGACGTCCTCAAGAGATTTTACCCTGTTGCAGGCGGCGGTGGCGGCAGCGTCAGCTAAGGCGGCATCGGAGGAGAAGACAACGGCCAAGTCGCAGTCGCCGAAGCTTAGGGAATGGCCCATTTTAGAAGAGGAGGAGCAGATTGCCAGGGGGAGGTCCTCCCGGCAGATGGCGAAGGCGAGGTCCCTGAAGGGCGATGGAGGAGCGTCTCCGGGGGAGAAAGGGAACAATCCCACAAGGTAGGGGAGATCCCCGGCAGGGGGGAGGGCCCCTATGTAGATATCTCCGCCGTTGTCCACAACAGCATGCTCCGCTCCGGCGGAGAGGGCGGCCGCCGCGGCAGCTTCCGCTATAGCCCCCGCGACGGCGGCCATTGGTCCCACTCCGGTCTTCCGTGCCGCCTTATCCATCAGTCTGACTATTTCCGGTGCATTAACTTCCGGCGGATTCGCCGGGGGTTCCATGGCTCGTAAAAAGACGGGGCGGCCCGCGATGTAGGCCTCCAATTGCCCCCGAAGCCGGCGGATGCTCCTTTGGATGATCTCCATCTTATCCGAAGCGGCCCGGTAATGGGCATTTTTGTAGGAGAAGCTAAGAAACTCCACTTTCAAGGGTCTCCTATTACGAAAATAGCCGGATACGGCTATTTTTCGTTGTTTCGGTTGCCGCGCAGCGGCATGCCGAAAACTAATTAAAAGAGGGGAGAGCAGGCGCCGTAGGGGCAGTTTTCCACGCAGTTAAGGCATCCGATGCACTTTGTTCCGTCGAAGCGTACTTCCATGGTTTTCCGATTCGCAATGGCCAGCGCCTGGGTGGGGCAGTGAGCAATGCAGTTCCCGCACTGGACACATACCTCTTCATCCCAGCGGAGACCCTTGGTAGTCTCATCCACGGAAACATTGAATGTTTTCACGTATTCCATGGCCTTATCAATGTCTTTATTCTCGCCGGTTATATCCAGGATCAGATACCCTTCCTCCTCCGGTGTGACCTTGGCGCGGAAGATATTCACCACCAAGTCGAAGTCCTTAACCAGGTGGTAGACAATGGGTTTTTCCGTTTCGCATTTGGGAAAGTAGAGGAGGAGTTTCTTGGTAATAGTTTCAGCTTCCATTGGTAACCCCCCGTATCTCTAATGATTTCATGGACTGCTCTCTGGGAAGGGGAGCGATGGGCGGAACAAGGGTGAACTCCCCCCTCCGTATTTCATCTCCTAAGATCTCGGCTATCTCCCTGGCCTTCGGATAGGAGGAGAGGGAGCTGGATTCGATCTCCTTTCCGTTAATCCGGACCACCCCGGATTTTAGTTCTTCGTAGGTTACCGATGCTAGCACCTTCCCTGTTTTTTGGGGATAGTCGTGGGAGTAGTCGATTACCTGCGCCCGGATATCGCTGTCCTTAACGGCGGCGGCCCTAAGCATCTCTTCATCTAGGATGGGTATGGGAATACCCACACCGAGAGAGAGGGAGACCCCGTAGCCTGTAAAGGAGACCCCCCTGGCAAACCCCGGGCGCATCTTCTTCATGTCCGCGGTAAGGGCCAAGGTGCCGGCGCCTTCGGAGGGAACGCCTTTTTCCGTCCGGTCACAGGTGGGCGCGTGCTGGGTCCCCTCGGCGTAGACATGCCCCTGCGCCCCGGCAAGCCAGACCTTCGTCCCTATTCCGATGGTACGGTAGGTGGGATCGTTTAATAGGGGCGAAAGCTGGCCGGCGGAGGAGTAGGAGAGGTTCTGCATGTTCGGTTTGAGCTGACCCAGATAGGTGTAGATGGGTTTATCCGAGGTATTAATCGCCACGTTGTAGTTCTGGTAGCAGTTCCGGGGATTTACCATAATGGCCTGATTAAGATCCTCCATGGTGATGTAGGTGCGGATTTCCTTCCGGGGATAGTCATCGGTACCGTAGGAGAGGGCGAAGAGCTGGACCTCCTCTCCATTTATAAGCTTTTCTATAATGTGGCCCCCGCCGAAACGGAACTCTCCGGGGTAGTACATATTGGCGGGATCGTTTTGCCTGAGTTCCGTGGCGCCGAGGTAGACATCCACCGCGGCGATTCCTGTATATACTCGAACGTCGTCGAGCCAGGCTTCGGTCATCCGTATCTTCGGGGCACTGTGGCCGAAGTTAAAAAAGGCGCCGGAGGAGCACATAGGGCCAAAGGTCGCCGTGGTTACCACGTCCACCTCTTTTGCGGCAGCGGCGAGTCCCTTTTTGTCCACGTAATCGATCACTTCTTCCGCGGAAAGTACCACCGCCTGTTTGGATTCGATTTTTTTGTTTATCTCTTCGTAGGTCTTCATAGAGGTCCACCCGTTTTCAGCACTTGTGAAAAAGACTGATATCCCTTCACATGCACTAGTTTTTCACTTTAATTCATCCATACTACGTATTTTAGGGTAAAAATACAATGGTGGGGAAAAGCACGGATGGACCTTGGGTAAGGGCGGGTAGCGATGGGTACGGATGAGGAGAAATGGAGGATCGAGGGTTTTGCTTGTGCTCCGTAAATAAAGACATACCTAAAGTAAGTGTAGTTATTATAGATAAAT
>CAYXSD010000066.1:11194-16231 GCA_964466335.1 uncultured Spirochaetales bacterium
ATGGACCAAAGATTTGCCGCAGTGGACCAAAGGTTCGAAGCCCTGCAAAAGCAGATGGACAAAAGGTTCGAAGCGGTGGACCAAAAATTCGAAGCTTTACAGAAGCAGATGGAGCTCCGTTTTAATGCCGTTGATAAACGGTTTACCATGTTGTTTTGGTTTGTTACCACCAATCTGGTGATTTTAGGTACCCTCATCACGGTATTTCAGTTTCTAGGTTAGGCTAAACCACAAATAGATACAAGGTAAAGGCAGAAGCAATGCTCAATGCGGCAGCGGGCATGTGGCAGCGGCGGAATACTGACCGTTTTGGATAATCTTTTGAAAATTTGAAAAAAATCCTTGCGTTATCAATATATCCATGTTATATATAAGAGATATACATGGTTTTTTGTACTTTCTTATGTTCTATACCTTCTTTTTTCTCACTCGACACGAATACTGACGGGCTTATATATCTCATAACCAATGGGAGATTGATCTATGGCACTTAATAGAGAAGTCTATGAAGCCCTTCGGTATCGCATTATTACCAACCATGTAGCACCGGGTCAGAAGCTCTACGAAAAGGACCTTATGGAGGAGTACAAGATTGGGAGGACCCCCTTAAGGGAGATTCTTCAGGAACTTAAGCGAGACGGATTCGTTGAAATCCTCCCTAAATTGGGCACCCATGTTATCAGTTTGGATCTAAGGACCCTAAAGGAGATCATGCAGATCCGCAGAGATTTGGAAGGATTAGCCGTGGAATTAGCGGTCCAGAACATTAGCTCTTCTCAGCTGGAAGAACTAAAAGGGCTCATTAAAGAGGCGAAGGGACTGAAAGATACCGCCCCGGCAAAGAGGTTCTCAGAAATCGATATTGCTTTTCATGAAATAATCTACGAGGCCTCCGGCAACAGACAACTTACAGGAATGATTGAGACCCTCTTTCACAGGATGTCCATGTATTGGTTTCATTTGGGATTGTCTACTGACGACTTAAAAAATAGTTATAAAGAATTGGATGCTCTGGTTTCGGCTATAGAGCAGAAAAAACCCAAAGAGGCAAGGGAAATTATGGGTCAACATATATCCCTCTACACAAGTATTTTAAAGGAGAAGCTTCTATGAAGGAAACATCTATGAAAGGATTATCGCAAGAAGGGTCCAAACCTTATGTGAGATACCTTTCTGAAGGTCAGGCACAACGGATCCACGACGCGAGTTTGGAAATCCTTGAACGGGTGGGTGTATATCTCTATGACCAGGAGGCCTTGGATTTGTTCCGGAGCGCCGGAGCGAGAGTGGAAGAGGGAGGGCGAGTGTATCTGTCGCAAAAGATGGTGGATTGGGGACACTCAGCAGCACCTAACACAGTAACCCTTCATAATCGTAACGGAGAAGCGGTTATGCCCCTAAAACGGGGAGAGGTATACTTCGGTCCCGGTTCGGACTGTCTTTACGTTTTGGACCATCGGACGGGTGAACGACGAACGGCAAAAATATCCGACCTCGAGGAGATTTTTACCGTATGTGATGCCCTCCCCAATATAGATTTTCTTATGTCCGCCGGTGTTCCTTCGGATGTCCCGACGGAAGCGGCGAACCGCCTCCAAATGCTGGGGATGATAACAAAAAGCAGTAAACCCATTATGTTCGTCACTAACGATTTTGAAAGCAGCGTGGATGTCATAAAAGCGGCTGCACTGGTAGCCGGCGGGGAAGCGGCCCATCGAGAGAAACCCTATACCTGCTGTTACATCAATGTTACCGACCCGCTGAGGCATAACGCCGAGGCTCTTCAAAAACTCCTCCACTTCGCTGAGAAAGGTGTTCCCACCACCTATACCCCCATGGTCCTCCGCGGAGTAAACGGACCGGTGACCCGCGCCGGAGCAATCGCCCTGGCAAACGCCGGGGAATTAGTTGGACTGGTATTGGCACAGCTCAAAAAGGAAGGCGCGCCGATTATTCACGGCGGCGGTTACGCCGACGGGTTTGACATGTCCACATCTGTTGGTCTCTACGCGGGACCGGAGAGTTACGGCGGAAGGGCGGCCATGGCTTCATTTTACGGTCTGCCTTCCTTCGGGTTGGGAGGCTCCAGCGATTCAAAGGTACTGGATGAACAGGCTGTCTCCGAGGCAGCCCTTACTATTATGTCCGAAGCCATGGGCGAGGTAAATCTTATACACGACGTTGGATATCTGGAGAGCGGAAAGTGTTATTCTCTGGAGCTTCTTGCCCTGTGCAATGAGATAATCGGATATGTAAGACGATACTCGGCGGGTTTCGAAGTAAATGATGAGACCCTGGCTTTAGATCTTATTATGCAACAGGGGCATCATGGTGAATATCTCAGTACCGATCATACCATCGAGCATTTTAGAGAGGATTGGTTCCCTGAACTTTTCGACCGGAATAATTTCGATGGATGGATGGAAAAAGGCGCCACATCTATGGGCGAGCGGGCTAAAAGAAAAATAGAAGACATTCTTGCTGCCCATACACCGGAGTCCCTGGAACCGAAGATGGAGAGAGAGATTAGAACAATTCTGGAGTGCACTCCAGCAGGAGGACGTAATGCGTAAAAAGATCATCGTCGACCATAGTAAATGTACCGGATGTTTTATATGCGGAGAAACCTGTTCTTTGATAAAAACAGGAGGCATAAATCCCGCGGCATCTCGGATAAGATTAATTGACTGGGAGGATACGGGGGTCACCGTTCCGATCCTCTGTCAGCACTGCGAAGAACCGGTCTGCCTTCCCGCTTGTCCGGAGGGCGCTATCAGCAGGGACCCGGAAACGGGGATTGTCAGCATAGATCCTGATAGGTGCGTCTCCTGTACCGTCTGTCGGAATGTCTGTCCCTACGCCGGGCCGGTGTTTTCAGCGCCGGAAAAGCAAGTAGTGCTCTGCGATCAATGCGGCGGTGAGCCGAGCTGTGTCATCGTCTGTCCCACCGGGGCGCTTTCCTACGAAGAATACGGAGAAAGTGTCCAGGAAAAAAGGCTTCAATCGATGAACTCTGCACGAGAAAATCTACTCAAAAAGGAGAGAAGCTCATGAATGATAGTAACGGATGGACCGGAAAACTTCTCTCAGTAAACCTTTCCAATAGCGAAGTGAGTACACAGGAAATCCCCGAAGAGTGGAAACGAAAATACATTGGCGCCCGGGGGTACGGTATAAGACTTCTCTACGATCTGACAGGACCGGAAACAAATCCTTTTGGACCGGAGAACGTTATTGTTATCGCTTCAGGGCCTCTTACGGGCACTATGGCACCTTCATCGAGCAGGTGCGAGATAGTCTCTAAGTCCCCCCTTACCGGGATCTACGCCAGAGGAGACTGCGGAGGCACCTTCGGTCCGATTATGAAGTATGCCGGGTACGACGCTATCCTGGTCCGTGGAAGAGCGGAAAAGCCTGTCTATATCTGGGTGGAAGATGAGAAGGTGGAAATCCGCGATGCCGATGGAATCTGGGGATTGGACGTATGGGAGGCACGGGAAAAAATCTTAGAGGAAAACGAACCGGCCTCTCCAAAACAAAAACGGTTTTTGCAACCCATTGGTTCGTTTATTATCGGACCGGCGGGAGAGCACCTCAGTTTAGCGGCATCGGTTATGGCTGGAGTGGCCCATTCCGCCTCTTTAGGAGGACTGGGAGCGGTGTGGGGGTCCAAGAACCTTAAAGGAATTGCCGTAAGGGGAAGCAAAGGCATTGGGATCGCGGAGCCGGAAGAGTTCATGAATGTCTGCAGCAGGCAGTGGGCCAATTATCACAAAGACCCAATGTACGCGAGCACGAGAAAATGGGGGACCATGGGATGGGTCGGAGGATCCGACAGCCGATCCGCCGTATCGGACTACATGCTGGGGACACGTTTCAAAGAGATTGAAGAGGAAGCCTTCGAGCCGATTATTGAGAAGAGCCGGGCCTGTTACGGCTGTCCCATCCATTGTGATCATTTCCTCAATGTAAAAGAGGGAACGTACAAAGGGTCCAAAGGGGAAGGGGTGGAAGGATTCGTACAGATCCTTGGAATGTCCTTTAAGACCCCCAGCGCTCCTTTCTTAGCGGAGTGGAACAACCTCTGCAACAAGTTGGGAATGAATGTAAGCTCCGTGGGGGTCGCTATTATATGGGCCATGGAGCTCTACCGGCGGGGGATTATTACCGAGGAGGACACCGGCGGCATCCCCCTTACGGAGAATAACCAAGACGGCATTATGGAGCTCACTCGGATGACCGCCTACCGCAAGGGATTCGGTGATATTCTCGCCGACTTCCCGGTAAAGGCGGCTAAACGGCTGGGCCGGAATTCGGACCGATACGCGTCCCACACCAAAGGGCAGTTTGCCTGGGTCCCGGGTCATGGAATAGGGATTACCCTCATTTACACCATGGCCTTAAACGTTAACACCCGTGGTTACGACCACCTCATGGGCGGTATGAGTGTCCTCACTCCCAATCTGCGGGCGGAGTTCGGGATTACCCAGGAACTTCTGGAACGCCTGGGAAAGGAGCGGTACGATGACGCTGACATTTTCGCGAAAAATGAGTGGGACTACCATCCCAAGATCGTCCAGGCGGAAATTGATTTCGAAAACATGATGATCCTCGCCGATATGATGGGGACTTGTAAATTCGGTACCCGCTACAACCATCCAGTTACGGGAATCTATGTCCCCGAATGGAAAGATTTTCTCCAAGCAGCTACGGGTGAAAGTTTTACCGAAGACGATCTCAACGAAGCAGCCCATCGGGTCCTTACTCTGGAACGGAGCTACAATGCCCGGGAGGGCATACGAAGAAAAGACGACTATCCTTTCTATATTTGGTGGAAAAAGACCCACGGGGAGGACCACCCAGACTATATGGAAGACCAAATTCCCCTTACCGAAGAGAACTACGACCGAATTCTTAATGAATGGTACACCCTGCGGGGTTGTGATCTAGATACTGGAATACCCACCGCGGAAGAGCTGAAACGCTGCGGGCTTAAAGAGGTAGAGGAGGACCTACAGCAAAGGAGGATACAAAAAA
>CAYXSD010000067.1:0-16056 GCA_964466335.1 uncultured Spirochaetales bacterium
TCCCTTCATAACCAAGACATCCGGGAACCGTTCCGCTAACTGTTTACACTTGTCGTAGTTCTCCTCCACAATAACTATCTTACGGTTCAGCCCCGGAGCAAGGAAGGAATCGAGTAGTTTTTCCAAAACATTTCGCTTGGACTGGGTCTTCTTCCCAAGAAGCTGCTCCGTCACATGGACTCCGATCCGACCACCCCCTACAATGATGACCTTTCTCATAGGAAGTCTCTGCTTTCCCGCCAGTGTCAGGAGGGCTTCAATGACCTTGTGGGACCCGATAACATAGAGGGTGTCCCCCGGTTGGATCTCCGTGGAACCATAGGGAATAATATAGTTGTCATTTCGAAGCACCACGGCGATAATAAAGTTCAAATCGCTGTCCTGCTTAATCTCTTCCACCCTCTTTCCGGCGAAAAAGGAGTCAGGGTTGACCACGAAGGTCCTCATTTCGAAATCCGAATCCTCAAAGTACATAATATCCGATGTTGCCCCGTGTTCAACAGACCGGACAATGGCCCGGGCCGCCTCGATTTCTGGATTAACGATGTAATCGATCCCTAAAAAGGTGTTTTCCGATATTCTTGAGTTTGAATAATCGAGATTCCGTACCCGGGCGATCTTACAGGGGACCTCGAATTCGCTGGAAACCAAACCGCAGGCGATCATATTCATCTCATCCGATTCGGTAACACTAATAAAGAAGTCCGCCTCTTCAATCCCGCTCTGCACCAAGGTCTCTCGGTTATTTGCCTGGCCGTGGACCACCATGCAGTCCAGGGTATTGGACGCTCCTTTTACCTTCTCCAGGTCTCGCTCGATAATGACCACATCCCGGTTCTCTTCTATCAATTGGCGGGCAATCTGGATCCCCACATTCCCGGCACCGACTATTATCACTTTCATAGTGTTGAGAAGTATAATGAGTTGTACTGGAATCTGCAATATTAGGACAATGATATTAGGAAGCTATCCACTGGAAGAGGGGGAAGATAATAAATTCCTCCACACCGATCATTCTATTGGAACTAGCTTAAGGAATCTACACGCCAAGCATGAATCTACACCGCACATTGACGCGGATAACGTAAATCATTATCGTTTTACAGTATCAAAAGAAGGAGTACATACCATGCTGGAGATGAAAAAGGGAAAGGATATCCTTGCTGAAGTGGGGGGAGTAAAAACCATAGACGAAGCTCGCTGCTATTTTGAGAAAACCATGGACGGCCCCAATCTTGAGAAGATTAACACCATACAAAACGAAGAGGCCCTCCTCAAGGTGGCAAACTCCATTGCCATGTGCGAACCGGACAAGGTTTTTATTAATACAGGGTCCCCGGAAGATGTGGAAACAGTTCGAGAGATGAGTCTTAAGAAGGGGGAAGAAGAACCCCTGGCCATGAAGGACCACACTATCCATTTCGATCTTGCCAAGGAGCAGGCCCGGATTATCGACAGGACCTACTATATTGTAAATGAAGATGAAGATGTGAGCGTTCTTGCACTGAAAACGTTACGGGATAAAGCCTTGGAATATGTACGAGAACATATGACGGGAATCATGAAGGGAACAACTATGCTGGTGGGTTTTTTCAGCCGAGGACCAGTGGGAGCTCAGGCCTCCATCCCCGCCCTGGAGATAACCAGCTCCACCTACGTTATGCACAGCGGCAACATCCTCTACCGGAACGCCTTCTCCAGTTTTGACCGGGAAGTTAAGCGGTTTGGTCTTTTCTTTACCAATGTACATTCGGAAGGACCCAACAGAACGGAAGACCTCCCCAAGGCCCGGGTATTCATGGACCGAAGCTGGCAGACCACATTCAGCATATTCTGCACCTACGCGGGAAACACCCTGCTTCTTAAAAAGGGGAACCACCGCTTTGCCGTGGACCACTGCACCTACTATAAAGAGGAGAAGGAACTCTCGGAGCATATGTTTATTACCGGAATGAAGGGCCCCGGCGGGAGGACCACCTTCTTCGCCGGCGCCGCTCCCAGCGGCTGCGGTAAAACCACCACCGCCATGGTGGGGACCGACTTCATAGGCGACGATTTGGCTCAGCTTTGGATTGCTTCGGACGGGACTTTGAGGGCGATAAACCCGGAGAAGGGAATATTCGGGATTGTTCGGGACGTAAACAGAGAGGGAGACCCCTACCTAATGAAAGCCCTGAGAGAGAAAGGGCAAGAGGTGATATGGTCCAATGTCCTTATCGATGAGAACAAAGTCCCCTTCTGGGTCGGATGCGGGGAAGAACTCCCTAAGAAGGGGTACAACTTCCAGGGCGAATGGTGGGAAGGAAAAAAGGACGAAGAGGGAAAAGAAATTCCCCCCTCTCATCCCAACGCGCGGTGCACACTGGACTGTGATGCCATAGAAAATTACAACAGCAGCTTAGGAGAAGACCCTGCCGGTGTCCCCGTAAAAGTAATCACCTACAGTGGAAGAGACAGCGACACCATGCCTCCGGTATGGGTGGCCAAGACCCCCGACGAGGGAGTGGTCATCGGCGCCTCCATTGTCAGCGCTGCCACCGCCACCGAGGTGGGGGCCAAAGGGGTAAGACGGCAGCCCTGGGCCAACGCCCCCTTTATCCCCGGTCCCTTAGCGGACTACATGCACGCCCAGTTTAGATTCTTCAACTCCCCTAAGTTTACCGATAAAGGCCGCCCCATCCTGGCTGGATTGAACTACTTCCTCACCGACGAGGCCAGAGGCGGAAGCACGAGTAACCTCTTAGGAGAAAAGAGGGACGTAAAAGTCTGGCTGAGCTGGCTGGAACGGAGGGCCAACGGAGACGCGGAGGCAATCACGACACCCATCGGCTATATCCCGAAATACGAGGACCTGAAAAGTCTCTTCTCTTCCCTTATCGACAAGGAGTACCCCCGGGAACTCTACGACAAACAGTTCTCCTTCATCATCGATAACATCATCGGCAGGCTGGACCTCCAGCGGGAGGCCTACTCCAAGGAGGAGGACCTTCCCAAGAGGCTATTCCAAGTCTACGATAAACAGAAGGAGGGCTTAGAGGAACTTAAAACCCGGTATGGAACCGTTGTCAGCCCCGCTCAGCTGGAGGAAGCGGAGGGCTGATTAGCATTACCCTGAGGAAAACCGCCGGAATTCATTCGAATCAGACCACCCTCGTAATATCCGTTTGCGTAAAATCTTCGCCCTTGCAGAGGAGGGGCTCGCATAGATGACGGGAGAGTGCGTAGGCGCAGCAGTCGCCAAGGTTCAATCCCGCGGGGTGGCGGGATTTCCCGAAGCGTCGCCAGGCTTCGGATGCTAATACACGCAAGGCATTGTTAAAGGGAAGGACATCAATCTGACTTCGGTAGAAAAGGAGTTCCAGTTCTCTCCTGCCGGCACTGCCTTTCCTTGCCTCGATAACAATATCCGCCTCCAAGGCGTTAAAGGGAGAAATGTATTTTTCCTCGGAGAAAGCAAGTTTTTCCTCAAAGTACTCGGCATCCTCCTCCTGGAATAAGACGGACAGAAGAGCGGATGTATCAACCACCATGAAAGAAACCTTCCTGGTTGTAAGCGAGGATTTCCTCAGGAGCTCGTGTATCCAGGTCCGGCAGAGCTGCGCAACGCTTTCCGATTTCCCTAATTTCCGTTAACCTGCCGAGAGTATCTCCTCTATTAATATCAAGTCTTCGCTTTTTCTCCTGGAGGGCCTCAATTATTGCCTGGGTCATGTTGATATTAGCCATGTCAGCAACCTCACGAGCGAGCTTCTCTGCAATTTTATTCCTAATACTCATTGCCATACGCCACTCCGTATATACGTATATATTACGTTGCTATATATATACAGGTATGTCAAGACAGCTTTTAGGATTATGCTTTATGCCCTAGTTCTGCGGCAGAGAAAAATAAAAACTCGAGCCTGTACCGACTTCGCTCTCCGCCCATATCCGTCCCCCGTGGGCTTCCACCATAATCCTGCTAATGGCCAAACCGAGACCGCTGCTCTTTTCGTCTCCTGTTCCCCGGACACTCAGTTTCGCGAAAGGCTTAAAAAGTTTGTCCTGTTCTTCCTTAGGGATTCCGGGACCGAAGTCGTGTACCCCGAATACATATTCTCTATTGGAGGGTTCTACTGTAAGTTTTACTTCTGTATCCGGAGGACTAAATTTCAGGGCATTATGGATTAGATTATTAATAACCTGAGAAACCCTGTCCGGATCCATATAAAGCCTAACCTCATTCTGGGGATACTCGTATTCCAGGGTGATTTTTTTTCTCTCCGCCATGACGGTGTGGAGTTTCTGGTTTTCCAAAAGGAACTCTTTTACATCTGTTTTCCGCTTATTAAGCTCCAATCTCCCCGATTCGATATGGGAAAGATCTAGAAGATCATTTACCAGGGTAAGCATTGAAAGGCTGGATTTATGGAGAATCTCCAAAAAATCCCGCTGCTCCTCCGTAAGAGGTCCCAAGTCTTCGGTCAGCAGGAGCTCTGTTACCTGGGAAAAGGAGGAAAGCGGGTTCCTGAGATCATGGGCAGCCATACCAATAAACTGGTTCTTTGTTTCGTTTAATCGTTCCAGCTCTTTGTTTTTTTTGAAAAGGTCTCTTTGGAGGGTAACAAGCTCGTTGTTTAAACGGGTTAAATCCGAATAGATATCTCTTTCACCACTAGTAACATCTTCCGGGACCTCAATCTCCGATATGGAAGAACGGAGCACATTGATGTGCTCGTTATTCATTTTTATGAGTTCATCGTAGAGTGTATCTGCCGCAGCTCTGGAATTGGAACCGACAATAAGGAGAGAGTCCTTCAGTGTTCCTCCCACGAAATGAAGAGGATGGGGACAGAGCTCCTCCTCCTGAAGGTGCATTTCACAGTTGAACACCGCATTCTTCTGTTTCAACTCCAGGAAAAAATCCAGAGCTTTTCGAATACTATGGTCGGCGATAATGGAAAGAAAGGTCCTTCCAAGAGCATTCTGTGTAACACACCCAAGATCGTCTCGGATGACACTAAGAATAGTCCCTTCGCGGTCACATTCTAAAGCGACCCCGAGAAAAGGACCCTCCATGTCCGGCACTATCATTCCCCCCACAGAAAAAGTGTGCAGGTGTACACTGTTCTATTCCACTTGATCATCAGACCATGTCCTCCGATAGCCGAACCGCTTCTTCGGCATCCTTCGCGTATCCATCGGCACCCATTTTTTCCCAAAGGTCCTTGTCGAGATTGAATGGGTACCCCCCCACTAATATGGGTATGGAAGCAATCTCTGGGTCCTCTCGAATCAGACTGACCAAACTGCTAAGATCTTTTAAATGGGCGGAGATGGTTACAGAAAGCCCAAGCAGGTCGGGTTTCTTGGTTTTTATTTCATTCAGCACGGTGGAACCAGGGGTATTAGAACCTATAAAGTAGGTGTCCCACCCTTCCATCTCAAGAAAATCGGTCACCATCCGTATTCCGATTTCATGGAGTTCTTTTCCGATTGACGCGCCAATAAAGGATTTACCATTTCTTTGGGAGGAGAATATCAAAGGATAGAGCTGAGATATCAACATATTGACTGAAGCGGTCACGAAGTGCTCTTGGGCCACGGAAATTTTATTGATGTGCCAAAGTCTCCCCACCTCAAGCTGGATTGGTTGAAATAGATTGAGGTAGAGCTCCTTTGGCGTGACCCCCTCTTCTGTTAGCCGAATAATCTCATCGCTTGCCTCTCGTCTCCTCCCGCCCAGGAGAAGATTGAGACAGGTCATGGCCTCTTCGCCCAGCGGCTTATCCAAAGAGAGATAGCTTTCCGGTTCTTTAGGTTGAGAAAAGGCGTAATCCAGAGATTCTTTGAGTATCTTTTTCGCCTTCTCCCCTATACCAAGTGGACCTGCCTGTTCTATGGTCTCTCCCAGAATCTTGTAATTCTCCTTCACCGAGTCCAAGGGTATCCCCAGAGAATCCATGAGCACCTTAAGCCAGGAGGTGTACTCTTTGAAGAGGGTCACCGAATTATGAAGGCAGGCATCGGAGAGATAAGAGATGTGGTATTTCGTGTCCTCTAGACACTTTTTCCTACCTTCAGCATCGAATATGGTATCGAATTCCGGGTGTAGCTCCCACTGCTTCTCTATGACCCGCTTTGCCAATTCATCTTTTTTATCCTGAAGGAATACGCCAAGGTCCTTCCGGTTGGAATTTTCCAAACGCTTCTCCTATAAAGGTTTTCTGTGCTAGCACTATAACGAAAAATCAGATATTTTGCAATTTATGTAGATCTTATTTTCTCATATCGGGATATATCAAGGTGAAGCAGGTACCCTTAAAACAGGTGTTCGCAATGGAAGAAAACTCATATCTTGCCCCCAGTTGCTCCGCAAGGGAGTTGATAAGGACCAAACCAAGGCCATTCTGTTGCTCTGTCCCCGGGGTAAACCCTACTCCGTTATCCGAGACCTGAAGCACAGTCGTTTCGCTTTCTCTTGAGAGTCTAATGGTAAGGAGTTTTTCCGTAAGCACATGAGAAACAGGAACAAAGGCGTGTTTCAATGAGTTGCGTATCAATTCGGTAGTAATAAGTCCCAAAGTCATTGCCTCGTCTAGATCGGCATCAATGTCCTCGATATCCATTCTAAAACGCACATCCTTCGGACCACCCTCCTGGTCTCCATGGGAGAGAACTAAGTAATTGGAAATATCGCAAAGATACTCCTTGAGATTAATTCGTGCAAAATTTTCCGATTGATAGAGTTTCTCGTGGATAATAGCCATTGAAAGTATCCGATTTTTGCTCTCTATAATCAGCTCCTCTGGAGGCCTTCTGTCCTTATGGTCTATTCCCAAATTAAGTAAACTGATAATTATCTGAAGGTTGTTCTTTACACGGTGGTGCACTTCACGAAGAAGGACCTCTCGCTCCTTTACCTTCTCCTCTAATTCACTGTTCAAAATCCGTAAAGCCTTTGTCCGTTCCCGGATAGTTGCTTCCTTTCCCCGGTTAACAGATTCAATCCTCCGTCGATACCGGAATTCCCTTACCTTTGAGGAAAAGATGATCCTAGATGTTACCCAAGCCAAAAGAACAATCCCTAGTGTTTCTAATACTAATTCTATAGATAGTACGTAACTTATTTCAAAATTATTACGTATAAGGTAAGCAGAATAATAACCTGCTCCCCCTATTGCATATACTAGAATTGAACGCTTCACATTAATAGAGAAAAGCACCGCAACAACAAAAAGACTTATGTAAAATGGCACAATATTTTTTTGAAACACAGCTAAGCCTGCTGCCCAGAGGATAAGAAACAAAGAAAAAAAGACACCAGGCTCAGGAATTTTTGTTCGTTTTTGAAAAACAATAACCAAAAAAATAAGAGATCCACTTACCACAATGATGTCTAAATAGAGGTAGTATTCTTTTCCAATTCGGTTAAAATAGAGAAGGTCCACTATAAGGTTTAACCCATAAAAAACGATAAGAAGAATTGCCGTCAGGGTAACCCGTTCAGCATTCTCGTTGTGAATTTTCTCTGAAAAAAGCTCGGCTTCCACGGAAAGAGGAGTATTGAAAAGACTGTTGGCTATTCGCTTCACCGTTGTTCGCACTTTTTTACCCAAGGGAAGATCAAAAATCTTTCGTTTTTAGATCTTCCCCAACTATTGTTATAAGAAAGTCTACCATAGCGCCGTAAAAGATGGTACCTTAGAGATAGCTATAAAAGATAGACTGAAAATAGGAGATAAGAATATGCTATTGAAAAAAGAGAACACCCTCCTCTGTATCGTTGATATTCAGGAGAGACTCCACCCTCATATACAAGCTAACAAAAAACTGACGGATAACACCAAAATCCTCATAGGGGGAGCAAAAGCACTAAAGATGCCCATCGTGGTGACCCAGCAGTACACCAAAGGCTTAGGGGAAACTATCCCGGAAATCCGGGAAGCCCTCGGACGCTTTACCCCCATTGAGAAGACCTCATTTAGCAGTTTTCGGGAACCCATGTTCGCGGAAACCCTTAAGCAATCCGGCAAGAGTATTATTCTTCTTGCGGGAATTGAGACCCACGTCTGTGTTCAGCAGACTGCTATAGACTGCGCGGAGGCCGGGTACACACCCGTTGTAATTGAAGACTGCGTGTCCTCCAGAAAGAAAATGGACCGCCGCAGAGCGCTGAAACGCATGGAACAATCGGGGATTCTTATATCAACCTACGAATCGGTCCTATTCGAACTTCTGAAAGAAGCAGGCACCCAGGAGTTCAAAGCAATATCCGCATTGGTCAAATAAGAGGAGGAACTGGTTATTCAGTATACCCGAGTGAAGCGACCTCGCTGGAAGACCAAAAGGAATTTATGCGGGCCGTTCCGCTTTAAAACCGCCTAGGGTAATAATAATGACACTTACAAAGCAGATGACAATCGCCAGTTTGTATCCGCCGGTCAGGTCCCTAATAAGGGAGAACATGTAAGGCCCCACAGCACTCCCCCCCACGGCGAGGGAGGTGGCAAATCCGGATATCGCCCCAAGATGCTTCCTACCGAAAAACCTAGGCCAGGTAATGGCGGAGAGGATTCCCATCATTCCCTGTGTTATCCCGTGGCCGAGGATTACCAGATATACCATCATTCCCTCCCGCAGAAAGAAGAGCGCGATAAGCATAATGATCATCCCCAGGCCTTTAAGAATGAGAAGCCACTTAATACGTATATAATCGCTCAGCCAGCTGCATCCGAACTGGAAGACCACCGCCACAATAGAGGAAGGGAGGAAAATGCTCACCGCCCGGGCCCTGCTCATTCCTCCGTCCTGGAAAATAGAAACGATATGGAAGGTATATGCCGTAACGAGAAGGGAACTCATGGTGAGGATCAGAGTGAAGACCCAGAAGGAGTAAGTCCTCCGCGCTTCTTTTAAGGTAAAATCCCGGGCAGCGGCGGTTTCGGCATGGTGTTTCGAATTGGTAACCGTAATTTTTTTTCCGTCCGGAATAAGTCCATGTTCCTCTGGGTTATCTATATAAAAGAAAAAAGCAATAAGAGAAAACCCGATCCCACTGGAGAATCCCACTAAGCGCCAGGTCTCCTGCCAGGAGGACATGTCAATGAGGGTATTAAATAGTCTAGGTGCTAAGGAGAACCCGAAGGCGACAGCTACACCGAGGACCGCGTTGGCCATTCCCCTCCGCTTTTCGAACCACTTCATTGCCATGTTCCTGGAGCTAAGGGTCAACACCCCTTGTCCAAAAAACCGGAGAAGGAAGAAAGCAAGAGACATAAAGAGAAATGGAAGAAGGGTAAATCCTGCTACCTCACCGAAATCCCCCATGGCCCCTACTATCCGGTCGGAGTAGGAGAGGAGGACCAGGACCGCCCCCATAAAGAAACTCGCTGTGGAGGCAACGATTTTCGCGCCGTAACGGTCGAAGAGAACCCCCGCGAAGGGGAGAAGTACGGCACTGGATATGGTGCCTATGAGGTAGGCTAAACTCAAGCTGCTCCGGGAAAGGTCGAGGTCACGGATGAGAAAATCGGTAAACACCGAGACGCCCATGGTCTGCCCGGGGGCGCTCATCAATGTACCTATGGTACCGAGTCCTAAAACCAGCCAGCCATAAAAAAAAGGCCAATTCGCAGGCCTGATAAGGGTATTACGCTCAAAAAATCTGTTCATATTATTCCTTATGGTACCCGGATTCCGTGTAAAATTACAATAGGGGGGAGCTTCAAACCCTTTACACTTTTAAGGCCCTTCCAAGACGCGATCTTTTCAGAGCCTCAATATTGGGTCGCTTCTTTCTATGGCAGGTCCTTACCAGAGGGTATTCGAATAGTGGGTTTGAATGGATCCATCCTTGGACAGAAGGAGGCTATTATCGATCGAAGCCTGAGCAACGATAATTCTATCGAAGGGGTCCCTCGTCCATTTCATATCTATCCCGCGTCGAATTACATCAAAAAAGGGCTTTTTACAAATGTACAACTCCATCTTAGTTAAAAGATATTCCACAATAGTGTTGGCATGAGCAGTAATCTTGCCTATTTCAAAAAGGTATTCCAATTCCAAGTAGACTATTGGAGAAATAAAACATTCTTCCCTTTCAATGAACTCCAAAGCGCGTTTTGAAAAAAGTGTTCTGTCCTTTTGATAAAGCCATACTAGAACATGCGTGTCACAGTACATCCGTATCCTTCATCCATTCACCGCTCCAATCTATATGAACAATATCTTCAGGATCTCCATTAATAGCATCGTGGGCTTCCAGCCTGTCCCATTTTGAAACTGGTTTTTCCGGAACAATTTTCAATTTCTCACCCTTTCTTTCAATCTCCACAGGAACTCCCTTTTCAAGAACATCATCGAGAATTCTATATAAATTCTGCCGTAGTCTTGTTGCTGTTATTGCCATAACAGCAATATACCTTATTATACGTACGTTGTCAAGATTTTTGACGTACGTATTGATAAAAACCGACGTTCTTCCACCCCAGTGCATTATCCCGCAGGTTCAAATCTCTTCTTTAATCGCAGCTTCGGTTGTGTAATTCCTTCTCCAGCAATTCCCGGCGGATGGTAGCGCCGTGCCCGGGGTGAAAGTAGCGGCAGCCCGTATCCAGAAGGACCTGCCAGGAGCCAAGGAGGGAATCCGGGTAGTCGGCAAATGGGGGATAGACCTTCCCCGGAAGGATGTGAAAGAGGCTGTCTCCCACACAGCAGTGTTCCCCCACAACTACCGCGAGAGATCCGGCTGTATGCCCTGGAACGGGAACGATATGTCCCTCTGTCCCCTTAAAAAGCTCAGCCAAAGAAATCCCATCGGTAATTTCCAGATCCGGTTCCACCGGAGGAAAGGAACTTTTAAGGTTAAAGGCGGAAGCCGCGAGACTGCTTATGACCTCCGCCACTTTGGAGGTAGTCTTGGGAAACTCGCAGTCCCCTTTCCTAAGCCAGTCCGCCTCGACCTGGTGTACGCAAACAAGGGCGCCGCTTCGCTCCTTAATTTCCGCCAAGGTCCCCGCATGGTCGTAGTGGCCGTGGGTCACCACGACCGCTTTTATGTCTTCTACTCCCGTGTCCTCGCCCCTCCCCCGTTTCCGGAGGACCTTCTCCAGGGCCCCGATGCTGCCGGGAACACCCGCGTCTACCAGGAGATACCCCTTTTCTCCGGGGACAAGATAGGCGTTGGATTTTCCCATGGGAACGCGGATGACGGTATTAGACATATATTCCGTACTCCCGGGCGGCTTCGAACATGGTAACGATATTCTCCGATGGTATATCCGCCTGCATGTGGTTTGCCGAGGTGAGGATGTAGCCGCCCCCTTCGGCAAAGGTTTCTATGCAGCGTTTTACATCAGCCTTTACGTCTTCGCTGCTTCCCGTTAGGGCCTCTTTTAAATCCACCCCACCCATGAAACAGAGTTTGTCGCCGAAATCAACTTTCACCTGTTTCCAGTCCATTGCCTTAAGAGGTTCTAAGGGATTGAGGATATCGAGGCCGATCTCCACTAAGGGGGCTATGATTTTGGTAATGGCCCCGTCGGAATGAAAGGCTACGGGTAGGTCTGCCCGGAAAGCTTTTACCGAATCGATAATCCGTTTTAATGAGGGTTTAAACATATCGTCAAAAACGGCGGGGGAGATCATAAGATCATCGTTTCCGCCGTAATCGTCTCCGGGAATCTCGAAGAAATCGAGGTCCTTTCCGCAGAGGTCCAGATATATCTCCTGTGCCCGAACCATAACATCGGTGCACCTTTCGATCATCCTCCTAGAAACTTCCGGTTCGGTAATCATGTCCATGTAGAAATCTTCCCGGCCCCGGAGAACCGAGGCCTGCTCGAAGGGGCCGTAGGAGTTTACCGCCCTGGCGGCAACGGCATGATCGGGATACTCCCTCTTTATATAGGCCATCCGCTCTTTAATAAGCTCTTTATCAATATACCGCTCCGGATCCGGCCAGGGGTACTCCTCCACCTGCTCCAGGGTCGCCCCCTTTAAAGGCGGATTTACCGAGCTGATATGCGGACCGCTTCGCTGCCACTCCACCCCCCAGGCGTCTCTGTTATCGCCGTCCATTCTTGCTCCGCCTAAGTCGGTAAAGCCGGACCAGACATAGCGGACATCCGTGTCCAGGGCGTCCAGGACCCGCTCGTCGTAGTAGTTGGAATTTCTGGGTTTCAATTTTCGAAATGGCGGAACAGGCTCGCCCAGGTTGAGATGGGAGAGCATATTGAAGTAGGTGTCGTCGTTAAGGGTGTAGTAGCTCCCCCAGAGGGCGGTGGGCACCCGGTCCGGTTCTTCCCGCCTGATCGCTCTGAGTACTCTCTCTTTAGATGTCATCTTCTTCATGGCCGAAACTCCCTATTTCTTGTCTTTGAACTTTTTATAATAATGTAAAATCTTCATGCCGATCTCCGATTTCGGATCAACTTCTGTAATCTTCTGTAAAACCCGCTCAACACCCATCTTCTCTATCTCCTTTTGAAGCTTTACGGCCTCGGGGTCCCCGGGCTCACTGTAACAGAGGGCGGCGGCGCACACAGCGGCTATATGCTCCGGGAAAATGCCCTGCTCAAGACAGAGAAGCAGACTGCCGGTAATGCGGTCTCCGGGCTGCAGTTTGCGCACAGGATCCCGGCCTACCCGGCTTATGGTGTCCTTTATCAGGGGATTTCCGTACCTGACATGTATGTCCCTCCGAAGCTCATTGTGGTGCTCCCGGTCAAGATCGTCTGGATAGAGGGACAGGAGTGCCTCGGAACTTTCATCCAGAGCAGCGGAAAATACGGCAAAGGAATCCCGATCGGCTATGGTTTCGTGAACATAGGTAAACCCCTTTAGAAATCCCAAATAGGCAAGGGCGGCATGCCCCAGATTATAGACGAAGAGTTTTCTCTCCACCTCCGCTTTGAAATTAGAGACGGGATACATCCCTTCTATGGGAGGCCGCGCCGCTTTCACGGCGTTCCCGTTATAGGGAAGTTTATGATACGAGTCGGCCACAACCAACAGGGGATTGTTCTCTTTAAGGGCGGGATCAATTACCGGGACCATCCGTGCCACCGTTGTCCCCACAAATCCTACATGCTCCTCTATCCACTCTTTTTCATCCCGGGAAGAAACTTCATCAAGAACATACTTTTTAAGCTGATCAGCGGCATCCAGAATATTTTCACAGAGATAGACATCGACATTTTCGCCTCGGACTTTCTTCCTTTCCAGCAGTCCCGCGGCGAGAAGGGGAGCTATAGAGGAGAGATACTTCACCCCCACCGCCGTACCGATCACCTCCGCTTTAGCAATTACCGGAAGAATCTTTTCCTTCTCGCTTATGTGAAGGGCGTCTATGTTGTCTATTCTCATATCCACTTCCCGCTTGGAATAGGCGTCCAGAATTCTTAGGGGATATGACTTTTCCACAGAGAGGGCTTTTGCGAGATCCTGTACCGCTTCAATAAAGCTGGTTTTATACCCGGCCTCAAAAAAGAGCTGCCCCATAAAACCCCTGCCAATGTTGCCGGCGCCGAACTGTACCGCTTGTTTCATTATTTAATCCTATTAATTATAAAATATCTTTATACTTATGGGCGTTTGCAAAATAGCAATTGCAAAAACCTATACTGTAACTACTTTGACACCCTTTCTTCTCAACTCCTCCAGGAAAGAAGCATCGCCGTTATTGTCGGTTATAAGAACATCCACATCCTCTACCGTGCCGAAGGGGAAAAGTGCCTTTTTTTGAAACTTTGAAGAATCCGCCAACAGGATCACCTCATCGGCGCTGCCTATGAGGGCTTCCTTTATTTCCGCCTCCATTCTATTGGGGGTCATCAGGCCCTTTTCCAAGTCTATGGCATTAGTCCCTAAAAACAGTTTATGGGTGTGCATCTTTTTTATCATAGCCACCGCGTCGGGACCTACGGCGCTAGCTGTTTTATTGCGGATTACTCCGCCGACTATCATGGTAGTAATATGTTCATGGGCTATCATCTCATTAGCCACATCGAGACTGTAACAGAGAACAGTAAGATGCTGAAAATCCGAACAAACCATGGCCAACCGGGTCGTCGTTGTTCCCGCGTCTAAGGCTATGGTCTCTCCATCGCTTATAAATTCCAGGGCTTTTCCGGCGATCCTGATTTTCTGCTCGCTGTTCCGTACCTTCCTCTCCTGGGTACTGGAATCATAGATTGAGTTGTCCTTTACCATTATTCCGCCGTGGGTCCGCAAGACCATATCCTGACCGGCCAGCCGGTTAAAATCCCGGCGTATAGTGTCCGCCGATACCCCACAGATCTCTATAGCCTCTTCTACGGTTATCTTCCGCCGCTGCCGTACCGAGTCCATTATTTTTTCCAGCCGTTCCTCTATGAAGAGTTTACCGTCCGAAGCCATTCATCCTTATCCTTACTATCCTTACGACAGAGGCATGTACAACATGCAACATTATACGTACTAAGCCTCTATTAGTCAATGTTTTTTCTGATTTCTATGTTTTTTTGCATTTTTATTCTTATTTTGATACCAGTCCAGCTATTCCACCTCAACAGGATTCCCACTTCCCAGAATTTGCAGGGTATGGACAATCTCCTTAGTCTTGTCATAGAGATCCCGGTAGAGAGGGAAAATCCGTTTGTATAAGGCGTGATTTTCCGTGTCCGGCACGATCTCTCTTTTCTCCAGAGCGGCAGTGAGACGCTGTATATCTCCAAGGTTGAAGGCCCCCGCGCCAAACCCCGCCATATAGGCGTCTCCCAGGGACGCCGCGGGGACCCCGGGCACAACACAGTACTGGGTCAATCCCGATACATCGCTTATTATCCTGGTCCAGAGATCGTTCCTCACACCGCCCCCGGCGGAAATGATCCTTCCCAATTTCACGCCCCGGTCCCTTAGGATTTCCAGGTGATGGTTAAACCCGTAGCTTATCCCTTCCAAAAGTGCCCGGTACAGATGGTATTGTGTATGCCCCAGGGTCAGCCCGGCGATTACTCCCCTGGCGGCGGGATCGTCAATGGGGGTGCGTTCGCCGCTGAAATAGGGAAGCGCCATAAGCCCTTCCGAACCCGGAGGCAGCTTTACCGCCCCTTCATTTAACCTCCGGATACTCTCTCCTTCTCCTTCAGCCGGGGAGCTTCCCTGAATCAGTTCGGTAAACCAGTTAATAAGGTTCCCCGAGGTGGCCATTGCCCCGATTAAGGTATACACCCCGGGAAGATAATGCCGGTTTGTCCACAAGGTCCGGTCCGTCGCGGGATTTTCCATATTCACCACAAGGCTCATCGTACTTCCGTAGACCAGAAAAACATCGCCCCGGTTAATGGCCCCCGCCCCCACGGCTTCGGCAAAGGTGTCCGTTGTCCCTGCAATTACGGGAATTCCCGCGGGAAGACCGGTAATTTCGGCGGCTTCTTTGGTTACTCTCCCCGCTTCCTCATGGGGCTCTATCAATTCCGGAAGCTTCCGGTAATCCAGACCGAATTGTCCGCAGATCTCCCAGTTCCAACAGTTTTTCTTTATATCGAAGAGCGGTCCGTAAAAGTGAGCTGTCCCGGTATCCATCCGCTTTTCCCCGGTAAGCCTCCACACCACATACCCGTTAGTACCCAAAAGAGCTTCGGTTTTCCCGTAAATCCCGGGCTCCTTCTTTTTCAGCCAGAGCATTTTAGGACCCATGGACTGGGAGGAGAGGGGCTGCCCGGAAATTTCAATAACACGCTCTTTCCCAAGGGCCTTTTCCATTTCCGCGGTTTCCCTATAGGCCCGGGTATCTATTCCGTAGAGGACTGCTTTCCTCAAGGGATTTCCCGATTTTCCCAGAGGGACCATAGCCGCTCCAAGACCGCTCACCGCCACAGCCCTAATACGGTTCGGAGAAATACCCGAGTTAACCGCCAGACCCCTTATTAGACTCACCGTCTCGTCCCACCAGATCTTCTCCGGATCATGCTCTACCCATCCCGGAAAGGGGGTCTCCACCCCGTGCCGGCACTCTTCCTGCCCCACCGGCTCTCCCAGGGAATTAACCACCACGGCCTTTGAGTTCGTCGTACCTATGTCCAACCCGAGAAA
>CAYXSD010000068.1:0-15988 GCA_964466335.1 uncultured Spirochaetales bacterium
TCTTGAACCTTTCTTAAGAAACATCTACCCTTTCTATGGTGCGAATAAGAGTATTTTTCTACGGGCTATTTTTATGTTGCGCCGGATTTCCTGTAATTGCTGATTCTTATAATGCTCTCGAAAGTTTCCGGTTAACTGAACAATCATCCTCCTATGAATTACATCAGGTAATACACTATCTCATAGACCCCCATGGGACCTTCACTGTGGAGGAGGCCTTTGCGCGAAAGGAAGCCTTTAAACCTCTCCCTAAGGAATCGATCCAAATACCTAGGGACGGGGTTATGTGGTTGTTATTTTCGCTTAAAAACTCCAGCGAAAAAGAAAGCTGGGTCATAGAGAATGCCATGAATGTCGAGCTTATGGAGCTGTTCTTGCGAAACGGCGGAGAATGGAAGTCCAAACAGAGAGCCGGCAACTTGGTCCCCTTTAACGAGAGGGACCTTCAAACCCGACATCCGGCCTTTGAGGTTACGCTTCATCCCGGGGAAGTGAAATCTGTATTAATTCGACTCTTCGATTACCAGTCCGCCAGTGTAAAACTTGTTATTAAGGATATGGGTTACTTTAGTAAAACATATAATCTGAAGACCCTCATATTAGGATTGGCCTTCGGCTTTTTCGCGGCACTTATCGTGTACAACCTTATTGTGTTTTTTTTCAACAAAGAAGGGGTGTATCTTCTCTATTCCCTCTATATGACCGCATTCTTCTTGAACCAGTTTGCCCAAGAGCGGCTTTTCTCACAATTTTTTGAACCGAATCGACCCTATGGGTTTTTCTGGTTTATCCTCTTCGGCAGTGCAACGGCGGCTTTGGGGGTGGAGTTTTTTAGGTACTTCATTGAAACGAAGAAGACCATGCCGAGGGTCGATTTCTCTATGAAGATCGTCCGTACCTTGGCTGTACTCCTGGGGATTTCCGCGTTTTTCTATTCCGGCCCTCTTTCCGCGGACCTTCTTAACGGAATTAGTCTTATTGCCATGGCCCTCATTTTCGCCGCTCTTATCTTGAGGATTGTAAAAAAGGACATCCTGGCCCTGGTTTGTCTTCTCGGTTCTCTACTGTATCTCGCTGGAACAACCACGGAGATCCTGGTGACCCTGGTACCCATGACAGTGAATTCGTTTATCTTGAACGCTCAGCTTTACGGTGCCCTTGCCCAGGTGCTCTTTCTTGGGTTTGCCGTGGGAGCAAAGACATACAGAATCCATAGAGAGTATGAAGACATACAAAAGAGGTTTAGAGACGATTTGGAGCGGAGGGTATTCGACCGGACCCAGGAATTGGAAGAGGCAAACAAGAAACTGGCTTTCCATGCGGTAACCGATCCGCTTACGGGTCTCTACAATCGAAATGAGTTAGATCGCAGAACAAAAGAGTTGGATACCTACCTGGAGAGGAAGTCGGAAGATTCCGAACCATATGTTGTATCTGCGGCTTACCTGGATCTAGACAACTTTAAATACTGTAACGACACCTTTGGGCATAATTTCGGGGATGATCTTCTCCGTAAGACCGCGGAAGTACTTCGCTCCAACACCAGAGGCTACGATCTACTCTTCCGCATCGGGGGAGATGAATTTCTCGTTATTATGCCGGAGACAGATATGAAGAATGCGAAAAATATTACCGAACGGATCCGGCTGGAAATAGCGAAAAAATTGAACGAATCCGGTAAGACGCAGGTGACTGCTTCCATCGGTTTGTCCTCCTCCGAAGACAAGACAAAGGTGAGGATAAAGGACCTGATCGATCTAGCAGATACGGCACTTCTCGCATCGAAGGACAGAGGGAAAAACCGGGTTTCTTTAGAGGAGTAATTGCCCTGGGGCGAGAAACCTTAGGGTCCAAAGACACCCCAAGCATGCCTATGACCCCCGACCCCCTATGACTCCGCGCAGTCTACTTCGAAGAGTTTTATGCCCTCCTGGGTAAAGAATTCTTTCAGTTCTTTTATGGCGCTTCGGATTTTCCGAGCTTCCTCTTCCTCGCAGTAGATTATGAGGATGAAGTTCTCCTCCGGCCAAATGTGGTCCCCGTGGTGGGGGCCGGAGTTACCC
The DNA here is from genome assembly GCA_964466335.1 of uncultured Spirochaetales bacterium. Classification (GTDB taxonomy): domain Bacteria; phylum Spirochaetota; class Spirochaetia; order SPDA01; family CAYXSD01; genus CAYXSD01. Next base: position 2,064 of record CAYXSD010000068.1, read on the forward strand.
ACGCCGTGGACCTCGGGTACCTTTGTGTAGTGTTGGGCGATCCCCTGTCTTTCAAAGATATCGAACATGTCCTCTTCAATTGCGCGATTCGCAATAATCTCAAGTCGTTTCATGGTCTGCCTCCGAGTCTGTCTCCGATGAGTCTTTACCATCAGCTTTGGTCCGTTTTTCCGCTTGCAGCTGTTTCCGCCGTTCTCTGCGCTCCTGTTTTTTCCGTTCCTTTCGCTGTTTCCGTTTTTCGCTTATGCCGTTAAAGATAGAGTACAGAACCGGAACGAGGAAGAGGGTTAAGAGGGCGCTTACCGATAAGCCTCCTACCACGGTTTTCCCGATGGGCTGGACCAGTTCCGCCCCTTCTCCGGAGAAGAAGGCCATGGGGACTAAGCCTAAAATAGTGGTGAGGGTGGTCATAAGAATGGGTCTCAATCTGTTTCCCCCCGCCTCGATACAGGCCTCCCTAATGGAAAGACCCCGTTTCCGCATAAGATTGGTATAGTCTACTAAGACGATTCCGTTGTTCACCACAATTCCTACGAGCATCACTAAGCCCACCGCGGTAAAGAGACTGAACATCTCCCCTGTGAGAACGTAAATTAGAATGACCCCGATGAGTACCAGCGGCATGGTGAAGAATATGATAAAGGGGTCGAGGAAGGACTCGAATTGGCTTGCCATTACTCCAAAGACGAGAAAAACGGATATAAGGAGGATAATAACAAATTTAGTACCGTATTCGATTAAATCGGTGTATTCGCCGGAAAACTCGATAACCAGTTCATCATCCGCGGGGATCTCCTGAGCAATGAGCTCTCTCACCTTCGGCTCTATTACGTTAATTTGGGCGCCTGGAACTAATCCTCCGGTTATATGGATTACCCTGGTCTGGTCTTCTCTGGAGATGGATACAGGCCCGGTGGTTTTCCTGTATTCTGCAATACTGGAGAGGGGTATCCGCTGTCCCGAGTTGTTAACCACAAAGACCTTGTCCAGGTCGGGGATCTCGTCCCGGTCCTCTTTGGAGAGGATTACCAGAATGTCGTATTCGGACGCCCCTTCGCGGAATTGGGAAGCGGTTACACCGTCGATGTTTGCCTTTATCTCCTGTCCAATGTTGTAGATGTTGAGTCCTAAGGAGTAGGCCTTGTCCCGGTCTATGAATATTTCCACCTGGGGAAGACCCTCGCTTAGATCCATGGTTGGTTCGGTAACTTCGGGTACATTTTCTTCGATAAGATTCCTAATCCGTTCTGCCACCTCTTTGCCGCGGTTCAGGTCATTTGTTTTCACCAAAATATCTATGGGGTTCGTCCCTAAAGACATGGCACCTGTCCCGGCGGCAAAGGAAAAGGTTGCCGAAGGAAAGTCGTTGAAATGACTTCTCAGCTTTTGCTTTATTGCCTCCGATGTGTCTATCCTCTCTTCGAAGGAGGGAAGGGTCACCCTGAGACTCCCTTTGTGGCTCTGGGACGCCCCGAAAAAGCCCATGAAGCCCCCCTCTCCCGCGGAAATAATAATGGATTCATAGCCGCGGATTTCGTTTTTTATAATTGCTTCCATCTGTGCCAGGGTAGACTGGGTAATCTCCAGTTTCGTTCCGATGGGCATGGATACGTCAATCTGGACGGAGTCCTCCTGCATGTCCGGCAGATACTCGAAACCCGCCCGCGGAATAAGGGTAAGACTTCCCGCAAAGAGAAGAATGATTAAGAGAATGGTAATAATTCTATGCTTTAACACAAAACCCAAACTGCGTTTATAAACATTGTCCAAGCCGGTAAACATTTTTCCCATACCGTTATCAATTACCCTAAGGGGGCCGCGGAGGGGCCTCTGCTTCCGGCTGGAGATGGGCAGATACTTGCTTGCCAGCACCGGGATCAGGAAGATGGCCACAATGAGGGAGGAGGTTAGGGAAATTACAACAGTGAAGGAGAGCCCTGAAAAGAGCTCGCCGATAATATCCAACTGGCTCTTGAAGACCGCCACCGGAGCAAACACACAGATAGTAGTAAGGGTGGAAGCCATAATAGCGGTAATCATTTCTTGGCTGCCTAGAATGGCGGAGGCTTGGAGTTTCGCCCCCTTCTCCCGGTAGCGGTAAATATTCTCCAGAATAACAATGGAGTTGTCCACCAGCATGCCAATCCCCAAGGCTAAGCCGGCCAGGGTCATAACGTTAAGGGTAAGTCCGGCAAAGTACATTACCATAAGTGTGATTACCAAAGAAACGGGTATTGAAAGTCCGACAATTATGGTGCTCTTGATGCTCCTCAAAAAGAAGAGGAGGACCAGAATTGCAAAGAGTGCACCGGCAATGGCCGATGAGGAGACCTGGTTCAGGGAACTCTTTATGATTTTGGTAGTGTCGAAAACAATACCCACCCCGATGCCCCGGGGTACGGCATTGTTGATATCGGTAAGCCGTTCTTTTACCGTGTCCGCCACCTGTACAGAATTGGTGCCGCTCTGCTTCTGTACCATAATCTGTATGCCCGGTTCACCGTTGATAAAGACCGTACTGGATACATCGCGATATCCATCGAAGACATTGGCCACGTCCCTCAGACGAATAGCCCTGGTGGCCTTAGGAGCAGCGGAGGGGTTCCTTGGGTCACTGGTACCGCCTTTATAGGTGATAACCGTATTTTTTATCTGGTCAATTGATTGGTACTCGCCGGAGGTCCTTACCAGATAGTTCACGTTTCCCTCGGTAATACTCCCCGCGGCGATCTGGACGTTCTGGCCCCGCATCATATTTGCTACCTGGGTAAGGGAAAGGCCATAGGCCTCGAGGCGGTTCTGAGGGATTTCCACGCGGATGATTCTCTCCCGTCCGCCGCTGATGCTGGTCAGGGCCACTCCTTCAATCTGTTCCAGCTTCGGCTGAATGATGTTCTCTGCAATTTCCCTTAACTCTTCCGGGCTGCGTTGTCCGGTAACTTTCAACCCTAAAATTGGAATGAGGGAAGGGTCAAATTTAAAGATCATAGGGGATTCGGCGTCCGCAGGTAGGTATCCTTTTATAAACTCCAGGCTGTCCCGTACCTCGTTAGAGGCCTCTGCCATATTCGTCCCCCAGGTGAACTCCATCATTATTTGGCTCGATCCCTCGGAAGAGGTGGAAGAAATTAATTCTACATTGCTGACATTTCCTAAGGAACCTTCCAGAGGTCGGGTAACGGATTTCTCTACCTCCTCCGGGCCTGCTCCGGGATAATCTGTTAATACTAACAAAACCGGGGGGGTAATTTCCGGATAGAGGTCAATGGCAAGGTCTGAAGCCGAATAAATTCCCAGACCTATTGCGATAGCGAATATGATAATCAGTGTTGTCGGTCTACCGACAACAGTCTTTGTAATACTCATACTTACTCCTGTTCTACTGCTCTCGGTTCAGTTAATTAATTTCATCATTTTTTGGCAGGGGTTCTACAGTTCCCACCACTTTGATCTTCGCGTTGTCTTCCAATAGGGTTTGACCTCGTATTACCACCGTTTCATCCGGAGAGAGGCCTTCAACGATTTCCAGTTTGTTATCGATCTCGATTCCGAGTACTACAGTTCGTTTCTCCACGGTGTTGTCGTTCTTTACAACAAAGACGAAGTACTCTCCGAACCGTTCAACCAGGGCTTCAGCAGGGATTTTGACAATGCCTTTCTTTGCCTCTGTAATGACCTTTATTTCCGCGAACATCCCCGGTTTTATCCGACGATCGCCTTCAAGGAGGTTTAGGGTCACTTCCAAAGTACGGGATTGGGGGTCTACTACAGGACTCAATTCAGTTATCCGCGCCCTAAACTGTTCCCCCGGAAAGGCCTCCAAGCGGACATAGGCATTGAGGCCGACTTTGATCTTGGAGATGAACTTCTCCGCTACGGCTGTAGTTATTTTTAGGTCGTTGGTCCTGCTTATCCTGGCTATGGGAGTGGACTGGGTGATGGTAGTGCCGAGCTGTACGGGAATTTCCACTACTGTCCCTGCTATGGGTGCCTTTACCGGGCTTGCCACGAAGGTCATCCCCGGCTTGGAGGGGTCCACCTTTGCAATGATCTGGTCCTTTCGAACATAGGCACCTAGGTCAATATTGAGCTCGATAAGTTTTCCCATGTTGTCCGCGTAGGCGTCCACGGTTGTTTTCGGTTCCACATCGCCGTTTAGCTGGAGATAGTTGTTAATTTCCCCCTCTGTGGCAGTAGTAGTGTTTATGGCAAAGATGGTTTCCTTCTCTTCGGGGATTTCCGTCTTCGATGCTGCAGCCTTTTGCTGTTCTTCGAAAAAGCCGCAGCCGGATAGCAGCAGGAAAGCGGTCGCCGCGAAAGCGAATAGTAAAACCCTGCTATAATGGGGGGAGCCCTTTCGTCGTTTTATTCCTGTTTTTTTCTCGTAATTCATTATTGTCCTCTTCTTAGTCTTCTTTTCCCGTTTTAGCTAATTCCTCTATGGGAGTGTTCAGGGTATATTCCAAATCTAATAAGCTTATTTTGTATTTCTTTTTTTCTTCCAACACCTTAACTTTTGCCTTCTTAAGTTCCAGTTCCGCATTCTGCACCTCTAAAAGTTCCTTGTTTCCCGCGTCGTAGGCTTCCTTTGCCATGTTGTAGGCCCGTTCGGCCAGTTGGACGTTCAGTCCGAGTGTTTCTATCTGCTGCAGAGACTTCTCAAGGTTTTTCACCGTTGTCGCAATCTGCATCTCCGTCCCCTGGATCGCTTGGGCGAGGCCGTTCTGTGTTTGGGTAATGGAATCTTCTAACTCATGGATTCCTGTCCAAGCAGAAGACTTGGGAAGGAGGGGATCTAAGTTCATTCCCAGAGTGATTGAGAACATTCCCTTGTCCGACCAGTTGTCCAGATCCTCGAACCACGGGTCTCTGAAGGCGTCCAGTTGAAATTGAGGGCTGAAGTTAAACATGAGCTGAAGATAGGGGGTAAAGGAAGAAAGTATGGTGGTCTGTTTATTATGCTCCAGTGTTTTTATGGTATGGACCATACTCTGTATTTCCAGGTTTTCCGACAGATATTCAGTAATAAGTTTCCCCGCTTCGAATTCCATGGGGTCCGGTTCAATAGATCCGCTGAGGGTTACCTTCAGCTGTAAGTCCATTCCCAAGAGATTTTTAAAGGCCATAAGCATGGATTCGTACCCGTTCTGCATCTCTGTTAGCGCGGGTTTCAGGTTCTCCCAAGCGACCTGAGCGCTGAGCATGGAGTATTCCGCCACCAGTCCGTTTTCGTAGTTTGCTTCGGCCTGCTCGTACCGGTCCTTAGCTGCTGCTATATCCTCTTTCATGATTTGAATATTCTCTTCAAAGAGAAGGAGTTCATAGAACTGTTTTCTAATATCCAGTTCTAATTGTTTCTTCGCCTTTTCCTGGGAGAGTTTCCCCGATTGATAGTCCAGCACGGTTTGCTTAATATTCATGAAGTTTCCCGCCATTATCATTAGGCTGGAGCTAAACTGGGCGGAAATATTCCAGTCCGGAATGTCCGATTCCGGTACGGAGTATGTTGTAACTAAGTCGTATACTCCCGAACCAGGTTGGGGTATTGCAGGGTTAGTGGGATCAACCTCATAAAGAGGTACAAGAGATGTACCCGGCGAGGGTTTCTCGTTAAGGTGGGAGAGGGTGCCGCTGATTCTGAGGCTCGGGTAAAAGACGTTGAAGGCGTTGTCCATCTTCCGCTTTTTGATCTTTACCCCTATCTCTTCGGACCAGAGGGTAAGGTTGCTCTCCTCCGCTAAGGCAACCGCGTCGTCCACGGTAAGGGTAACAGGCGATGCTGTGGAAGCATCCCGGCCTGTCTCAGAATCTTGCCGGTCTTTGTCTGCTGCTTTTAGCTGTATTGGTAGTTCCGTTTCTTCTTTCTCTTCGAAGTCTTTAAGTTCATCTATCACTTCCTGCCGTCGTTCCAATCGTTGTTCTGTCTTTTCTTTCTCGGTCAGGGGTCCCTCTTCTTTGGAACCCCCGGCGGAGAGGATTGGAAGTACCGAAAACAGTAGTACTAGAATAAAAACAATAGGTGATACTCTTTTCATGATCTATCTCCTCTTACACTCTTTCTTAGGTCCTCCGGTTTTTTGTTATTCCAGTTTGAGAATCCTGTTAAAAAGAGTGTGTACATGGTTTCCAGTTTGTTAAATGCCTGGTTTATGTTTTCTCCAGCTAGATGGGATTCCATTACTTCTCGAATAATTAATAGCCCCATATAGGCCGCTATTTCCTGGAGTGTAAGACCGTGGAGCTCAATGGCCCCCTTTGCAATATCATCCTTTAAAAAGGCGAGATGTCGTTCAATGAAATCCAAATCCGGGGATTGAACGTCCACATAGATCTTCTGTAGGCGAAGCCAGTTAAAGGTGGTAAGAACAGCCGGGTTTTCCAGCAGGTAGGCCCCGGTTATGAGAAAGTAGCAGAGGAGCCCTTCTTCCAGGTTGGAACATTCTTTCAGACGGTGTACGAAAAGGGTATGGAGGTGTTCCTGCTCCCGACTGACCATCTGCCGCATCATGTCGTTTTTGTTTTCAAAGTAGAAGTAAAGACTGCTCTTTTTCATGCCCAGTTTTTGGGCGATTTTATCCGTGGAGGCTTCTTGAAACCCTACCTCCGCTACCGTTTCTGAGATAGCTTTGAAAATCCTATCCGGTTCCGGTTTTTCCGAATCCTCCAACGTGCAGATCCGCCGACACTTCTTTCTGTCCGGAGCCGGCGCGGAATTTCCCTTCCAGTACCCATGGAGAAGGGCGTTCGAACACTGCCGGTTAAGCTGACGGACAAGTTCATGCGATACGGGGAGCTCGTTTTTGTGGGTTTTACCTACCCAATAAAGAGATGTAATGAAGAGAAAATGCATCCCCAATAAGTCTCCTTCGAAAAGACAACGAACTCTTTCTTCTTGGCGGGCCGCTTCCTGTAGTTTTTCTCGTAGATATTCAAAATTGTTGAGAATCCTTATATTCTTTATCATTGGTTTGCTCATGATATGAAGAACGAAAAAGAAAAAATACTGAGGATTTAAGAGAAAGAACTCTATGAAGGAGCTGCTTATTCGTTTCACCAACTCTTCGAAGGAAACGAAGGACTGATGATCAATCTCCCCTTGGAGGTGCGCGTTGTAGGCTTCAGCAAAATCATACTCCATTCTTTCCATGAGTGACTGTTTGTTCGGGAAGTACCGGTAGAGAGCGGTTTTGGATAGGTCCATCGCCCTGGCAATGGAGGAGAGGGGGGTTTTCATGAACCTTGTTTTTCCCCACACTGAAAAAGCGGTGGAGATGATTTCTTCTTTACGTTGTACAATGGTATCTGTTTTCATGAGATAGACATCCTTAAGTTACCTACCGTTAGGTAACTTACTAAAAATACTCTCTTTTGCCAAGAAATTTTCGCGGAAAAATCAAAATTTTACCTGCTTTTTACAGTTGAGGCTCTTTCAAAATTAGTTAATTTTGAAAGTGGCTGAGTTCACTACCATAGTGCTCTTCAATACCTATAGATCCGTTAATTGATTGACAAGGGAGCATTCTCTTCGCATACTGTAGATGGAGTATGGAACACAGAAAATTTAGCAGGACAGAATTTACCGCGCCGGGAAGCATAGTAAAACGAACTGCTGCCGGAGAAAAGACAGAGACAAAGGCCGACTGCGAGATTACGGAGATATCCTTGAAAGGGGCTAAGGTCGTGTTAACGGATGCCCTCCCCCTGCAAAATGGGGACTCGGTGGAGCTTACGGTGGAACTGGAGCCGGACAACCTTAACATTGAGATGAAAGCCGAAGTGGTCTATCATGGTACCGATTATACGGGACTCAAGTTTTTTGAGACAGATTTGGACAGTATTACCCACTTAAGGCGTCTCTTGGAACTGAATACCGCCGAATCCGAATCCATTGAGCGGGAACTCGAGTTCTTAAAAGAAGAATAGCCGACTATGGAATTTCCACTTGCGACCTCCTATGCCACTGGTGTGGCCGTCCCTATGGCTTCGCTTAGGACCGAAGAGAGTTTCGGCTGCGGTGAATTTCTAGATCTTATCCCCTTCGGAGAGTTTTGCAGGAAGGCAGAAATTGAGGTGGTGCAGCTCCTTCCGGTAAACGACACGGGCTACCAATCTTCTCCCTATAGTGCCTTAAGCGCCTTCGCGCTGCATCCTATCTACATTCGTCTCGATGAACTCCCCGGCTCCGAGGCGCTTACTCGGGAACAGCTGGTTTTTCCAGTGGAGAAGGGGGGCTCTCATCATTTCAACTACATTGAAGTTCTGGAGAAGAAACTAGAGAGAGTGAGGACCCTTTACACTCAGCTTGGGGGTGCAGAGAGGATTAAGGCCTCTTTGGAAGATTGGGTCGAGAAGAACCCTTGGATAGACTATTTTGCCGTTTTTTCATCCCTAAAGGAAAAGCATGGGAGAAAGGCATGGACCGAATGGGGCGAGTTACAACACCCTTCGAAGAAGGATGTGGAAAAATTTTGGGAGGAACACCCTGAAGAGACCTATTTCTTTGCCTGGGTGCAGTTTCACCTGGAAAAGCAGCTAAAGAGAGCCGCCGACAATCTCTATGAGAAAGGAATAGCTCTGAAGGGAGATCTGCCGATTCTTATGAACCATGACAGCGCGGAAGTGTGGTACCACAGGGAATACTTCAACCCCGGCCTCCGCGCCGGTGCTCCGCCGGATATGTTCTCCGACGCCGGTCAGAATTGGGACTTTCCCATTTACGATTGGAGTGCCTTGGAAGAGGTTGATTTTTCCTGGTGGAAGGACAGGTTACGCCAGGCGGCGAAGTTTTACAGCGCCTACAGGATAGACCACGTTCTTGGATTCTTTCGGATCTGGTGCGTTCCGGGGAGGCACTACTCGGGGAGTCTCGGTTTTTACGATCCCTATGTTTTTGCCACCGAGGAGGAAATCAAGGCCCTCGGATTCGATGAGGAAAGAATACGATGGATGAAGGAGCCCCATGTACCGGAGCATGAGGTAGACGGGGCCTTCCCGGATTCGGAGGAGAGAAGGCGGATCAAGGAGAGATACCTTGTACGTATTGGCGGAGAACCCCTCTATTTACTGCACGATGCAGTGTCAGGGGAAAAAGCTGTGGAAGCAATGCAGGAGCCGGAGAGCGTGAAGCAGTGGTTCCGAAAATGGCTCCATGACAGGCTTCTCTTGGAACCCGAAAAAGGTGCTTTTGCTCTCTATTGGCACTTTCAGCGTTCTAGAGCCTACAGGAGTCTTTCCGAAGAGGAGAAGTCTACCATAGGGGCCCTCTTTAACGAGAAGGACCGTCTTTCCGAAGATCGTTGGGAGGAGAGAGGACGAGACCTCCTCCGGTTTATGAAGAATACAACGGAGATGCTGGTCTGTGCTGAGGACCTTGGGGTGGTCCCAAAATGTGTTCCCCGAGCGTTAAAAGAACTATCAATTCTGTCCTTAAAAATTCCCCGCTGGTCAAAAGAGTACGATGAAGAGGGAGAACCCACCATTCCGCCTGGGGAATATCCCTGGGAGAGTGTCTGTGCTCCCTCCGTTCATGATACATCGACTGTAAGGGGCTGGTGGGATAAGGAAGCAACCCCTGAGGAGCGCGAAGAGTTTCTTGCGGCTCTGGGAATGAAAGCGGAAGAGGCGCGGGCAATAAAAGAAGAGCAGTACTCCCCCGCCACTGCCCGAAGGCTTCTCACCGCCCTTCAGCGCGCCGCTTCCAGATTGGTGATCTATCAGCTCCAGGATCTTCTCCATCTCTCGCCGGAGTACTACGGGTTGCCCCCGGAGAAGGAGAGGATAAACATTCCCGGGACCCTCTCCGAAACCAACTGGACATACCAAATGCCCATACCCATTTCAGAATTGATGGAGGATACTAGCTTGATTGCCACCATTCGAGCTATTGCGGATACGAGAAGAGGCAAAAAGTAATTATTCTTCTTTCAAATGGTCCAGTCTTTCCGCCGCCGGTGCTACTCTTGGGGGAAGCTCACATTGCTGTTTGAATCGCAGCGCCCGGGGCCGGGCCAGACGTTTCTCAATTCCGTAGTAGAGGGCGGGAATAAAGAAGAGGGTGACTGCGGTTGAGGCAGCAAGTCCTCCCAAGACCGCCTTTCCCATGGGACTTTGAAGCTCCGATCCGCTTCCGATACCCAGGGCAAGGGGGAGAAGACCGAGCATAGTGGTGAGGGTAGTCATAAGAATGGGGCGGAGTCTTGTCATTCCTCCAAGGACTACCGACTGTTTTAGGGGTATCCCGCTCTTCCTGCATTGGTTAATGTAGTCAATGAGGACGATTGCGTTGTTGACCACAAGCCCAACCAGGAGGATTGTTCCCACAAAGGAGAGCATGTTAAAGGTAGTCCCGGTAAAGAGTAGGGCCCCAATCATGCCTGTGACGGCAAAGGGAACGGAAAACATTACAATAAGGGGATGAAGGAGGCTCTCGAACTGGGAGGCCATTACCGCGTAAACGAGGAAAACCGCCAGGAGGAGGGCGAGGGTAAGACTTTTAAAGGAACCGGTCATTTCCTGTTCCGCCCCGTCAAAGGAGACTTGAATCCCCCGAGGCGGGGAAATTAGTCCCTCTATGAGCCGTATCTCATCCATAACCTTACTGAGGGGCGCTTCACCGCTTAAATCCGCTAAGACTTTTACTACTCTGCTTCGGTCCATTCGTTCAACAGTTCCCGGAGTCCTTGATCGGTCCAGGCTTACCACATTTTCCAAGAGAATTTTGTCTCCCCGGGGAGTAGCGAAGGTGAGTTGAGTAATTTTTGAGATTGAGTTCCTATCTTCCTCGTTGAGCATGAGAACCACATCGTACTCCTTGCCTCCGCGAGTGAAAGTGGTTACCTTGGCACCTTTGTAAGCGGTGCGAATGGTACTGCCTATTTCCGCGGGACTGATACCGAGGGCGGCGGCCTCCTTTTTTTGTACGGTGAATCGTATCTCCGGGAGAGTGTCCTCCGTACTAAATCGTACGTTTCGTGTTCCCCTTATCCGGGAAAGGGATTGTTTCAGTTCATTACCGTAGGACCTCATCATGTCCAAATCTGTTCCCCGCACGGTGAGGACCACAGGGCTGCTTTCCCCGCTGGCCATAGCTCCCAGGGAGGAGAGGCTCTCCTGCTTTATGGAAATATCCGTATCAATCAGAGTGTCTTTAAACCGTGAATCGATTTCGGAGATAATCTCCTTTATGCCCCTTTTTCGTTTGGTCTTTTCCACTAAAAGGACGGAGGTCTTTCCGCGGTGGCTCGCGGAAGATGAAAACGCGCTGGCTGAATCGCTCGACCCTATACGGGTCGACATTGTCCGCAAGTCCTCGCCACAGACATCGAGGATGATCTCCTCGGCAATAATAAGTTTCTTTTCCGTATGCGAGTAGGAAGAGCCGGGTTTGGTTTTGTAGCTGATTGAAAAGGTACCTTCGTCGGTTTCCGGCAGGAATTCCATACCCAGAAGGAGAACGGATCCCACGCTGACCGCAAGGAGGAGTACAGCAACAAGAATAACCCAGAATGTATGATGAAATGTCCAAAGAAGCGCCCGTTTGTACCTTCGTAATGCTGTGTTCTCCAGCCGCCCCAATACGTTCTTCCATCTTCCAAGAAAGGCGGCTATCTTATAACGTGGTTTTGTACGCGCTTGGTGAGGGGACCTGTGGGAGTTGTTTGTTTCAGATCCAGGTGTTCGTTTTTTTAATCTGGCGCTGAGCATGGGTGTTAGGGTAAATGCGGCGAAGAGGCTTATAAGAAGAGAGAATGTAATGGTAAGGGCTATATCCCGAACAATCAACCCGGAAAGGCCGCTAACCAGCAGCATGGGCAGAAAAACCGATAAGGTAGTAATGGTGGAAGCGAATACTGCCATTCCCACCTCTTCTGTTCCGAGAGCCGCAGCTTCTTCGCTGTCCGCAACGGTCTCCGCCTTTCTGTGTATGGATTCAAGAACAACAATGGCGTTATCCACGAACATTCCCACCGCCAGGGTTATTCCCATAAGGGAGGTAATGTTAATGCTTACGCCGGAGATGTACATAAAACTGAAAGAGGCCACTATGGAAACGGGGATTACCATGGAAATAATAAGCGTGGAGGTTATAGTTCCCAGAAAGAGGAAAAGGACCGCAATCGCCAGAAGGCCTCCCATCCAGGCCGCGTTGGTGACTCCCCTGATCGCATTGTTCACCCCCTCCGCCTGGTTCTGCTGTATTTCGATGGAAACGGAGGGAGGAAATTTCTTCTCCAGTTCATGAAGGCGCCTTAGGATTTCCCTATTTATTTTTACGGTATTTTTTCCCGGTTGTTTTCTTACCGAGATGGAAATGCCTTCCTTATCCCGGACACGGAGAAATCCCTCTTGTGGAAGAAACCCAATAGAAATTTCCGCAATATTCTCCAGGTAGATCGGTTTGTTCTGATGGTATCCCACTACGAGGGTCCTTATTTCTTGCAGAGACTCAAATTTGCCCAGGGTCCGCAGCACCAAGCGCTCCTCTCCGTCGGTTATTGAACCTCCGGGAAGGTTGATATTTTCCCCCTTAAAAACCTGCAGTATTTGCAGGAGGGGCAGACTGGACTTGGACAGGTTGTCCAAAGAACACTCAATTAGGACCGCCTTCTCCTTCCCTCCGTAGAGGTCTACATCAGCTACTCCATCCACCTGTTCGATAACGGGAAGTACCTCCTCCTCCGCCAATTCCCGGAGATTCTCCGATGAAACGCTGCTGTAGATGTTGATTTCCAAAGCGGGCAGCATTTCAGGGTTAAAACGGAAGATGGTGGGAGGGTTCACCTTCTCCGGAAGGAGGCGGGTAACCTCGTTCAATTTCTCCCTTACCTTCGGGATAATAGTGTCCATGTTGGTATCCCATTCGAAACGAACGGTTACAGCCGATGCTGATTCAGAGGAAGTGGATTTTATCGATGTGACCCCGCCTAAGGAAGCTGCGGCATCTTCGATGGGTTTAGTTACTCCTTCCTCTACTTCCAGAGGTCCGGCGCCCGGATAGATGGTAAGGATGGCAACGGCGGGAACATTGACGTTGGGAAACATCTCCTTGTTGAGTCGATTAATAGAAACCAACCCTAATACAAAGAGGATAATAAAGAGCATAATTGTGGTAATGGGTCGGCGAATCGCTATTCGGGTAATCTTCATTGGGGATCTATCGCGGAGTAGCTGACTGGCTCCACCCTCTGTCCGTCCTCAAGAAAGACATGACCTTCAATAATGATCCGCTGTTCCATGGTCACGCCGGAGAGGATCTCCACAAGTCCGTCTCTGCTAATGCCCGTGGTGACCCTGGTCATCCTTGCCGAGCCGTGGGGGTTTTGGGAATAGACAAACACAACCGGATGATCGTCCCTGAATACCACCGTTTCTTCCGGTAGAAGAAGCACATCTTCATCCGCTGGGGGAGTAAAAGCCGCGGAGACAAACATTCCCGGACTTAGGAATTGATTGTTGTTTAAAATGGTTACCTCCACATCGAAGGTGCGGGACCCGGGATCAATTACCGGCGAAACCGAGGAGAGAACACCGTGAAATTCCATTCTATTTTCCAGGGAGGGTACGGAGATCGTTACCTCCATGTTCTCCTTATTTTCTCGAAAGAGGCTGTATCGCTTTTCCGGGAGGAAAAGTTTTACCAGTAGAGAATCTTCTTTTACCAGGGAGAGAAGAGAAACCGATGGACCAACATAGTTCCCCTTCTCAATGAAAATCTTTGATACCGTGCCGCTTATGGGTGCTCGTACATCGCTTTCCCTCAACTGGAGGAGGGCTAACTCATAGGTTTTTTTTGCCCCTTCCATTTTAGCCGCGGCCGCTTCCAGGTCTTCCTCGGCAGCGCCTTCCCTAAGGACCTTCAGGGAACGCAGAGCGTTTTCGTATCGGGTCCTCGCGCCTTTGTACTGGTTTTCTACCTCCTCTACCTT
>CAYXSD010000069.1:0-1694 GCA_964466335.1 uncultured Spirochaetales bacterium
CAGTGACTTCCTGCTTGTAAGGCAGGTGCTCTCCCAACTGAGCTAACCGCCCGATCGGCTGGAACAATACCATGTATCTTCTTTTTTTGTCAATACGAGCAAAGAGAGATGTCAAATAGAGACATGGAGCAAAGAGAGCAATTATTGATATAAGAAATGATGATACATTTTCCCCTCCGAGGGGTTGTTTGAATAGGTAATGCCGAAACGGAGTAAAATGACCCTGCCTTCAAAAAGGTTTTTCGGCACCATAAAGTGAGGCCGTGTCTCAGCTTCACTCTTTTCCAGAAACCTCTTTTCTCGGACTTCTACAAAATAGAGGGGCGTGCCTCTGTCTTCTTCAGACTCCTTGGCATGTAACCGCTCGTACCAATCGTTTGTTTCAATCACTAGGGAGTCTTCATCTTCTTCAATCAGTATCTGAAGACCCTCTGTTTCCGCGAAGAGGACAACACAGAGAATCTCTTCTCCCCTACTCGCCAGACCGGCACCTCCGTGGGTCCATCGGTTATCGAGAATCATGTCTCTGTGGGGTGTACTACGCATCCATGCCTTAAAAATAGAGCTCTTGTCAGGACCTATGCCGATAATCTCTCCTATTCTAATCCATGTTCCCCCTTCCTCCTTAACTCTATCCACCCCTCTTTGCCCGTCAGGACCTACATGAGAAAAGTGGTCCTCCTTCACCATCAATTCCGCATATTTTTGCGCTGTTCTCCGAAGGAGGGGGTCCTCCTCCAAGCTGGATTGGTCCTCTTTAGATCGGAGGGAACTTATTGATGGTAAAATATCCGGCACAGAGGCAGAAGCAGTTTGATCTTCTGCAAAAACAATGAGAAGAGGATTGAAAAGGGTGAACACGATAAAAACACAGAGAAATCTACACACTGTATAAGAATTTACCATGAGAAACCCCTCTTTTCCAGCACATAAGTATGTGTTAGTATTCCTCCCATTGGAGAAAAGAATGAAGAAGCAAAAAACCCGTAATATTGGAATTATGGCCCATATCGACGCGGGGAAAACGACTACAACAGAACGAATTCTTTTTTATACAGGAAAATCTCACAGGATCGGCGAGGTAGACGACGGTGAAGCGATCATGGACTGGATGTCACAGGAGCAGGACCGAGGTATTACCATTACCTCCGCCGCCACCACCTGTTTTTGGCAGGACCACAAAATCAATATTATTGACACTCCCGGACATGTGGATTTTACCGCCGAGGTGGAGCGGTCTCTTCGGGTTTTAGACGGTGCCATTGCAATTTTTTGCGCGGTGGGCGGAGTAGAACCCCAATCGGAAACGGTATGGCACCAAGCGGAGAAGTACATCGTTCCCAGAATCGCCTATATCAACAAGATGGATAGAATAGGGGCTGATTTCTTCGCAGTAATAGAGGAGATGAAGAAAAAACTCGGAGCCACACCGCTTATTATGCAGCTCCCCATTGGCAAAGAATCGGATTTCTTAGGAATTATTGATCTTCTCGGCATGAAGGAAATCCACTGGAAAAGCGAGTCTTTCGGCTCGGAAATGGAGGTGGTCCCCATTTCCGAAGCGTATCAGGAAGAGGCACAAAAATGGAGAGAACAGCTTATAGATACCATCTCCGCCTACTCCGATGAAATTACCGAGCTTTTTTTAGAGGGTAAGGAAATCCCGATAGATCTTATTAAACAAGCGGTACGAG
>CAYXSD010000069.1:1794-3225 GCA_964466335.1 uncultured Spirochaetales bacterium
TGACCCAAACAGGAGATACTTTGGGAAGTGAAGGGAACCAGGTACTGTTGGAGAGGATGGTTTTTCCGGAGCCGGTAATTTCTGTTGCCATAGAACCGAAGACCCTCTCCGATCGCGACAAGCTAAAGGGTATTCTAGAGGGCTTACAGTTAGAAGACCCCACCTTCTTTGTAAATGAAAACGAAGAGACAGGACAGCTTATTATCCGGGGAATGGGGGAACTCCATCTGGAAGTATTGGTAACCAGAATAATGGAAGACTACAGAATAGACGCGAAGATCGGTAATCCTCAGGTAACCTATCGTGAATCCATAAGCAAAGAGGTGGACCACACCCAAACCTACCACAAAGTTCTGGGAGGGAAAGAAAATACCGCGGAAATTACCATCCACTTGGAACCTATGCCCAGAGGAAGCGGCAACAGCTACTCCACGGAATTAACAAAAAACGACCTTCCCCAGGAGATGCTGGATGCTGTGGAACGGGGTATTACCAACAGCTTTAGTTCAGGGATCCTCTACGGGTATCCCTGCTACGATATTGGAGTAACTCTGAAAAAAGTGGGCTACAACCAGAACACCTCCACGGCTTTTGCCTTTGAAGCTTCCGCCAGTCAAGGATTAGACGCTGCCTGTCATAAGGCTGCACCTGTCCTCTTAGAACCGATCATGAAAATCGATATTCTTGTTCCCAAGGAATTTCTCGGAGACGTAATAAACCACCTTACCGCGCGGGGGGGCATGGTAGTCAGCTTGGAAAGCAGAGCCACGGTGGAACACATTCACGGAGAATCGCCGCTGGCAAACATGTTCGGTTATTCAACGGCCCTTCGCAGCATGACACAAGGCCGGGGCAATTTTGCCATGGAGTTCTCCCATTTTGCCAAGAAGGAAGGCGGGTTATAACATTCCCACTCTGTTCCCGGCCTTCATGGTAATACCTTGAGGATTTACACCCAGGATTTACATTAAGGATTTAACCGAAACTTGACAGAGAAAACCCACGAGGATATAGTGTATATTCTATTTCAATACAATCAGGAGATCAGAATATGGCATTCACCACCGAGACAATAAGAAATATTGCCGTTGCCGGGCATGTTGGAACCGGTAAAACCACTTTAGTCGAAAACATCCTCTTCAACTGCGGGGTCATCCCAAAAGCGGAGACTGTGGAAAGCGGAAAAACCTTGAGTGATTATACCGATGAGGAAATAGAAAGGCAGATATCTATTCATACTACTCTGTCCCATGTGGAGTGGGAGAATATAAAGATAAATCTCCTGGACACTCCCGGTTCTTCCGATTTTATCGGAGAAGTAGTTGCCGCCTTCAGAGCTGCCGAATCCGGCCTCATTTTGGTAGGCGCGCGTGCGGGGGTACAGATTGAAACCATAAAACTCTGGCGTAGACTGGACAACCGGAATATGCC
>CAYXSD010000069.1:3325-4777 GCA_964466335.1 uncultured Spirochaetales bacterium
GAGGGAAAGGACGAATTGATGGAAAAATATTTCGCCGAGGAGACCCTCTCCTCAGACGAGATACGGGAAGGACTTATTGAAGGCCTTAAAACGAACAAGATAGTCCCGGTCCTCTGCGGCTCCGGTTTAGTAAACAGCGGGGTCATATCCCTTCTCAATTTCTGCGCCCATATTACTCCTTCTCCCATAGCATTGAAAGAAATTGCCATAGAGGGTGAAGGAGAAGAGGCAAAAGAGGCGGAAGTCGCCGTGGATTCTGAAAGCCCTGTTTCTGCCTTTGTCTATAAAACCAGCATCGATCAGTTTTCCGGAAAACTATCTTTTGTAAAGGTCGTTACGGGTGTTCTTACCTCCGACACGGACCTTCTCAATGCGAAGGAGCAGAACAAGGAGAGGGTTTCCAAACTCTACACTGCTACGGGAAAGAAATTGGATGAGATTAAGGAACTTCAGGCCGGAGATCTTGGAATTATAACCAAACTTCAGTCGGTGAGCACTAATGACACGCTTTGCTCGCCGGACAAAGTAGTACTTTTCAAGCCCCTTGATCTGCCTAATCCTGTATACTCTGTCGCGGTAAATGCCGCAAGTAAAAAAGACGAGGACAAACTAAACCAGAGTATGCAGCGGGTAGCCGAGGAAGACCGCACCTTCCAGATCAACTTTAATCCCGAAACAAAGGAGACGGTTATTTCCGCCATGGGAGAGCTTCACGTAAATATGGTCCTGGAAAAAATCAAGGAAAACCAAAAAATCGAAGTGGAAACCAAGACCCCCAAGGTCGCTTACCGAGAAACGATAAACAAGAGTGCCGACGCCCAGTACAGACATAAAAAACAATCGGGCGGTCACGGACAGTTCGGTGAAGTGGTAATTAAAATTAACCCCCTAGAAAGGGGAGAACAGTACAAATTCGAAAACGCCATAAAGGGAGGGGCAGTTTCCAAGGGCTACATTCCTGGTATAGAGAAGGGTCTTCATGAGGCTATGGAATCGGGAGTTCTCGCCGGATATCCTGTGGTGGATGTGGGTATTGCGCTGGTAGACGGAAAGGAACACCCCGTGGACAGCTCGGAAATGTCCTTCAAACTCGCGGCAAAGGGTGCCTTAAAGGATGCAATTTCAAAGGCCTCTCCGGTGCTCCTGGAACCAGTAATGAATCTTCGTGTCTTTGTGGACGATCAGTACCTAGGGGATGTCCTCTCTGACTTAAGTTCCCGCCGGGGAAGAGTGTTGGGACAGAATCCCATCGGAGGAGGTATCCAAGAGATCAGCGCCCAAGTCCCTCAAGCGGAACTCTTACGGTATGCTATAGATCTAAGGTCAATTACCTCCGGGACAGCATCCTTTGAAATGGATTTCGATCATTACAATCCAATTTCCGGAAAAATAGCGGAGAATGTAATCGCAGCCTCACAGGCGAGCAAGGAGGCGGAGGAGTAGAGGGACTTC
>CAYXSD010000069.1:4877-15916 GCA_964466335.1 uncultured Spirochaetales bacterium
GAATGTAATCGCAGCCTCACAGGCGAGCAAGGAGGCGGAGGAGTAGAGGGACTTCAATTCGTCCCTCTCTTTCACCTCTTTTACCTCTCTGTTAGAGGAATATACGACTTAGGTCTAGATACGGATTTGTAGGCGGGTCTTATGATCCGCCCCCCGCTTACCAGTTCCTCTATTCTATGTGCACTCCATCCTGCCACCCGCGCTATTGCAAAAATAGGGGTGTACAACTCGAAGGGAATGTTAAGCATTTCATAGACAAAACCGGAGTAGAAATCGACATTTGCTGAGATAACCTTTTCCGATTCCTTTTCTCTTGCGAATATCTTCGGAGCCAGTTCTGCAACGTGCTGGTAGAGGTGCATCTCTTTCTCTATTCCCTTCTCCTTTGCCAGCTTTAGAGCTTTTCCCTCCAGAAGAACAGCCCTGGGATCGGAAACTGTATAAACTGCATGACCCATTCCGTAGATAAGTCCAGTCTTGTCAAAGACCTCTTTATGGATCATTTTAGTAAGATAGGCATCAATTTCTTCCTTATCATCCCAGTCTTTCACATTCTCTTTAATATTGGCCATCATTTTCATAACTTTGATATTGGCGCCTCCGTGTTTAGGACCTTTAAGAGAGCCAATACCGGCGGCCATGGCTGAATAGGTATCTGTATCGGAGGAAGAAACAAGATGAACGGAGAAGGTAGAGTTATTCCCTCCTCCGTGTTCAGCGTGAAGGACCAAGGCAAGGTCCAAAAGCTCTGCCTCAAGGGGAGAAAAAGAGCTGTCCGCGCGGACCATGTGAAGAAGGTTCTCAGCGGAAGAAAGATCCGGCCTAGGCGGATGAATAAAGAGGCTTTCCTCGTCGTAGTAGTGGCGCTTTGCCTGATAGGCGTAGGCCGCCATGGCAGGAAGCCCCGCTATGAGCTCAATACATTGACGAAGTACATTCCTAATACTTATATCTTCCGGGTTTTCGTCGTAGGAGTAGAAGGAGAGGACCCCCCGGGCCAGTTTGTTCATAATGTCCGGACTCGGGGCCTTTAAAATCATATCTTCGGTAAAATTTTCCGGAAGTTTCCGGTTTTCTCCCAGAAAATTACAGAACTCTTGGAGCTCCTCGTCTGTGGGCAGTCTGGCAAAAAGGAGAAGATAACAGACTTCTTCGTAGCCGAATCGCTTTTCGCTTTGAAAACCGTTTACAAAATCTTTTATCTCGATTCCCCGATAGCGAAGTCTCCCGTCCACAGGGATCTTCTCGTTTTCATCCAGGATGTATCCATGTACATCGCCTATCTCCGTTAAACCAACAAGCACGCCTGTACCGTCGGCATTTCTTAAACCACGTTTTACATTGTACTTCTCGTAAAGGTCCGGAGAAATCCGGGTGTTCACTTCTGTCAGGGTTGCGTATTTTTCTAAAAAGTGGTTCTTCCAATCGACGCTCATTTTCTTCTCTCCTCTTTCTTATCTATTCTATCTTTATTCAGCCACTTTCAAAATTAACAAATTTTGAAAGTGGCCATACCTTTATTTCTTTTTAGTTTTTCTGTAGTAGAACTCGTAAATTCGATGGTTCTTCTCCCTTCCCTTTTTCTCAAATTTCGTTACTGGTCGGGAAAAATCCGGGGACCATTCATCTTTTGCCAGAGAAGGGGTGTTCTCAAAAGCAGAGTATACCTGATCGGCATAATTTTTCCAATCGGTAACAACATAGATATACCCATTTTTCATCAGTTTATTGCTAAGGACTTGCACAAAATCATCCTTTATGAGTCTTCTCTTGTGATGCCTTTTCTTAGGCCAAGGATCAGGAAAAAAGAAATGAAAGCCGTAAATGCTTTCTCCGGGGATGTTGCCTTCCTTTAAGATTTCTTCAGCGTCCCCCTCTATTATCCGAATATTATCCAATCCCGCGGTCCCAGTTTCATGGAGGAGCCGGCCTATTCCGGGTCTATACACTTCTATACCTATATAGTTGTTTACAGGATGATTTCTCGCAATTTCGAAAGTTCCTTCTCCGGTCCCGAATCCTATATCTACAATAATTGGGCGCTGTATTGGAAAGATATCTTCCAGCTCACAGGGTATTTCCTCTTGCTGAAAAAGAAGATGAGAATATGTAAGAAAAGCTTGAGATTGTAAGAGACTTAAGCCCTTGGAACGGAGAACATAACTTCTTATTTTCCTCAGCTGTTCTCCCTTTTTTCCTTTATTCAAAGGAAAAATCCTTTAGAAAATTTCGAATTTTTTTAATGGTCGGCAGTTTTAAAATCTTTTTTGCAAAATCCTCGGCATCGGAAATTGTTGTTTTCCCAATGCGTTCCCAGACCTTCACCAGCATTCGCGGTTCTACGCTGAACTTCCTCAATCCGATTCCAAGGAAAAAGGTGAGCATGACCGGGTCTGTGGCTGTATCTCCGCAGACAGAGATGTCACAATTCCAGCACTTAGCGGATTGGACAATTCTTTTCAGGACGCGAAACACCGCCGGATGGTAGGAAATGTAAAAATCAGCTACTTGGACATTCGTTCTATCCACTCCTAAAAGATATTGAATTAGGTCGTTAGTTCCGATGCTGATAAAATCCGCCTCCCTGGAAAGTTCTTTGCATAGTTCAACCGCCGATGGGAGTTCGACCATCATCCCGATTTTTATATCCCTATTAAAGGGGATCTTTTCCTCTTCTAAATCGCGCATACACTCCTTAACAATGGCCTTAGCTTCTTTAAACTCATCAATGGAGGAGACCAAGGGAAACATAATTCCTGCTTTTTCTCCCTTTCCGGCTCTTAGCATGGCACGAAGCTGGGTTTTAAAAATACCGAGGTTCTTTAAGCTGAACCGAATAGCCCTAAGTCCCAGGGGGTTGTTATCCACCGAGTCCCCTTCCATACCCACCATTTTGTCCGCACCGATATCCAATGTCCTTAATACTACTTCTTTATCCTGCATCTCGTTCAATAATCGGGAATAGACCAGGTACTGTTCTTCCTCAGAGGGAAAATTCTTTCGGATAATAAAGGGAAACTCGGAACGGTATAGTCCAATCCCCTGAGCGTTTAAAGTACTGGCCGTCTTAACATCGGAGAGAATATTTACATTGGCCATAAGCCTTACATCTACACCGTCTGCGGTACAAATGGTATCGGGAAGGTATTGCTCTTTTTTTTCTATCTCTTGGTGAGAGAGTTTTACTTCCCTGTACTGGTCGATAATAGCATTATCCGGATTCACAAAGACATTTCCCTGATAACCATCTATAATGAGAAAATCCCCTTCCTGTGGGGAGTGGAGGTGCTTTTCCTCCAAAATAACCACCGGCACCTTGAGAGATCTGGAGAGTACAGCAATGTGAGCGGTAATTCCCGCATTGTTAAATATAAATCCTTCAACATGCTGAGTGGTAAGTTTAAAGAGTTCCGACGGTAAAAGTTCCTCAGCAATAACAATCTGGCCGGTGTAATCACCTTCTGTTACGGACTCCTTCAACATGTTCCGCAAAATCCTATGACCCACATCTTTTACGTCCAAGATTTTTTCTGCAGTATTTTGATGTTCGCTCTTGGAGAGGAGGTGTATAAAGGAATTAACCACCTCCACCACCGCATCCACCGGGGATTCTCCATTTTTAATTTTTTCTATCATTTCTCCGGAGAAGGAAGAATCCTGCAACATAAGGAGATGAGAACTAAAAATAAGTGAACTTACATCGAAAAGCTGCTGCTCCATTTGCTGTTGCAGTACTCTAAGCTGGTCCGCGGAACGGTCCATGGCTTTAAAAAATGATTGAATATCGTTATTGTAATGATCTTTGTCTTCCGCGTAGAGAAACTCAGTTTTTGAGCTTCCCAGGACCTCCGCGTTACCCATAGCAATACCGCCGGACGCGGCAATTCCGGGAAGAAAGGCCGAGGGAGAAGCAACAGCGGTTTTCACTCGTTCTTCGGGCTTTTGTTTGCCGCCCCTCATTTCAAGAAGCAGCCTGGCATTTTCCAGCACGGCGGCAAGCTGAGAGGCTATGGCGGTTAAAGCCCGTGCATCTTCTTTTATAAAATAATCCGGTTTCCGGTGCTGTACTACCAGTACTCCGATCTTCTGAAAACCATTTATTATGGGTACCGCAAGAAACGCCTCATACTCATCCTCGTGTATTCCCGGTATATATTTGAAATGGGGGTCCTTTGAGGCCCGCGGGACCCTAATGGGCCCAAAAGCTTCTAAGGCGGTTCCGGTAATTCCTTCTCCAGAGCTTAGTTTCAGTTTTCCTATAAAATCTTTACTCAAGCCCACGGTGGCCCTTAGAACAAGCTCGCCGGCAGCATGATCAAGGAGATACACGGAGCAGGCATCTGCCTGCATGTGCTTTACCACCAGCTCCACCACATGCTGCAGGAAGCCTTCTACCTGGGTTTTGTCCTGAAAGAGACTGGTGAGTTCCCCCACATTGCATATAAGTTCGATATTGTTACGCTTCTTCACTGTTTATACTATAATAAAAAAATGAGTTTATAGTAAATAGAGGAGCTTTTCCCGGAGGAATTCCGTTTTTTCCTTTAAGCCCACGAGATCCGTCTGCATAAGGATACTATTCGGTTTTTCCTGGTTCATTTTCACTTTTCCTCCGCTGTCTTTCATCAATCTTACGACTTTATCCGCCGAAATAAGGGAAACCTTGGAAAATTCCACCTCTACTTGCCCTTTTCTCTCTTTAAGAGATGAAATCTGAAGATTTTTACAGAGAATTCGAATCTCCGATAGCGAAAGAAGACTTTGGACTTCTTCAGGAGGGGGTCCAAACCGGTCCTCGATCTCGGAAATAACCTGCTCAAGGTCTTCTTCCGTTGTAACAGAGGCAATAGTCTTGTAGACCTCCATCTTTTCTTCCTGCTCAGAAATATAGGAATCCGGAATGTATCCGCTATAATCCAGTTCCAGGTATACCTCAATATCTTCTTTCCCCTCCGTTTCGGTTATATCCTCTATCGCTTGTCCGAGAAGTTTTATGTACATATCGAACCCTACTGCCGCGATCTCGCCGCTCTGCTGTCTTCCAAGAAGGTTCCCGGCACCCCGGACCTCGAGATCCTTTAAGGCGATCTTAAAACCGGAACCTAAATCGGTATACTCGGAAAGGACCTGGAGGCGCTTCATTGCGAGCTCATTCAAGGCCCGCTCCGTGGGATAGAGGAGGAAAGCATACGCGGGCACATCTGAACGTCCCACCCTTCCACGAAGCTGATAGAGCTGGGAGAGGCCGTACATATCAGCTCTGTCTATGATGATTGTATTAACATTGGGTATGTCGATCCCATTTTCTATAATAGTTGTGGAGACTAGTACCTGAAATGACCCATGAACAAAGCGATACATAATATCTTCCAGCTGGTGCGGTGACATTTGACCGTGAGCGCATTCGACCATTACCTCGGGTACTAATTTTTCCAAAAAGCTCCTTACCTGACGTAAGGTTTCTACTCGGTTGTGGAGATAGAATACCTGTCCACCCCTGTCCGACTCTCGTTTTATGGCTTCAGCTATTTTTTCCTCTTGAAAGGCCATAATGTGGGTTTCTATGGGAAGTCTGTTCCTTGGAGGAGTGGTGAGGAGCGACATATCCCTTATCTTTAAAAGGGACATATGGAGCGTCCTGGGAATTGGAGTCGCGGAGAGGGTAAGACAATCAATGGTTGTTTTAATCTCCTTTAGCCGTTCCTTGTCCTTTACACCGAAGCGTTGTTCCTCATCAATAATGAAAAGGCCGAGGTTTTTAAAGCTTACATCCCGCTGCAGTATCCGATGGGTACCAATAATAAGATCTATATCTCCTCTGGCTATTTCTTTCGTCAGTGTTCTCTGCTTCGACTTATTTACAAACCTGGAGAGCATTGTAATGTTTACCGGATAATGTTCGAAACGTTCTTTGAAGGTATCGAAATGCTGCTCCGCAAGGATCGTAGTAGGGGCTAAAAAGGCCACCTGCTTTCCCGCCATAATTGCCTTAAAAGCGGCACGCATTGCTACTTCTGTTTTCCCGTATCCAACATCCCCGCAGATAAGCCGGTCCATGGGTTTCGGTGACTCCATGTCCTGCTTTATTTCTTCTATACAGCGTAGTTGGTCCTCCGTCTCTTCATAGGGAAAGGCAGCTTCGAATTCAAGCTGCCACTGTGAATCCTCCCCAAAGGAAAACCCCTTGGCCTTCTCCCGCCGAGAGTAAAGGTGAATAAGCCGGTCTGCCAGATCTTCCACCGCTTTTCTGACCTTGTTCTTCCGGTTCTCCCAGGCTTTCCCTCCGATGGTATCCAGTCTCGGCGATTCTCCGGCGCCGCCGATGTACTTCTGAATAAGGTTTACCTGTTCGATGGGAATGAAGATGTTTTCTTCCGAGGCATATTCAAGTTTTATATAGTCCCTCTCCGTTCCGGCTGCTTTTATCCTCTCAATGCCACGAAACCGGCCAATACCATAATTTACATGGACCACATAGTCGTCAACTCCAAGGTCAACGAAGGTATCTATTGTTTCAGTCTTAGATTTCCGTACACTCTGGGTCACTCGCTTCCTTCGCCCAAAGATCTCGTTTTCCTGAATAGCGGTGATCTTTAGATCCGGAATGGTAAATCCCGCGGAAATACCCTCGGGAAGTACAGTAAGATCAAAATCTTTAAAGAGATAGGATATTTTATCCGCCTGGGTCGGAGATTCGGCAAAAACATGAATGGAGTATCCGTTTTCTAAGAGGGTTTTTATTTCTTCTTTGGCAAATTGGATATTTCCGAAAAAGGAGCGGGGTCCATCGCAGGGAATGTATACGGTATTCTCAGAAAATTCGCTGCTTCGGATCTCCGGGAAAAAAACCTTCCTCCGTACAGCTCTAAGGAGAGTATCGAAATCAAAAAGGACCTTAGGAACCTCCGGATACCCTTCTCCGCGTCCCCCTGCTCTTAGAAAGAGTTCTTCAGTCTCCTTTTTCAGGCTCTCATACCCGGCGTGCAATCGACTGGAATCGAAAAGATAGAGGACTGCTTCATCGTCAAGGTACTCTAAGATGGTGTGGTTCAGAGGAAAGGAGAGGGGATAAAAAATCTCTTCATCCGCTACAGTTCTTCGGGTCTCTATGACTTCTATAATTCGTTCCGGAACGCCGATTATTCTTAAGCTTTCGATCCTCTCATTGTCCCAGAGAATTTCTCTGGTAGGATACACAGGAAGGACATCCAGAGAAGCGGTCGATTTCTGGGTAAAGGGATCAAAATACCGTATATCCTCCACTACATCAAAGTCGAAAAGTACTCTGATCGCCTCTTCATTACCCGGCAGGAAAAGATCTATGACCTCTCCGCGTATGGCGAATTCCCCTGGTACACTGACTTTAGGGACCCGTTCATAACCGTACTTAGAAAGGATACTCTTGCATTCTTCCAGGTTTATGGGTTTCCCCCTCTCTATTTTCCATATATGCTTTGACAGGGCATCCGGAGGTGGTACCGGTGTTAAGAGGTTTCGAAGGGTGGTCAGTACAATGCCGCCCTCTCCTGTGAGCATGGAATACAGGTTACGCACCCGAGAGGAGACTATAGACTGATGGAGTTCATTCTTCTGAAAGGGAAGGGTCCCCCACCAGGGGAAGTAAGAGTAGTCATCGGTAATATGGGAGAGGTCCTTTAACAGCGTTTGGATATCTCTCTCCGTGGGAACAACAACAAGGCTGGTCCCTTTTTTTAATCTATGTAATCTCTCCAAAGTCAGGGCCCGCAACAGGCCTTTTGGACCTTCTACATTTACGGGAAACTTCCTTTCTCCGAAAAGTCTTATCAAAGATCTATAGGGGTTGTATTTTTGTAGAGATTCTGAAATATTTTTTAAGAATAAGGTTATCATTCCTTTTTACCGATAATAAGACAAATAATGTGGAGAGGGGACTTGAAATATAAGGCGAAACCTACAGTTATTATACTCTTACTCCTGGGAATACTCCATTCGCTGTCCGCGCAGAACGGAAGCATGGAAACACATATAAGATTTTTTAACAAGTCTATCTATTATCCCGGTAGTGCCATTGATATTGAAGTTACCCTGGTTAATAACAATCCCGATCCTGTAAATTTGAAGCTTGCGAATTCCCGTGTTTTTAATCTCGATTTTCAGGTAAGGACCGCTTCAAATGTACTTTTAGACCACGCTGAACAATATAAAATAGATAAAAATTCTTATCAACCAGTCTTTTATCGTGAAGTAAGCCTTCTTCCCGGAGAACGTTACTCTTTTATTGTGGATCTCAACGATTTTATCACTTTTGAAAAATCCGGAATGTATACCGTAATTGCTCACTTTTTCCCTCATCTTCATACCGCAGAAGAGATGATTACCTCCAATGCTTTACATCTTTCTGTCAGAACCGGGATGGGTGCTGCTGAAGTCCGAACAAAAATTGATGAAAAAACTGGTGATGTCCTTAAAACTACCGCTCTTCCTCCGGACAAGGTGGTTGAGTACACACTTCGTGCTCGTCAACGCAGTCAATGGCAGAAATTCTTTCTCTACCTGGATATAGAAAGTCTCTTAAAAAAGGACCCGGATAGAAGAAGAAAGTATGAGCGTCTCTCCGAAGAGGAGAGACTCGCAATGGTGGAAGAGTATAAGAAGAGTCTTATGCAGGATAAGACCAGTGAAGATATTCTCCTAATACCGGATAAGTTCACTATTCTAAAAACAGAGTATACCCCAGTACGCGGCACTGTTATTGTTGAAGCGAAATTTGTCTATTCGGATTATACCGAGGTCAAAAAGTACAATTACCGACTCTACAACAAAGACGGAATCTGGTATATTGAAGACTACACTGTTGAAAATGTAGGCACTGAGTAGTAATGAAGATCCTTCTAGTCGCTTTAAAGGAAGAAACTGAAAAAGTCTTGTATCGTCACCTCCATCCCCGAGGGTTTGAAATTATTCATTATTGGAACCCCATAAAGGGAATGGACAACATTGAAGAGGTAGGACCGGACCTTGTTCTTTTTAGTTCGGAGGATTTTCCCAGACACTGGAAGCCCTTTTTAATACTCCTACGACAGTCCTTTACACGGGACAAGGCGGTGTTTATTCTTCTTAAAGGGAAAGTGTTCCCCTTTGAAGAAGCGGCAAAGGCCCTCTACTTAGGGGTAAACGGAATTATAAGCGAGGATTTTAGTGACCGCAGAAGAATGAAGCATATCGAAGATGTTTTAAGCCGTTATAAAACTACAGGAGAACATCGAGGATTCGACAGATACATCCCCTTAGAAGAAAATGAGCTTGAATTTATTTTTACTCATCCTAAAACCTTGAAACTCATTACAGGGTTTATATATGATATTTCATTAGAAGGAGCCAGTTTTAAACCGGATTCGCCCCATCTTACTGTAGATATTACCTCGGATACTGAAATACCATACTGTTCCCTTACTATCGAGAATACCGTCATATCCCTCTCCGCAAAAGTAGTACGGAACAATGAAATAATCGGTTTACGTTTTACAACTATAGACGAAGAAAACCGTCAGCTTCTTAAGAACTATCTCGAAAAGTCCCTTCCTTATGAGTATGCGGTACAATCCGGTTAAATAGACATTATCCAGGATAGAACCCTTAACAAATTTGACCCTTTTTCCTCATGGTATTACACTTTATGTGAACTAATTGAGGCTCTTTCAAAATTGCCATTTTTCAGAGCCTCAACATGGGGTCGATTTTATAACTTATTATAATATAATAAGTTATAAAATCTAAAGGTAGGGCCACTTTCAAAATTAGTACATTTTGAAAGTGGCTGAATTAATCAAACAATTAATGGTAGACATGGTAACGATAGACAAGGTAAAAACCAATGGGATTTAAAAGGCATCTTGAAATATTATTATAAAAAAGATAAAGACGCGGATTCTATAATACAATGCAGCCTATGCCCAAACAATTGCACTATAAAAAACGATTCCACCGGAATCTGCGGAGTTCGTCAAAATAAAGATGGAAAACTAACACTTCCCTTTTACGGGGAATGTACAGCGATCAATATAGATCCTGTTGAGAAGAAACCTCTCTATCATTTTTATCCCGGGAGTACTATTCTTTCTTTGGGGTTCGCCGGATGTTCTTTCCGCTGTCCCTTCTGTCAGAATTACTCCATCTCCCAATTCCTCGACTCCCCTACCCGACGTCTATCTCCGGAAGACGCTGTTACTATGGCAATCGATCAAAACTCCTTCGGCATAGCATATACCTACTCCGAACCAACAGTTCACTTTGAGTTTTGCTTAGATACATCAAAATTAGCGAGAGATAAAGGGATAAAAAATGTACTGGTCACAAACGGCTACCTCAACAAAGAGCCGGCTAATGAACTTTTAGAGTACACTGACGCTGCAAATGTAGATTTAAAGAGTTTTAATCCGGAATTCTATAAAAAAGAGATCGGAGGAAACCTCGAACCGGTCTTAGAATTTATTCGAATTGCCTCTGAAAAAACCTCTCTGGAAATTACCACTCTCGTTATTCCGGGAAAGAACGACAGTAAAGAGGAGATGCGAGAAATTGCTTCCTTTATAGCCTCCATCGACAACACTATTCCCCTCCACCTCTCTTGTTACTATCCGACTTATAAATATACTATTCCACCCACGGAGGAGGCCCTTATTACCGAACTGGCTGCTGTTGCGAAAGAACAACTGGACTATGTTTATCTCGGCAATGTCAGAACCACCGAAACCAATACCTACTGCCCGGATTGCGGGGCACTTCTTATCCGTAGGAAGGGGTATACCGTTTCAATGCCGGGGACTAACAAAGGTACCTGCACCTCTTGCGGCAGGAAATTGACCATCCCGGGAGTCTAAACGGAAAACCAGACCCATAAAGAACACAAAAATTCGAGCACAAAATCAAGCTCATCTAGTTGACAGAGAAGGCCAATTTCGCTATCGTGTTTCAACGATAATCGATCCCCTGTAGCTCAGTTGGTAGAGCGGGTGGCTGTTAACCACTAGGTCGGCAGTTCGAGTCTGTCCGGGGGA
>CAYXSD010000070.1:0-7155 GCA_964466335.1 uncultured Spirochaetales bacterium
CCTACACCTACTTCTGCCGGAGGAAACAGGGGGAGGGGAATTACACCCTCTACAGCCTCAAGGGGACCTACGAGGATGAAATGGCGGCGCTGAAACATCTTTCCCCGGAGCGACAGAAACAGATAAGTAACAGTAACTCCTTGCACTATCTCTTCGGAAGAGAATAGAAAGTAAGAAATAGGGGATGGCATGGAAATTGCCTACGGATGAATTCTCTGATATGCTTGAACTGTGTTTACTCTGGACCGGTCCGGACATATTGTTAAATGGATATCCCTGGGGGTCTATCTCATTGCCCTTCTTCAATTTCAGTTCAAGGAATTTGACTTTCATCCCGCGTACAACTGGGAGCTGCAGTTCTATGTGCTTATTTCTTTGTCCATAGTTGCAACGCTAATAACGTTTTTCTTTACCTCTTCCTTCATTCTTCTCGTTACCCTGGTTTTGCGGTTTATGTTCCTCTTTCTTATTGGATTGTCCTTAGGCGAGTCCTTGGGTATTGAGCTTCTGGTAATGGCTGGAATTTTATTGGGTACGGGAATACAAGTGCCTTTTCCTCTTAATGCTGTTTTCTCCGGGGGGTTTATACTCTTGATTTCCCTCTTTCAGGTCCCCATCTATGCTATGGGGGTCAACCTCGATAGTCCGGACCTCTACAACGTAATCACCTTCTCCGGGCAGTTAGTTTTTATAGGGTTTTTAAGCTGTTATCTGCGACATATCCTTATGCATTTTGAGAAGGAGAAACATAATGTGTATCGCTTACAGAGGGCTCTGACAAAACTCTCAGACGCGAATATCGGGTTCCAGCAGTACGCCGTGGATTCCGGAAGAAAGAGCAGGGAGGAGGAGAGGAAACGAATTTCCAGAGAGATCCACGATACCGCGGGTCATATCATCTCCAATGTACTGATGATGATAAAAACCAGTATCGTTATGGCAAAAGGACAAAACCGGGAAGAGATAGAAATGCTAGAGAGGGCGAAGAGGCAGGCTGAGGAGGGAATGGTCGAGATACGGCGGTCGGTCCATGAGCTGTACGAACAGGAGGAGACCACGGAGCGGGGATTAAAGGCAATTGCAAAAATGGCCAAGACCTTCTCCCAGGTTACGGGTATAAAAGTGCGTTTAGAGTACGGCAATGTCCCTTTTCATTTTAGTTCGAAGGTCGATCTTTTTATCTATAGAATGGTCCAGGAGGGTTTGTTAAATGCCTTTAAGCATGGTCATGCTACGGAGGTAAGGATATTCTTCTGGCAGAATAATGGAGAGGTCCAAGTAAGTGTTGTTGATAACGGTTCAGGAAGCGGGAAAATAAACAAAGGTATCGGTATAAAGGGTATGGAAGACAGAATTTTCAAGCTTGATGGTTCTTTGAAAGCAAGGTCCATTGAGGAAGGATTTGAACTAGTGGCCCGGATACCCATACAAGGAAGAGACGAGTGAAGAACATAAAGTGTATTCTAGCGGATGACCAAAAGGTCTTTATTGAAAGTCTAAAAACCTACATAGAAAGTCTGGATTCCAGCATAGAAATTGTTTCTCTGGTCCATAACGGGAAAGCTGTTATTGATGCTGTAGCTGAGTTTAAACCGGACATTATCCTCATGGATGTCCGAATGCCGGAAATGAGTGGTGTGGAAGCCACTCGCATTATTCGCGGACAATATCCAAATGTAAAGATAATTATCCTCTCCACCTTCGACGACAGAGACTATATCGACAAGGCAATGGAGTACGGTGCTGCCGGATATCTTTTAAAGGAGGACATTGAGGCGGAGGAACTTCTCTTCTCTATTAAAGCTGTAGCCAAGGGTGCAGTGCTCTTCTCACCTAAGGTGGCGGACAAGTTGATTCATCGGGAACATAGCGAGGTCGAAGCTGAGGGTGAGGAAGGGGAAGAGCCAAACGATAACCTCCCTTTCTGGCTTTACTCTTTGAGTAATAAGGAGAAACGAATTTTACGGTGTATTATGGAAGGGTATGAGAATATACATATTGCAGAAGAAATGTATTTAGCGGAGCAAACGGTTAAAAACTATATCAGCATCATCTATTCAAAGATGAACGTAAACAGTAGGACCCAGGCCATTAAAAAGGCATACAATTATCGCAGCTATTTTTCTTGATTCAGCCACTTTCAAATCAACCAATTTAAAAATTGGTTGATTTGAAAGTGGCCCTACCTTTAGATTTTTCTAATTCATTATATTGTAACGAATTAGAAAAATCGACCCGATATTGAGGTTCTTGTAAAATTTAATTTTGCAAGAACCTCAATATCTAGTACTTTCGTACCGTACTTACTGAGTACTATATAAGTACTTTCGTTTCTTCCGGGTTAGGCGAATCTGTTGGTATACTGAATTATCAAAATGTTCATTTCGAAAGGAGGAATGTATGAAGTATTTACGATTTTTTCTCTTTCTCTTTGTTTTTACCTGCCTAATCGGGTTTTCCGTAATGGCTGGCGGAGCAAAAGAAGAGGAAGCGGCCGAAACGGAAAAAGAAACCACCAAAGAAGCTGCAGAAACAATTGAATTGGAAGTAGCGTCTTTTACCGGCGGATTCCACATGCTCAAAGTAACTGAGGGCATTGCCGAAGAATACATGAAGGTTAAAGATAATGTAACCTTCAACGTATGGGGCGGTCCCAGGGTATGGGAAAAACTAAGACCACGGTTTGCCGCCGGTAATCCCCCCGATCTTGCAGGTCCCGGCTGGGGTTTTGATATCTGGTCCGCGGTCTACGAGGGTGAGATTATGCCCTTAGACGATGCCTTAAACAGCAACGCCTATGGTCAGGATATTCCCTGGAAGGACACCCTTTTAGAGGGAGTATTAGCCCCGGAGTACCATGACGGCCATTACTGGGCGGTACCCCAGTATCTCAATGTGGGAGGCTGGATATACGATGTCAATTTCTTTAAAGAAAAGGGTTTGGACCCCCCTAAGACCTGGGATGAACTCCTAAATGTCTCTAAAGCCTTTAAGACAGACGGAGTGGCACCCTTCTCTAACCAGGGTATGTATCCCTACTACGCTATTCGGTATACCTACATACCCCTTGCTGTAAAAGCCGGCGGAATAGATGCCTATGTGGACGCGGTAAATCTCGAGCCCGGCGCGTGGAAGAGCGAAGGGTTCCTAAAAGCGGCCCAGGCAATAAAGCAGCTTGTAGACAACGGATACTACCAGACGGGACATCTCGGGATGAACCACACCACCTCCCAGATGCAGGTCCTTCTTCATAAGGCCGCAATCATAAACTGCGGGACCTGGATAGAAGCTGAAATGGCAAAAGACATACCTGAGGATGTGAAACTTCAGATAATGAAAATACCCGCCTTTGAAGACGGTGAGGGAGATTACCAAACCCAAAATGTTTCCAACAACCCGGCAGCACGATGGATTGTTCCCGCTAAGGGAAAACATCCTGATGAAGCCATTGAATTTCTCAAGTTTATGACTTCCCCGGCAATGGTAAAGATGACCATAGAGGACTACCAATCCGGAGCGGCCATTATGCCCTTTAAAGGCTACGAAAAATGGGTGACCTCTGATCTCATTAAAAGAGCGGCGGATGATGTGGCTAATGCCAGCGCCCGGTACAGCTATACGAGTACTGTAGAGGCATGGTACAAACCGATACATGAGGTCCTGCAAACGGGGATCCAGGAGCTTTTTGCCGGCGACATTACTCCCGAGGAGTATGTAAACAAGGTGGAAGCTGCCGCGGAAAAGGTACGCAACGATCCTGATACCGTAAAGCACACCTATTCTGTAAAGTAAAAATTGAATATGAATGTCCGCGTAATTGGTCCTTTACTCTGATTACGCGGACTCTTTTTATAGGAAAAGTCCATGAGCATTACGAAAAAAAATTGGAAAGCCGTTTTATTTTTTCTTTCCCCAGCGGTCATTATTTACGGAGTATTTGTCTGGATACCCGTTTTTAGGACTTTCTTTCTTTCCTTTTTCAAATGGAGCGGGTATTCAAAAAATATGCAGTATCTGGGAATAAGTAATTTTATTGAAATATTCTCAGATGAAATTTTTCTAAAGGCCCTTGTTAATAATCTTTCCGCCCTTGCAATGGTAATTCTTATTACCCTTCCTGTTGCCTTGCTGCTCTCCGATATTTTGGGGAGGCAGGGAAGCAGAATGAGCTTTTTCAGGGCGACCTGGCTCTTCCCCAATTTTCTAGGTGCTGCCTTTGTGGGTATCCTCTGGTTATTTATCTACGATCCGGTAATCGGTTTATTAAACGGACTTTTGGAAGCGGCTGGTCTGGGTACAAAGGTATGGCTGGGAGACAGCGATACTGCCTTACCGGCCCTTACCTTTGCGCTAATCTGGAGCCGCTTAGGGTTTTATATCCTTCTTTTTTTAGGTTCCATCCTCAATATACCGGATGAACTCTACGATGCCTCCAAGGTAGACGGAGTTAATAAGTGGCAGGAGTTTTGGTTTATAACACTGCCGCTTATAAAACAGTCTATCGCTGTGGCGGCGGTATTTATGGTTACCTGGAGTTTTAACTACCTCTTCGCGGTTATTAACATTACTACGGAGGGAGGGCCAGCCCATGCTACGGAAATAGTTCCCTCCTTTATTGTTAAAATGGCTTTTGGTTACAGTAGATTCGGGTATGCCAGCGCCGCGGGAATGGTAATGATATTCCTTCTTTTAATACTTACCACGTTTATCCTTAAGACCCTTATGGGACAGGCCGGAAGGGGGAAGGAAGCATGATGAAATCGAGAATTCATCCTCTGGTAATTATAATCGCTTTTTTATACACCCTGATCGTTCTTGTGCCCTTCATCTGGCTTATCTTCCAGTCCTTTAAACCGAACCTGGATATCTTCGGCGGACCCTTTACCGTTCCTGAGTCACTTGCCTGGGATAACTATGTTAGGGCCTGGACCGAGGCTGATGTGGGTCAGTTTTTCTTAAACAGTGTGGTGGTAACCGTGGTTTCGGTTTTTCTCATTATACTTCTCTCCGCGATGGCAACAAATGCCATTAGCAGGCTGCGTTTTAAATTCAATGCGGCAGTTCTCTATGCTTTTATTCTCGGTCTCCTTATTCCCCGCGCCTTGGTATTGGGACCCCTCTATCTTCTTCTTCAAAATATCGGAATGATAGACACATTCCTTGGTCTTATCCTGGTGTATATTGCCTTCTCCTTCCCATTTTCCGTTTTTGTACTTACACCTTTTTTTAACAGTGTCCCGGAGGAGCTGGAGGAGGCCTCTTTCTTAGACGGGGCAAGCCACTATACAGTGTTCTGGAGGGTGATGCTCCCCCTCGTAAAACCTGGTCTGGCCATTGTCACCATCTTTAATATCCTGGGGATATGGAATGAGTACATCCTGGCATACACGATAATTGCAAGTGATAGGATAAAGACCCTTCCCCTAGGTTTGGCGGAACTGGCCAGGGCTCAGCAGTACGAAACGGACTGGGCCGCCCTCTTTGCCGCTCTGGTAATTGTTATTATTCCCATTTTTCTTGCATATTTGGCCTTTCAAAGGTCCTTACAGTCGGGTATTATGGGTGGGGCCCTTAAATAGCTCCTGTATCTGCAAATAGCATGCTTCTATTAAACATGCTTCTATTACACATACTCCTATTAAAAAGGGGGGAAACCATGGATAGTAAAAAAACCAAGGGGGGAAAACGCCCCAATATTCTCTTTATTCTTACCGATGACCAAGGGCCTTGGGCCATGGGCCCCTCAGGAAATACGGAAATTATAACTCCCAATCTGGACCGCCTCGCCGCGGAGGGGATGCGGTTCGAAAACTCCTTCTGTACCTCCCCCGTCTGCTCTCCGGCGAGGGCCTCTATTCTTACCGGGACTATGCCCTCGGTGCACGGCGTCCACGACTGGATTCGGGAGGGGAATGTGGGGAACAAGTCCCTGGATTTTATGGAGCACACCACCGCCTTTACGGAACTTTTAAAGAGCGAGGGATATACCTGCGGATTAAGCGGGAAGTGGCATTTGGGAAATTCGGCCCTGCCGCAGAAGGGGTTCGACCACTGGTACGCACACCAGCTTGGCGGAGGACCCTACTACGGCGCGCCCATGGTCCGGGACGGAGAGCTCATTACCGAAGAGGGATATGTTACAGATGCCATTACCGATGACGCAATAGCCTATATAAAGGACCATCGTACTAAGGACCGGGAAACCCCCTTTTACCTCAGTGTCCACTACACAGCGCCCCACGGCCCTTGGCTCAATAATCATCCTCAAGAGTATCTCGATATGTACAAGGACTGCCCCTTCGAATCATGTCCTCAGGAAGACGACCACCCCTGGATCGGACCCTACGATCTAATTCAGAGTGTAAAGCCCAATGTCAGGGGCTGCCTGGAGGGGTACTTTGCCGCGGTTACCGCTATGGACCATAATGTTGGAAGGATTTTGGATACCTTGGATGCTCTGGGCCTCCGAGAAGACACACTTGTTTTTTTCACCAGCGATAACGGATTCAACTGCGGTCATCATGGGATCTGGGGAAAGGGTAACGGTACTTTTCCCCTTAATATGTACGAGAACTCTGTGAAGGTGCCCCTCATTGTTTCCCATCCGGGGAAGATTCCGGAGGGAACGGTAAGGGAAGAGCTGGTGAGTCAGTACGACATTATGCCCACTATTCTTGAATATACCGATACAGACCCGAAGAGGCTGAAGGAGGCCCAAACAGGGAATGAGACCAGACCGGGGCGGAGTGTTAACCGTCTGCTTCGGGGAGAGGACCCTGCTTGGGACAACACGGTGGTGGTTTTCAGCGAGTACGGCCCCACTCGGATGATCCGTACCGAGAAGTGGAAGTATGTACATCGATATCCCTACGGACCTAACGAGCTCTACGACTTGGAAAAAGATTCTGATGAACGGATGAATCTCGCGGAGGAATCTGGTTTTAAGCCTACGATTACCATGCTCAAGGAGCGGTTGGATACCTGGTTTCGCCGGCACACGTTGGCTGAATACGACGGAACAAAGGCGGCGGTCACCGGTCATGGACAGATCTACCTCTCCGGAAAACGAAGTCTGGGCCGGCCTCCCTTTGTTCCCGTTCAACCTGAGGAATTCTAGGATTGCCCAAAGAAGAACCGATCCAAAATGAACTGATC
>CAYXSD010000070.1:7255-15879 GCA_964466335.1 uncultured Spirochaetales bacterium
AACCTGAGGAATTCTAGGATTGCCCAAAGAAGAACCGATCCAAAATGAACTGATCTTAGGGAATGCTACTATTCTCACTCCCTTCGAGGAGATCCGTGGCGGATACATCCATATACAAAACGGAATTATCAAAACTGTGGGCTATAAAAAGGGAATGAAGGAAATTAGCGGGTCCTTACCTTCCGGTATTCAGGTCTTGGATATGCAGGACCGGTTTGTAGCTCCCGGCTTTTTTGATATCCACACCCACGGAGCCATGGGAACCGATGCGGGATCATCTTCCCTGGGAGCTTGGATAGAGTACAGCGCCAAAAACGGGACCACCTCTCTTTTGCCTACTTTATTTACCAAATCCTATTCGGAAGTTCTGCATGATGTGGATTCTATAAAGGGACATCTAGAGAAGGATTATCCCATACGTATTCTGGGTATGAATCTGGAGGGACCCTTTATCAATCCGCGTTATGGAGTCCAGCGGTTTGAGGACTGCGTGGACCCCGCGACAGCGGACTACAGAGGGCTCATTGAAAGGGCGGGGGAAGGGCTTAGGATTATGACGGTAGCGCCGGAACTCCCCGGCGCTTTAAAGCTCATCGAGTATTTACGAGAGAGAGATGTAGTGGTTTCCATCGGCCACACCGACGCTTCCGCGGAGATAACGGAGGAGGCGATTAAGCGGGGCGCTGCTCTCATGACCCACGCATACAATTCCTTCGGATATCCCGGTCCATTGTATCCTGAAAAAAGGAAGAACAAGGTATGCGGCAGAAGATTGGAAAAAGCAATAGATGTCCTTTTAGAGAATGAAACTGTCTATGCCGAGCTGATAAGCGATAAGACCTGCGTTCACGTTGCACCGGTGCTTCAGAGGACCCTACTTACAATGAAGGGGACGGATAAAGTCATCCTCATTACCGACGCGGTCCCCTTAGCAGGTATGCCGGGCGGAGAGTATCCCTTTATAAACAATACCAGCTGTATTATCGATTACGATCGGGAAGAGGTCCTCCGGGTAAAAGAAACCGGCGCCATCGGCGGGTCCCTCTACTCGATTCCTTGCGGGATAAAAAACATAGTGAATACCACAGGAATCAGTCTTCGCCGGGCCGTTAAAACTGTTACCATAAATCCCGCCCATCTTCTTGGGGTGGGGTCTCGTTTGGGCAGTATTGAAGAGGGGAAATACGCCGATTTAGCAGTCCTTAATCATGACTTATCTGTGGCTATGACCATCTGCCGGGGAAAGATCATCTACAGGGAAGAACAGCTCGAATAGATTGACAAGTCCTAAGGCCCACGCAATAATTAGCCCATGGGGCCCCAGAGACAGAAAAGTGTAGAAGAAATACAATCCATTATTCTCAATCACTATCCTATGTGTCAGGCAGTCTATCTTTTCGGCTCATACCCCGAGGGGCATGTCCGGAAAGACAGTGATATCGACATCGCCATCCTACTACCAATAGAGGACATCGAAGGGGTAGAAAAAAAAGAGCCCCTTTCGCGCTCGGATCTGCGGGTGGAACTGGAAGGACATTGTGGAAGAGAGGTGGATCTCATTAATCTTAGGACTGTTTCCACGGTGTTTCAAAAAGAAATCATCTTTTCCGGTAAGAGGGTCTACACCGGCGACCAAAGAGAAACAGAGATATTTGAAATGCTCACCCTTTCCTACTACCAGAAGCTCAACGAAGAACGAAAGGAGATCCTCGAGGATTTTTACCGCACTAAGAGGGCATATCAAGTATGAATGATATCATTATTAACAAGGTACAGAGCATTCAACGGTGCGTAAAAAGGGCGAAAGAAGAGTACTTTCAAGATGAAAATTCCTTTAAGGAGGATTACACTCGGCAGGACGCCGCAATACTCAATATTACCCGGGCCTGTGAACAGGCGATTGACTTGGCAAACCATGTGGTAAAGAAGAAAAAACTGGGTATCCCCACCGGATCAGCCCAGACTTTCGACCTGCTTGCCAAAGCAGGAATTATCTCCGAAAACATAAAAAAAAGATTGGTTAAGATGATAGGCTTTCGCAACACCGCAGTCCACGAGTATCAGGAGCTTAATATAGATATTGTCATCGCCATAATTCAAGAAGACCTTAAAGACTTAGTTTCCTTTACCGATGCAATCCTTTCTATTGCTGAAGGACCCTCTTCCGAATAAGAGCCTCACATAACGCGAATTGCTGTACGTTGTGTTGACAGAAACCTGATCATGTCTTATATTGAACAAAATGAACAGAAAAATTGAAGAAAACGCAACTATTCTGAGGTAACCGGGACCTGAAAAGTAACGGTGCCTGAAGATAGAAGAGAAAAACAATACATAAGAACAAGGAGAAGCAAATATGGCAAAAGATTGGTGGAAAAAAAGTGCTGAGGGAATCCCTCATTTGGTAACATCCGACATACCCGGACCTAAGTCTGTGGCAATGCACGAGAGGACAAGTAAGTACTACCGCGGTTTAAGCGGACAGGTAAAATTGTTTCCCGTTTGCTTTGAGGAAGGATACGGTATTACCCTCACCGATGTGGACGGCAACAAGTATCTCGATTTCTCAAGCGGGATCTACGTTACTTCATTGGGGCACTGTCATCCTAAGGTGTCCGACGCGGTGGCACATTGGGCAAAAAAACTGATGAACGCCCATGACTTCACCACTCCTGTTAAGGAAGCATTGGTGGAGAAGATGGCGAAGGTCCTTCCAGGGGACTTGGGGGCTTTCCAATTCTACAGCGATGGCACCTCCGCGGTGGAAGCGGGATTACGGGCAGCCCGGGCAATTAACGGTAAGCACGAGTTTATCTCTTGTTTCAGAGATTTTCACGGGAAGAGCATGGGAGCGGTAAGCTGCGCCCAGATGGTCCGGGGAGACGTTTTAAGTTACGGTCCCACCAGGGCTCCCGGATTCTACATGGTACCGAGACCCAATCCTTATCGTCCTACCTTCGCTAAAGCGGACGGAACCATCGATACGGACGCCTACATCGAGTTTTACGCCCAGTTTATTCAGGAAGGGACAGTCGGCAATGTAACTGCTTTCGTTTTGGAACCGGTCCAGGGATGGGGCGGATCGATCTTTCCCCCGGAAGATTTCTTTCCCAAACTGAGAAAGTTCTGTGATGAACGGGGGATCCTCCTCTTCGACGACGAGGTCTTAGCCGGTATGGGTCGGACCGGAGAGTGGCTTGCCTTAAACCACTACGATGTAGTCCCCGATATAGTGACCTTCGGTAAGTCCTTCGGAAACGGGTTTCCCGTAACCGCAATGGTGGTAAAGGGTGAATACGCCGATGCTTTGGACAAAATCTCCGCCTCCTCCAGCTACGGCGGAAACCCCATGGCCTGTGCGGCCGCTTTGGCCAGTCTCGAAGTAATCGAGGAAGAGGACATTCTGGAAAATGTGCGCAGCGTCGGTGACGCAATAATGAAGCGGATGATGAAGATGAAAGACGAGCATCCCATTATCGGCGATGTAAAGGGTAAGGGCTTCCTCTTAGGCATGGAGTTGGTAAAGGACAAGAACACCAAAGAGCCTTTCGATGAAGCAGGAAAACTGGTCTACCAGAAGGCCTTCAAGAAGGGTCTTGCCTGGATCCCCGCGGGACATATCTTAAGAATGTCTCCACCACTTATTATGGACGAACACTATGCCATGATGGGCTTAGACATGATCGATGAGGCCATCGGAGAAGTGGAAAAGGAAAAGGGATACATTTAGGCTCTTTTCCTCAGGTAAAGGAATGAGGCAATCGCCTTTTAATACTACTATCACAACCGCCTTGATCGGAAAGCTCTGTCTTTCCGACGGGGCGTTTTTTTTCGAGGAGCGTTATTCATGAAAAAGAAACTGCTTATACAACATGGGAGACTGCTTACTCCGGCGGAAGAGATTGAGAATGCCGCCATATTTGTTGAAGATGGGAAAATAAACCGGATTGGTCCAGCTGGAAAAGTTATCTCCGCGGTGGCGAATAAAGCCGATGAAATCGTTGATGCCGGCGGAATGTACATCGCCCCCGGTTTTATCGACCTACACTTTCACGGGATGCTGGACTATCTGGTGGACAATGGCCCGAAGGATGTGGAGCAGCTTACCCGGGAACTCCCCAAATACGGGGTTACCGGGTTCCTTCCCACTCTCTGTCCCCTGCCTGAGGGGAAGGACGCGGAGTTTGTGAATAAACTTTCGTCCGTCCGTTCCGCCGGCACGGAAATCCTCGGGTTCTTTATGGAAGGACCCTTTCTCGGCCTTCCCGGCGCTCTTCCCAAAGACGCATTAGGAAAGCCTGACAAGGCCAGAGTGCGTGCCCTTATAGAAGCGGCGAAGCCCTATACACTCATCTTCGCCGTGGGACCGGAGGTGGAGGGGGTCCTGGATGTGCTCCCCCTGATGGCGGCGGGCAACACCCCGGTGTTTATAACCCACACCGCCGCTACGGCGGAGCAGACGAAAGCGGCCATTGCTTTAGGCGTCTGCCACTCCACCCACTGCTACAATGTCCATCCCCATCCGGAGGTTACCGAGCCGGGGCGCCGTCCGGCGGGTACCATCGAGGCGATCTTTGCCGATCCCAAGGTTTCGGTAGATTACATCCTGGACGGTGAACACGTGGAGCCTGTGGCGGTAGAGATGGGCGTTACCTGCAAGGGGCCCGACAGGGTTTCCCTTATTACCGATGCCAATTTGGGCACGGGAAAACCTCCGGGAAGATACATCGGGCTTGGAGGTGCTGAGGTAGAGTTCGCCTATCCCGGGGCGCCTGCCAGAGGGACGGAGAACTCATCTTCTCCCGGCGGTCTTACTGGAAGCGGGTTAACCATGGATTTGGGGGTGAGAAACGCGGTAAAGATGCTCGGCGCCAGCCCCGCCATGGCGGTCCGGATGGCTTCGGCGAATCCCGCTAAGGTACTCCGGCTGGATTACAGGAAGGGCTGGCTGAAAGAGGGATACGATGCGGACATCATCCTCCTGGACCGGGACATGAATGTCCGGACCACATGGATCGGAGGAGAGCAGGTGTTTAAAGGGTAAAAATAATAGTGGTCTTCGGGACTCTATTATAACCTCTCCAAGAGTGAAGTAACATCCGCTGCTTCCGGCAGCTCCTCTAGAGCCTTTACAATTTCCTTACCCTCTTTTTCTGCCAGCGGGTTCGCCGAATAACTCAAGTTGTCCCGAAACTTTTCCATAAGGGCTTCCCCGCTAATAGGTTTCTCCGGGCTTCCTGTGGGATACTCTATTCGTCTCTTTAAGGTTTTTCCCCCGGTCAGCCGAATTTCCATTTCGATGGGGGAGAGTCCGGAGTTCTCCCTATCGAATTCAACCGACCGGAAACGGCCCGCTAATGCCGAAATCTCTTCCCGTTCCACAATCCGTTCCGCTTCGAAATCCGCGAGGCGGGGTTTCCCGTGAATAAAGGTCAGCGCCGCGGTGTACTGGGCGTTAAACTGGGCGTCCACCGTTGGATTCCCCCGGATCGTGAAGTCCCTGCCGATCTGGCCGTACGAAGGGGGTGGAAGATAGATTGAACCGGATTCCAGGGCTGTTTTGGGGTCAATCCCCGATGCCGTCATCTCTTCTCTAAGCTCTAAAGCGGCATCAATAACCGGATGGGTGCATCGGCAGCTGGGGTAGGGCTTTATGCTGATGTTTTCCGTTTCCCAACGTTCGCCGAGATCATCGGTAAGCCGGGAGAGGTCAATATTTCCCCCGTTGTAGAGGACCGGCAGTCCGAATTCCCCGGAGATAATGTTTTCCGCCGCGGTAAGCCCCTTCGCCGCGAAAAGAGCGGACTGGAGTCCCGCCACGGCGCTGAAGGCCGGCTGCATCCGTTTTGCCAGGGCGCCGTCGGCCAGGGCCTGCCGGTTGCCGTGGACCTGCGCGTAGGCGAAGCCGAAGGCGTGCCGCATCTGTTCGGTGTTCAGGCGGAGAAGCCGTCCTACCCCGCAGGCCGCGGCGAAGGGGCCGGTAATAGTTGTGGGAAGCCAGCCCACGTGGAGTTGCCGGATAATGGAAAGAGATATCCGGTTGGATATATCCAGTGCAACTGCCAG
Source organism: uncultured Spirochaetales bacterium (assembly GCA_964466335.1). Taxonomy (GTDB): domain Bacteria; phylum Spirochaetota; class Spirochaetia; order SPDA01; family CAYXSD01; genus CAYXSD01. Next base: position 13,322 of record CAYXSD010000070.1, read on the forward strand.
GGAGGCGAGGAATTCCTTGCCCGAAGGCTTAAGCTGCGCGAGGGCTTGTACCGCCGCAAGCATAGCGGGGACGACGGTAACGCAGCCGTGGTTGACTGCGGCATCATGGGTATCGTCGAAGTCACGGGCGTGGGCGGCCACGGAATTGACAAATGCTGCCGCGGGAGCGGAAACCCTAGTACCCAAACCGTAAACAGTCGCCTGTTCTTTGCCGCCCCAGAGGTCGAAAACCTCCAGTGATTCCTCTACCCCGGCGGCACCGCTTCCCCCGTAGATGCAGCCTAAGGTGTCTAAGAAGAGTTCTGCGGATTTGCTTATAACCTGCATCGGAACATCCGGGGCAGGAAACCCGGCGGCAAAATCTGCGAATGTGGATATTGGGTCTTTTGTTTTTTTTGGCATTTTTTTCTCCTGGTTCTGCATAGTAAAAAAAATGATGTTCACTGCAATGTACTGATATCTTATGTAGAAGAATACTATTTTGCAACGTGGACACTTGACAGGAAATAGCGGTCTGCACCATAATTCATCATAGTGATGAGGTTTGATGAATTATGAATGAGAATTTAGATAGCCGCCTTACCTTTAGTCTATCACAAAACGATCATAATCAATTAAAGTATCTTGCCTTAGGGAAACGAGTTTCTTTGGGTTGGGTCATTAGGGAGGCAATCCGGCAATATATTGACCGGGAAAAGGAAAGTGACCGCGAAAAAGTAGGTAACAATGAACAATCTTTATTCTGATTTTCCAAATTTGTCTGAACTCGCAAAAAAAAAGGCGGGGCATTACGGAACAATATTAATTGATCCACCCTGGAGATTTCAGAATCGTACCGGAAAGGTAGCTCCCGAACATCAAAGGCTTAATAGATATGCCACGTTAAGCTTACCTGAACTAAAATTGCTGCCAATAGGTGAACTTGCCGCGGAAAAATCTCACCTCTATCTATGGACTCCGAATGCCTTACTCCCCGATGCTGTAGAATTGTTGAAAGAATGGGGGTTTACCTATAAAACAAACATTGTTTGGTACAAAATTAGAAAGGATGGAGGTCCTGACCGCCGAGGCGTTGGTTTCTACTATAGGAATGTAACAGAAATGATTCTTTTTGGAGTGAAAGGGCGCTTGCGAACCTTAGCTCCAGCTAGAAGCCAGGAAAATATGATTGTACAGAGAAAAAGGGAGCATTCTAAAAAGCCGGACGAACAGTACGATTTAATTACAAGATGCAGCCCAGGTCCCTATTTAGAGGTGTTTGCCCGGGAGGCTGTCTCCGGTTGGGATGTATGGGGCGACCAGGTTGATACATATGAAGACCAAAGGCCTATTTATAAGGCATATAATTGGGGTGATAGAAATACTCCTCTAAAAGTAAGTGAGTGATTATGGCTTTATCTGATTATCTTCCCATCCTTGAAAAACTGCATTTTGATTTAATCTCGACATATCACGCCGAAGTAATTTTGGAAGGTGATTTTTCCGGGGCATTAGCCGAGTTAGATCACATTATAGGAGCAATTAGTATTCCAATTATAGAAATTGTCAAGGGAGGGGGAGGGGAAGCCCATGTGACTCAAAGGCTTCGCCGCAGTTTGAAAGATACCGGGTGGGAAAAATGGAATTTTAATGTACAAAAATCTATTGATGGTGTTCTCACTTATTCAAGTTCCCATGAGGTGGATCACGTAAAACGTTTTGCCCGGGGAACATTGGCGTTGGAAATAGAATGGAATAACAAAGATCCCTTTTATGACAGGGACCTCGAGAGTTTTCAACGGTTACACGCGGACGGAGCGATTAGTGCTGGGATTATTGTTACCCGTGGAAGTACATTTCAATCAGAAATATTAGCAAGAATCGAAAGTTTCGCTTTTGACAATGAAATAGAAAAATTAGAAGATTTAGCTTCGCTACATTTGCATCCCACTCCAAGGCAGCAGAAAGATATTATAAATGCCACCAGGAATGGTTCTGTTCCCTTTTCTCAGGCTTGGGCGGGAAGATTGGTGGCTGACAAATTTGCTTCTTCCACTACGCATTGGGAAAAATTAAGGGATCGCCTTAACCGGGGAGTCGGAAGTCCCTGCCCTGTCATCGGGATTGGGATTCCAATAGCTGTCGTGAAGTAGAACAGTATGTAGCTCTTGATGAGCCAACGCCATATATGCATATACTTGACAACAAGCGGGTAATACAGTGTAATTTTTGCTAGGTGCCCAGGTACGAAAAGGAGTAAATCATGACATCCAGGGAAAGAGTTTTAGCGGCAATAAACCATAAAGAACCGGACAGAGTTCCCATTGATATAGGAAGTACTATCATGAGCGGCATTATGGCCCATGCATTAGACCGTTTAAGAAAGCATCTTGGGATTGAAGGAAGGCCTGCAAAGGTGTACGAGGTGTATCAGATGCTGGGGGAAGTGGAGTTTGATATAATTGACCGTTTCGGAATAGATGTACTTCCTGTTGAACCGCCGGTGCAGTTTTTCGGACTCCGCCGGGAGAACTACAAGCCCTGGAAGCTTTTCGACGGAACGGAAGTCCTCATGCCCG
>CAYXSD010000071.1:0-15713 GCA_964466335.1 uncultured Spirochaetales bacterium
GTAGCACGGGCACTAAAAAAGTGTTTCGGCATGAACACCGCTGTGGTAACCTCTTTTGCGGACAATGCCGTCGGGCGATTAGTTGAAGACTGTATCATGCAGGGGGGGGTGGATACCTCTTATATAAAATGGGTACCCTACGACGGAATCGGAAGATCTGTACGAAACGGTTTCAATTTTACGGAACGAGGATTTGGCATTCGCGGGGCATTAGGGGTTTCCGACAGGGGAAACACAGCGGCTTCACAGCTTAAACCCGGCGATATTGACTGGGAAGCACTTTTCGGAAAGAGAGGTTCTCGGTGGTTTCACACCGGTGGAATCTTTGCCGCTCTTTCAGCATCGACCCCGGAAGTAGTTGTAGAGGCTATGAAATCCGCTAAAGAGCACGGGACCCTAATCTCTTACGATCTGAACTATCGCCCATCCCTGTGGAAAGCAATCGGAGGGCAGAAGAAGGCCCAAGAGGTAAACCGGGAAATAGCAAAATACGTGGATGTAATGATCGGAAACGAAGAAGATTTCACCGCTTGCCTCGGTTATGAAGTAGAGGGAGTAGACGATGGAATGAAGAAGCTTCCTCTGGAAGGCTATAAAAAAATGATTAATCGGGTAGTAAAGGACTACCCAAACTTTTCTATAATCGCCACCACACTGCGGACAGTAAAAACAGCGACTGTGAACGACTGGGGCGCCCTCTGTTGGGCAGATGGAAACGTTTATGAGGCTGCTCATAGGAAAAATCTGGAAATACTAGACCGAGTAGGAGGGGGTGATAGTTTTGCCTCGGGGCTCATCTATGGGTTAATGACAGCGGAAGACCCCAAACTGGCTGTCGAATATGGGGCGGCCCATGGGGCCTTGGCCATGACTACTCCCGGAGACACCTCAATGGCCGCGTTGGATGAAGTTGAACGTATTGTGGGCGGCGGCAGTGCCAGAGTAATAAGATAGGGACTCAGTAGCCGGAGTAATCGTTCCAGTATATCTCAATGGTGTTGTCCTTAAAATTTGAGTAAGCGAGAAATCTGTTGTCCGGAGACAGGTCGAGGCCGGTGGGCTGGTTCTTTCCCCAGAACCAATCCACAACAGTCAAACTTTTTGTGTCAAGGACGTAGATTTTCCCGAAAACAAACCCCTTTATAAGATAGCTTCGGGGATTGTTGGGACCTCTAGTGGAAATGAAAAGATATCGTCCATCCCGAGAGAGTGTAATGGTATTGGGGTTATAATCGATGGGGACCTCTTTTACCAAGCTGTCTTTTCTAAAATCGAAGACGTAAACGGAACCCCAGTACATATCCGAGATGTAAAATCTTCCTCTTTCCCTGTCAATTTCGATATGTCGTTTTGAGCCTCCTCTGAGGAAAAACGAGGATATAACTGAGCCTGTTTTAAGGTCAACCTTTTCAACACTTCCCGAATCGTAGAGACAGACATAGAGATACTCTTCATTAGGATGCAGGGCCATTCCGCGAGGTGTCCCCTTAAGGGCTATTGTATCAACAACTGAATAAGAACGCGTGTCAATTACGGAAATGTCATTGGATTCCCAGTTGGAGGCGTAGACCATGCTCTCATCGCTATTGGAAATGAGAACTTTTGTCCAACGGCCGCCGGTATGTATGGTCTTTTTATACGAATGCTCCTTTACATCAAAGACATGTACTGCTCCGGTAGTCATTTGAGAGACCCAGATTTCTTCCCTCTTCTCAAGAAAGAGGATTTCCACAAAGCCCCTTTGCACCGCCCATGCTTTTGGCGGCGACAACCGTCCAACATGAATACAGGTCCTTGTTTCAAACACATCAATACCGGTGTCGTCCAAAAGTGCCGTAAAAAAATAGTTGCCGTCAGGAGAGAATTCTACGGATTTCGGTTGTCTGCCCGTTTGCACTTCTCCAAAAAGCAGGAGCTTAGCCTTCTCTTTCTCCAATTTTTCTTCCACCAGTACAGACCCTTCCAGAGAAATACTTAGAAGTTTGTCCTTATAGCCGGGCTGCTGAAAATGAAAAATGTGGGTGCCCCGAGAAACATACACTTGCCTGGTAAAATTTACTCCCGGAAACGGGGTAACCTTTCTTCCGTCAATATAGAGCGTGTACTGTGAGGGAAACACTTTGAGCGTTACTTCAATTTTTTCCTCAGCGCAAAAAACAGAGGCCCGGTCGAAGGGTGCGAAGAAAAAAAGAAAGAAAAAGAATACATAGAATACGGTCCTAAGAGAAAAGACCCTATTTTTTAAACAGAGAAGCAATCTTGCTGAATACATTGTTCTTTTTGTTTTTTTCGCTGTTTTCCCTCTCTTTTTTGGTTTCCTCCTGTCCGGTTTTAATCTTCTTAGAGGGTTTGTCTTTTTTTGGCTTCGCCATAGTAAAATCTTCTCCGTACTTTTCCCTATAGTATCTGAGTCGATCTTCAGCGGATGTTCTTCTGGAAGGGGGCTGCTTTTTCCTTCTGTCCTGTTTCTTTGGATGTTTTATGTCTTTTTTCGGATCATAGCCGGCAACGTAGGGTTTAGGGTCCGGAGTTATAGGGACGGCCGGTTTCCGTTTGGGAGGAGAGGTTTTCGGCCGTTGAGTGTGTTTTTTCTCGTTCCTAATTGATTTACGTATATTTCGTTTGTCTGAATCGAGGTTCTTTTTTCTTCGATTTTTTAATTCTCTCTCTGAAAGGTGTCCGCTCTTGTCTTCTATAAAAAGAGATTCCTCCGGCCATACAGAAGGTATTTTCATGTCTATAAGTTCTTCAATTGGTTCCAACCCAAAAACAAATTCTTCGCAGGCAAGGCTAATTGCCTTTCCCGTTTTTCCGGCCCTGGCTGTTCTGCCGATTCTATGGACATAGTTCTCCGGGTCCTGGGGAATATCATAATTTATAACCAAATCAAGATCATCTATATGTAGTCCACGGGCTGCCACATCAGTGGCAATAAGAATGGGAATGCTGCCGGATTTCATATCGTTTATAGTTTTCATTCGTTTTTTTTGAGGAAGGTCGCCAATAATGTAGCGGGCACGGTATCCGTTCAATTCCAAGCGTTCCGAAAGCTCCACAGCTCTGAACTTAGTATTGGTAAAAACAAGGGTGTTATCGGGCTTTTCACGGGAGAGTAATCCAAGGATAAGGCGCACCTTATCCGTTTTCCCAACATGGTAGAGCTCTTGGACCACCGTATCCACGGTTGGATTCTCCGGGTCAATCTCTAATTCAATGGGGTCTCTCATGTGTTCCCACGCTAGTTGCCGTATTCGAAGGGGAAGGGTCGCGCTGAAGAGCATGGTCATTCTCTTTTGGGGAGGCGGAAGTTTTCTTACGATTTTTCTTACATCCGGCATGAACCCCATGTCGAAAAGACGGTCTGCTTCATCGATAACAAGAATATCCGTATCTTTAAGATCGATTTTCTTCGAATTCATTAAGTCGATCAATCTTCCCGGGGTTGCTATAATGATATCAACCCCTTTTTTAATTATATCGAACTGCTCTTTGTAGCCCACGCCGCCATAAAAGGATCCGATAGAAAAGGACAGATATTTTCCTATAGCTTCGGCCTCCTTTTGGATCTGTACAGCCAGTTCTCTGGTGGGAACAATAATCAAGGCGGAGGAAAATTTTTCTCCTCCAGGCCCTTCATTGGTGTCTTCGGATAATCTTGTATTGAGGAAGAGCTGAAATATGGTAATGAGAAAGGCCGCCGTTTTTCCAGTACCGGTTTGGCTTTGACCAAGCACATCCCTCCCTTTAAGGGAGTGGGCCATGGTCAGCTCTTGTATTTCCGTGCATTCCTCAAAGCCCATATCGGCAATGCCTCTTAAAATGTCCTGATGTAATGAAAATTCTGAAAATTGCATAGACCTAATTGTAAAGACTTTCCTATGCCTTGCCAAGAAGGAAGAAATTCAACAATACTAAAGGTATGAATATAAAGGAAAACCTATTACGTATAAAACAAACCATAGCTGATACAGCGAAAAGGGCGGGGAGGGCCCCGGAGGAAATACGGCTGATGGCAGTATCGAAGACCCGCACAGCTGATGAAGTACGTAAAGCCTACGAGGCCGGTCAGAGGCTTTTCGGAGAAAACCGCGTAAAAGAGGGAGCGGATAAATTCAGAGACCTCCCCGAAGATATTGAACTCCACCTTATTGGACATCTGCAGCGAAATAAAGTAAAGCACAGCATCCCGGTCTACTCCTGGGTTGAATCGATAGATAAGTTTGAAACAGCAGAGGAACTGAACAAACGCTGTGAAAAAGAACATCTTGGCAAGAAAATCCTTCTAGAAATAAATACTTCCGGAGAAGATACAAAAAACGGTTTTATCTTAGAAGACAAGGCGAGGGCTTGTCTGGATTCAATTCTTGCCTCATGTCCGGCTTTGGAAATGAGAGGATTAATGACTATTGCTCCCTTCACTGATAATGAGAATCGCGTACGTTCTTCCTTTTCCTCCTTAAGAGAACTCTTCGAAAAACTAAAAGGGGAGTATAAAGAACTCAACCTGGATACAGTTTCCATGGGGATGAGCTCGGATTATCAATTGGCGATAGAAGAGGGTTCAACCCTTGTAAGGGTCGGCACCGCGATCTTTGGTAAGAGGGAGCAGTAAAACCGGTGAAGGTGAACAATTTCCGAGGACTGCTTTTTCTGTTTCTTCTGTTTTTTTTATGTTACTCGGTAACAAACTTAATCGCGGAAGAGGGAGACAATACTTCCTCCGATACCCCGGTACCATACGAAAGAGACGAGTTCCCCGAATGGGCCCATGATTTGCGAAGGGCGGAGATCATATTTATTGGGTCCTTTCCAATAACTTTTCTCTTTTCCAGTATAGGGTACGATGTAATACGCTTTGCTGCCAACGGATTTAGTAGAGAATATGCTCCTGCTCTTTTGAACAACCCGACCACCGTCCCCTTGAGCAACGGGGAAAGACTCGGTGTTGTTTTAACTAGTCTCGGTATTTCCGCTGTTATTGCTCTAGTGGATTTTATTATCGGGACGGGCGAAGAATAAGGGGAGAAGAATACAGAAACAACCATGCGGATTGAAAAAGAAGTCAACGAAGAAGAAGCCCAGGGCATGCGATTGGACAAGTATATCTCCGAGATAACTGAACTCTGTACCAGGAGCCAATTAAAGTCTAGGGCAGCAGTAATTCATGTAAACGGGGAGGAGGCAAAGCTTTCAAAAAAGCTCCAGCTTGGGGATACACTGATGCTTCATTACAACACTCCGGAACCTCCGATGCTGGAACCTCGGGATATTCCTCTCTCTGTTGTTTATGAAACCGAAGAAGTGGTCTTTATTGATAAACCTCAAGGAATGGTCGTCCATCCGGCTAAGGGAAACTATGAAAATACAATGGTACAGGCCCTCCTATTTCGATATCAAAATCTTGAACATGCGTTTCCAGCGAATTTCGAGCGACCAGGGATTGTCCACCGTTTGGATAAGGATACATCCGGGATAATCGTTGTCGCAAAAAATGTTCGAGCTCATCAGTTTTTGGCGGACCAATTCAAGAGAAAGAGGGTCCACAAGGTATATTTAGCAATTATTAAGGGACGCCTGGGAAAGTCCTCAGGAAGGATCGACACCTACATTGTTCGGGACCCGAGAAATAGAAAGAGGTTCATCGCACAAGATCGATCGGGTGAAAAAAAGGAACACCCCTCCGCCATAAAAACCTCAGGGAAACGCGCTATCACGGAGTTCAAGGTCCTAAAACAATGGGAAAACTTTTCTCTCGTTAAACTTGTACCAAAGACCGGAAGGACCCATCAATTACGAGTGCACATGAAACATCTTGGTACCCCTATTCTAGGCGATCCAATATACGGAAGAAAGAATACTGTCTACAAGGATATATCGTTGATGCTTCATGCTTGGAAGATTACCATTACCCTTCCTGAGAATAAGGAGAGGACTAGAGTCTACGCTCCGCTGCACGAACATTTCAAGTCTGTACTGTTGCAGATTGCAAAAGAGGCTCATAAAAACTAGGATTATACTTTTTCTCCGCTCCCATAACAGAAGGAGGACCATGACCGGGGAGAACAATCGTAGAGTCGGGATAGATAGAAATCTTCTCCTGTACGGCAGAGAGAAGAATGGAACGGGCAGAGGCGTTAGGAGTACTGCTTACCCTCCCGGCTTCCAATGCATCCCCGGTGAAAAGAAGGTCTTTCATACTGAACACAAGTGAGTCATGTGAATGCCCGGGAAGTTCGATAGGGACCACCTTAAAATCGGCCGCGGAGAATTCCTCTCCATCTTTAATCTTATTACAGGAAAAACCTGAAACTTCGGTAGTCCTGCCGTACAGTTCCGCGTTATAGATTTTCTTTATAGTGCGAATTCCTCCTACATGGCTTGTGTGAGCATGCGTTATAAGAATTGTTCTAATATAATAGGTATTGTTTTCTATTAGATTGAGCAGCTCCACATCCATAACGCCGGGGTCTACCAATACCGCATCACCTCCATCTTCAGGGCCAAAGAGATAGGTATTGGAAAATCCTTCGAAAGAGTAATGAATAAAGAGTTTCATCTGATGCTCCTAATTCTCATATATCTTCAAAGATGGCCTCTTCATTGTTTGAGTATTTGAAAGATACTTCTTCCATTTCAGCCCTCGAAAAATAGGCCATTTTTACATTACAATCCAAAAAAGTAGTGTTTTTAAGCTTTCCGGCAATAAAGCGGCTGGAGTAGAGATCACAATCATTAATGGAGCAAGATTCCACCATGGCGCCGTTAAAGTTCGTTTGAATAACCTCTGAATCGTCGAAGGTACAATTGATAATTGCGGCGTCGGTAAACGTGCAGGAACTCATATCAATTTTTTTTAGAGAACAAGAATCGAATCTGGCTTTATCAAAAAAACAGAGGCGGAAAAGGGCCTCATTGAATGTGCAATCATTAAAAGTAGCATTAGAGAATGAACAGGAGTAGAAGTGCTTCCCGTTAAAGTCCAGACCGTAAAAGGAAAGCCCCTCTCCACTAAAATTCTTAACTGTGACCTTGTCGGAAAGAAAGGCAATGACAGATTCTTGCATTTCCTCTGGACGCGGAAAATGATGATAACAGTAGCTGTACCCTGTTATTACTCTTTTTTGGCAACCTGCCTTTGAACATTCTTTGAAACTAAACATAGGTACAGAGTAGTACAAGTACTCATGAAAAACAAGACTGGGCAAGATTTAAGCACCTTTAATAAATGGTGCTTCTATAGTACTATAAAGCTATGTGTTGCTACTGTGGTCGGGAAATACCTATGAGGAAGATCTATCGGAATAGCACTTGCGATTTCTGCGGAAAGGACCTAAAGATCTGCTTAAACTGTCTCTTTTATGAACCGGGAAGACAATGGGATTGTAAAGAATCAATTTCTGAGCCTGTGCGCGATAAGGACCGTCCTAATTTCTGTGATTACTTTTCACCACGAAGGTCTTTTTCCGGTCCCAAGGATAAGGGAGCTGACAGGAATACAGAGGCGAAAGAGGCCTTTCACAATTTGTTCGGGGATGAATAACCTAGCTTCTTCAACTATTGCTTTCATAGATTCCGGCATCGGTGGTCTCCCTTACTATTTTTGGGTGAAATCCAGACTCCAAGCGGCAAGATTCGTCTACGTCGCAGATACTGCAAACTTTCCCTATGGTGAAAAATCCGAAGATACTGTCCGGGAGGGCGTTGTAAAAATTGTCCGGATCCTTACTAAAACATACCGACCTTCTTTAATAGTAATTGCCTGCAATACTGCTTCTGTTCTTACACTGACTATTTTACGCGAGCAATTCACACTTCCTTTCGTGGGTGTTGTTCCGGCAATAAAACCTGCTTCTGAGCGGACAAAAAAGAAAAGAATAGGGATTATTGCAACCAACAGGACGATAAAAGACCACTACACAGCTGCTCTCATAAATCAATTTGCCGGTAACTGTAATGTTGTTTCCCTGGCTTCTCCAGAGCTTGTTACCTATGTAGAAAAAGAGTGGCTTGGAGCGGACCAGAAAAAAACGGAAAAACTAGTACAACAAATTTCGGCCCCATTTATAGAGGAAGAAATCGATGTTCTTGTACTTGGCTGTACCCATTTCTTATTTCTTCGAGATGCATTCCAAAAAGTCCTTGGAGGCCACATAGAAATTATCGATTCTCTGGAAGGAGTGGGGCAGCAAGTCCTACGATTATGGAAGACCACAGAAAAGGTGATGGAGGAAAAGGTGAAAGAAAAAGACGTCATACATATTACCGGAGAAAAATTCCATAAGGAAGTGTTTGACACAAAGAAGCATGATGAGTGGCATAGGTTCTTCAAAGGATTTTTTCCAAAAGACCTTGAACAGGCTGATTTTGGCGGGTCCCTCTCATGATCGATACCGGACTCGTCCTTTTCGGAAACAACAATATCTTCACCGTTTCTACGGATAGGGGAACAATAGAATGCCGTATAAAGGGGAAAATTTTACGAGGTACCGAAAGAGAGTACGCACCACTGGCTCCTGGAGACATAGTAAGAATAGAGATAGATGTCGATAATCGGAAGGGGTTGATAGTAAAGCGTGAAGAAAGGACTAGCAGACTAGTAAGATGGAACAAGAAAAGAAGATGTCCACAGACAATTGGAGTGAACATCGACACTGCCTTTGTTGTTTCATCCCCTGTATCTCCTCCCTTTCGGCCCCGCTTTATCGACCGGGTTATCCTGGCAGCTGAGCTTGGTAATGTCCCAATCAACATAATCCTCAATAAGGTAGATCAGGGTATATCCGCGGAAGTAGAAGAGCGACTTGCCCTCTTTCAAAAATTGGGTTACTCCGTTCTTTATTCAGACGCACTCAAGGGTGAGGGTCTAAAACCACTAAAAACGAAAATGCGGGGAAGACGGGTCATCCTTATCGGACAATCGGGAGTAGGCAAAACAACGCTCTTAAATGGTCTTTTCCCCAGTCAAGAAAAACAGAAGACAGAAGAAATTAGTACCAAATGGAACAGAGGGAAACATACCACGAATGTGGCAAGGCTTTTCATACAGGACGGTTTAGAGGTAATTGACACACCGGGTATTAGAGAAATTGAAATTGCAGGAGTAGAACCGGAGGAATTGAAGAATTATTTTCCTGAATTAGTAAGGTTCGACGGCGCATGCGAATTCCCAAACTGCCTCCACGTGAACGAACCGGGATGTTCCGTACTAAATACGCTTGACTCTAACACTACTCTCCCGGACAGGGAAGATAATGCTATTAATAGAGATCGATACATTAGCTATACAACAATTCTAAAAGAACTCCGTGAAAGAAGTGTATGTTATGGATAAAAAAACCCTGGACCTCTTAGAATTCCCGGTTATTCTTAAAGAACTAACCGAATACTGTCTTACACAAGAAGGCGCGGAAATTCTAAAAACGCAACCCTTTGTGACAAATCCGGAAGAGCTTACCAGGCTGCTTAAGGAGTCTCGGTTAATAAGAAGAATCTTGGAGACCAACACTGAAAGGCCTTCTGTTTATTTTCCGCGAATTAAGGGATTACCGGAAAAATCGATAAAAGAAGGGGTGGTACTAGAGCAGGATGAAATTACAAGAATTGGAACCTATCTTCGGTCCATCAACAGTTGGATAGAATATATCAATCGTTTTGAGGTAGAGATCGAGGAAGAAAATGGCGTAGATCCTTCTCGCGTACTTTGCAGCGAGATACGGGAGCAGGTTATTCTTAAAGAGGTCCCACGGGAAATATTTTTCTACTTTGAAGAGAATGGCGAATTAAAGGAATCGCTTCCGGTACTTCGGAAAATCAGGAATTCCATTCAAAGAATCCATCGAGAAATCGAAGGGAAAGCTTCAGCTTATATGCAAGATAAGGGCACCTCCCACTACTGGCAATCCACACCCCCGGTACAGAGAGAGGGAAGAACGGTGCTCCCCATGAAACAGGAGCATAGGGGGAAGATCAAAGGTATTATTCATGAGGTTTCTTCTTCGGGCGCTACTGTCTTTATAGAACCCTTCGACATCTTAGAGAGTAATAACCAACTGGTGGAAGAGGAGAACAAATTTCGCCGGGAGGTTTTTAGAATCCGGAAGACTTGCACCGCGCTTATTCAGAATTCTGTCGAGGATATCCTTTATGTCTTTAAGGTCTTTCATTTTTTTGACTCCCTCTATACTAGGGGTTGTTTCTCTCTCTCCCATAGGGGGTGTACAGCAGAAGTGTGGAGAGCCTGGGAAGGAGGGATTGTTCTTGAAAATGCAAGACATCCTCTTCTTGGTGAGAAGGCCGTACCTATTAGCATACATATAGGACCTTCAATATCTACAGTAATTATCTCAGGGCCGAATACAGGAGGAAAGACAGTTGCCTTAAAAACAATAGGTCTCTTTGTACTGTTACACCAGTTTGGCATGGAACTTCCTGTCGACCCTGGCTCAGGGCTTCCGGTCTTTGAGAATATTATTGCTGACATCGGAGATGAGCAATCCATCGAAGCATCGCTCTCCACTTTTTCAGGACATATGAAAAGAATTTCAGAGGCCTTAACCAAGGGAGGCGATCGTACGCTTGTCCTTTTGGATGAACTGGGTTCAGGCACGGACCCAGAGGAGGGGGTCGCCATTGGAATGGCTGTTCTTGAAACCTGTAAGAAAAAAAGTATGCTTGCTATTGCTACCACCCACCAGGGAGTTCTTAAAAACTATGCCTTTGCTTCACCGGAGGCCCTCAATGCGTCTGTGGAGTTTAATCCGGAAACACTCACTCCTTCATATAACATCCTTGAAGGCGTACCCGGTGAGAGCCACGCTCTTGATATTGCCTCCGGCAGCGGTCTACCGGAAGATGTTGTCGTCCTGGCAAGAGAGTTTATCCGCGGAAGAAAAACTGATATTTCGAAGATGATTGAAGAAATCTCCTCCCTTAAACGAGAAGCATCAAAGCGGGTAGAGGAACTGGAACTAAAGCAGAGAGACCTCCAAGAGCAAAAAAGGTCCCTGGACCTCAAAATGCTCCAGCTGAAACAACGAGAAAAAGAAGTGAAAGAAGGGAGAATATCCGAGCTAAAGGGATATCTGAGTGAGAGCAGAAAAACCTTTGAAAATCTGGTTAGGGAAATAAGGGAGAGAGGAATTTCCAAGGATAAGATTAAAAGGGGAAAACAACTCTTTGAGGAAATCGAAGAGGGAATTGAAAAGACAGTTAAAAAGCTTACCGAGGAGGAACAAAATATCCAAGAGGACTTGAGGCCCGCGACAAGGGAGAAGGAGTTAGAACCGGGAATCTCGGTTAAAGTCCTCCCCACAGGGAAAAAAGGCACCTTGGTAAGACACGGAAAGAAGGGCAGTTGGCTCGTGGAAACAGAAACGGTGAGAATTGAAATTAATGAAGACAAACTAGTGCCCGAAGAAGTAAAAGATAAGGGCAAGAAAAAGACAAAACCTGTGATAGAGTATTACCCTGAGAGTAAATCAGTTTTTGAGCTTGACCTTAGAGGAAAGCGGATGGAAGAAGCCCTCCAGGACCTGGAAGTCCAAATTGACCGGGCAATTTTAAACGGTATGCGAAGTTTTTCAATTATTCATGGTAAGGGACAGGGCATTCTTAAGCAGGGTATCCATTCGTATCTTTCTAAGCGGTCTGAAGTAGATTCCTTCCACCTTGCCAGACCCGAGCAAGGAGGTGCTGGAAAAACCTATGTCACATTGCTGGTCTAAGGATATTTCCATTTCAGGATTGCAAAAAGACGGGGAAACAGTTATTTTTAGGATGCATTATGGATTGGGAAAAGATTGTATACATCATCTCTAAACTTCCGATGCACTGGGAGTTCATCGTAACTGCTGTGGGAATGGTGCTTATCGTGAGCATTATCAACAATCTCAGTGCCACAAACAGGAGAAAGATGAAGAAAAAGGAGCTGCTTGATCAGCCTATCTCCATCCCCATGCCCCCAGCGAGGAACGAGGAAGAAAACGAAGAAGAGGAAGAAGAAGAAAATGAAGAGTAATACCATTTCCCTAGCCGGCTTGAAACTATTGCTTATTATCCTCTCTTCCATCCTCCTCTCCTCTTGTTTTGGTATGGAGACGAGGATTATTCTAAATGAAGACGGCACTGGAACTGTAAGCCTGGTGTATCGGGTTTCTCAGATGCTCGCAGGTTTTGGCACTGTTTCCGAGACATCAGCCGACCTTCCACTCCCTGTGGAGAGGGAAGATTTCGAGCGAGTAATGACCCAGTTAGACGGTATAACCTTGCAACGTTATTCACAGGAAGACACCGAAGATGACAGGATTATAACCGCTGAAGTGGAGTTCTCATCTCTTGAAGCTTTATCTCTTCTTCTTGGGATAGAGGAAAAAAGCGACATTGAAGTAGAAATGAACGGAGAGAACGGCAGATTCCGCTACACAATTTTTAGAGTGATCGAAGAAACGGAGGATGGGGAAACAGAAGAAGAAGAAACAGAGAAAGAAAGACCAGTAGATCCGGAATCTTTAGCGCTTATTCAGTCTCTCTTTGCGGATTACAGGCTTTCCTACACTTTAGAAGTGCCTGGTCAAATTGACTCCAGCCTTCCAGGTTCTGTTGAAGAAAATGGAAACAGCGCCGCCTTTGATATAGCAATTTCCGAGGCCCTTGCTACAGAAAATGATCTTGTCTGGGAGGTTGTTTGGTAATGCCGCACAAGGGTTTCAATTACTGGGAAAAGGAGTTTAAACATATCTTCGATTCCATTGACGATTACTTAGAGGACAACTATGGTGATACATACAAACTACATCCATCTAGAGCGGAACGTGGAGAGACATCAAACAAGGGTCATGACGGTTTGTTTAATGTTGGAGCTACATTTTCAAGTGGATACGGATCCGAATACGGTAGAGGATATGTAGTTGAAATTGATATGGTTACTTTAGATAATGTGCCCGACGAAGTAGAAAAAAGGATAACCCAAGATGTGCTTATCCAATTAAAAAAAAAATTAAAAGAACGTTATCCCCACCGCAATGTAAAGGCAAGCATGGACAGAAATGTCATTAAAATCTACGGAGATTTAACATTAGGCGAAATATAATGAAGTAATGAGGTTACTATGAAACAAGCCGTACCAAAATTTCTTAAAGTGCTCCTAATTGAATTAGAAGATCTTCAGGCTGATGTAGAACTTTTAAACCAAGAAAACAATGATCGGGAGAAAAACAGAGAGATAACCACCTATGTGCATCTGGAGAATGCTACAACACTGCATAATCAGTTATCAGGTGTAAAAAAAATCATAAATGAGCTTCAGGGTATTTCATCAAATCAATTTACATCGCTGGATGAGTTGGAGGAATATATTCTGAAATTCGTAAAAAAAGAGATAGCAAGACTTGGCTATCCAGAGGTCGTATTCAATCTTGTTTCAAAAAAAGTTGAAAAAGTTAAGCGCTACGTACTGGAATGCCGATAGAAAAAAACTTTCTTTTGGTTGCATTTTACTCGATACTTCATTACACTATGTTCATTATAGAAAAACCCATTCCCATCTTGCGAGGAAGTTATGGATGCCCAGTTAAAAGAAATCATAGAGAAAATAAAGAAAGATGGTGTTGAAACGGCCGAGGAAAAGGCCGACTCCATTCTGAAAGATGCCACAAAAGAAGGTGAAGAAATCATCGCCGAGGCTAACGCGAAAGCCGAAAAAATACTTTCGGACGCAAAGAAGGAGGCGGAGAAAACGGAACAAAGTGGAAGGGAAGCTTTAAAACAAGCATCCAGAGATATGAAGCTCACCGTTCAGAAAGAGCTTGAATCCATGTTTAATCGCGTTATGCACCATGAAGTTTCTGCAACACTAAAAGATGATATTCTGGAAAACGCTATTATTACGGTGGTTACCGCTTGGAGCAAAGAAAAATCAAGCGATATCAATGTACTCCTCTCAGAGGAGGATAAAAACAAGCTAAGCGAGCATCTTCTTAACAGATTGCAATCAGAGATAAAGAAGGGAATTGAAATAAAAGCGGCCCCGGGGGTCGAATCAGGTTTCCGTATTGAAGAAAAAGACGGAGCAGCATACTATAATTTCACCTCCCAGGGCATTACGGAAGCACTCGCTCAGTATGTAAATCCTATGCTCGCCAAACTACTTAGAGAATCTGAAGAGTAGGGAGTTCTATCTTGGCCCAGTACTACTATACCGTTGCAGCCCTACCGATGCTCTCCTTCGACGAAAAACCTGATATAGATTCTGAGCATTTTCTGGATTTTTGTAAAACTACCATGGAAGAACACGATTTTTCTATTCTTTCTCAGAGCAAAGGTAACAACACTTCGCCGCCTACGGAGAAGGACCCACAAGTATTAAGGGAATGGAAGAAAAGAGAAAGGGCTATACGAAACAGTATGGCTGTTCTGCGCGGGCAGAAGAAAAATATCGATGCTGAAGCCTATCTTAGACAAGCAGACTTCTATATGTACGCGGATGATCAGGCAAAAGAATTCTTTCAAGCTGCCACGCCTCTGGAAGGTGAGATGTCTATCATCCGGGAACAGTGGAAATTTATTGATGAACAAGAAGTTGGTCATATATTCGATATCGACGCTTTACTATGTTACTACCTTAAGCTCCAACTCTTGGAGCGCAAGATGAAAATGGACCATGACCGCGGAAAAGAGAGATTCGAAAAACTCTACGAACGCATACGCAATAAAGGTCCAAAGGAATATAAAGAGGGAACTGGAGAATAATCATGACGAAAGCTACAGGAAAAGTAGTCCGGGTAAACGGAAATATGGTATCCATTCAAGTGGAAGGCCACGTTTTCATGAACGAAGTTGCATATATCAAGGTTGATGACAAACTCTTAAAATCCGAAGTTATCCGAATTACGGGAAACCAAGTGGAGGTCCAGGTCTTCGAGATGACTCGAGGAATCGGTATAGGAGATCCAGTTGAATTCTCCGGCGAGCTGTTGGCAGTGGAGCTCGGGCCGGGGCTTTTGCAGCAGATATACGATGGTCTGCAGAACCCTCTCCCCCAGTTAGCAAAAGAGTGCGGCTTTTTTCTTCAGCGGGGAGTGTATCTTCACGCGTTGGACAGGGAAAAGAAATGGGATTTTACCCCTAGTGTTAGTACAGGAGATAAGGTGGAGCGGGGCAATACTTTAGGAACTGTACCGGAGGGAATATTTCAGCACCAGATTATGGTTCCCTTCAATATGTACGGTTCCTTTACCGTTACATGGATTGCTGAAAAGGGAGAATACACCATAGATGAAGTTGTAGCGAAAGTAGAAGATGGGAAAGGGACCACCCACGATGTAACTATGGTATTCGAATGGCCGGTAAAGCGTGCCATCGATGCTTACCAGGAGCGATTAAAACCAGGAAATCCAATGGTAACGAAAATTCGAATTATCGATACCTTTATTCCCGTTGCCAGGGGAGGGACCTACTGTATTCCTGGACCCTTCGGCGCGGGTAAGACGGTTCTCCAACAGGTAACCAGTCGAAACGCGGAAGTGGATATTGTTATAATCGCTGCCTGCGGTGAACGGGCAGGAGAGGTAGTGGAAACCCTTAAAGAGTTTCCCGAGTTAATAGACCCAAGAACTGGTCGGACCCTCATGGAACGGACGGTAATTATCTGTAACACCAGCTCTATGCCCGTAGCTGCCCGGGAGGCTTCTGTCTATACTGCGGTCACTATTGCCGAG
>CAYXSD010000072.1:0-15513 GCA_964466335.1 uncultured Spirochaetales bacterium
AGAAAAATCGACCCAATATTGAGGCTCTGAAAAATAGCATTTTGAAAGAGCCTCACTTCTTCATACATTGTATTTTTCCATTTTTTTACAATACATACTTAATAACGCCTTGACAAAACAGTTGTATTGCATTACCTATAAGTTTGTAATGAGAAGCAAAATTACAAGCGCTAACCTATCCGCTATTATTCTCCTAATTATACCCCCTTCGTAATGACGGGAGAATAATTGCTTGTAACCTGATAATCAGGAAAAGCCGTTCTCCTAAGGAGGACGGCTTTTTTTTGGACCCAATATAAGGCCTCTGATAAATGGGAATTTTGAAAGAAGGGTAAAAAAGGAGACGTAAGAATATGAAACGTTCGGGTTCACAGTTTTTGGTTGATGCCCTTAAAAAAGAAGGGGTGGATGTGGTGTTTGGATATCCGGGAGGAGCAGTTATTCCTATTTTTGACGCCCTCTACTCCGAACCCTCCATTCATGTTGTCCTAACACGACACGAACAAGCGGCAGTTCATGCCGCGGATGGATACGCCCGGTCAACCGGCCGAACCGGTGTATGCATTGTTACCAGCGGACCGGGCGCGACCAATACCGTTACCGGTCTCGCGACAGCAAATTTTGACAGTGTGCCCGTTGTCTGTATTTCCGGGCAGGTCCCTCGAAATATGATCGGAAATGATGCCTTTCAGGAGGCAGATACTGTAGGAATTACAAGACCCGTTACCAAACACAACTATTTGGTTACAAAACGTTCCGAATTGGGAGAAATGATAAAAAATGCCTTTTACATTGCCTCCAGCGGAAGGCCGGGACCGGTGGTAGTGGATATTCCGAAAGACATAACCATTATAGAACTCGACGATGAATACCCCAAATCGGTGCGCATCAGAGGGTATAACCCGAGGAAGGAACCCGACAGAGAAGAAATTAAACGTGCCGCCGAAGTATTCAACAGCGCAGAAAGACCGCTTTTCTTCATTGGCGGTGGTATGCACATCTCCAATGCTGCTCCTGTCTTTCATAGAATCCTTAAAAAAACCTCCGTTCCTGTGGTTACCTCCCTTATGGGTATTGGAATTGTACCTTGGGACCATCCTGATTTCCTTGGAATGATCGGCATGCACGGTACCTACACCGCAAATATGGCGGTTACCGAGTGTGATCTTCTCTTTAGCATCGGTGTCCGCTTTGATGATCGCGCCACGGGAGACCTAAGCAAATTCGCCCCTAAGGCAAGAATTGTCCATATCGATATTGATCCGGTTACAATAGCTCGAAACGTCCCTGTAGACTTTCCCGTCGTGGGAGACGCCCGGGAAGTGCTGGAGTTGATTGCCCCTTCCCTGGAAAAACGAAAAGTAGAAAGCTGGAAAGAACAATGTAAACAGTGGAAGATGGCGCATCCTTTGAAAATCCCGAAAGGGAAGCGCCTCTACCCACAGGAAGTAATAGAGCTTCTAAGTCAAGAATTTCCGGATGCTATTGTTGCCACCGAGGTGGGACAGAACCAGATGTGGGCAGGCATGTACTATCAATTTAAGGACCCAAGGACCTGGCTCACCTCAGGAGGATTGGGTACCATGGGGTATGGTTTTCCCGCCGCCATAGGCGCGCAAAAGGGAAACCCGGATAAAAGAGTAATTGATATTGCAGGGGATGGTTCCATTCAGATGAATATTCAGGAACTTGTTACCGCCGTCCATGAAAAGCTTCCCGTTATTATAGCGGTACTGAACAATGGGTACTTGGGAATGGTCCGGCAGTGGCAGGAGTTGTTTCATGAAAAAAGATACTCCTCCACTTGTCTCGATCCCGCGGACCCTAACTGCCCCACCTATATTCCGGATTTTGTGACCCTGGCCCAAGCCTACAACGCCATTGGATTTCGAGTGCGGAATATAGAAGAAGGCAAAGCGGCCCTAAAGAAGGCGAAGGAAACAACAGATCGTCCCATTATTATTGAGTTTCTCATTGAAAAGGAAGCAAACGTATATCCCATGGTCCCCCCCGGGGCGGGACTAAACGAGATGGTATTGGATGAGGAGGAATAATATGACACATACCATATCCCTGCTAGTTGAGAACCATCAGGGGGTCCTTTCCCGGATCGCCGGCCTCTTCTCAGGAAGAGGGTACAACCTGGAGAGTTTTACCTCCGGGCCTACTTCTGATCCCTCGGTTACACGAATTACCCTGGTGTGTAAAGGAGATGCAACTATTATCGACCAGATAAAGAAGCAGTTGGATCGTCTTATAGACATTATACATCTTGTTGACCTAACGGAAGAGAGCACTATCGATAGAGAACTTGCGCTTATAAAAGTGCAGGTCAAGCCCGGACAGCGTTCTGAGATTATTCAAATTGCCACGGTTTTCGGGTCAAAGGTAATGGATGTAGGATCTGACTCCATGGTAATAGAGAGTATCGGCAGGACGGATAAAATTGAAGACCTCATTTCCCTGCTTCAAGAATTCACCATTCTGGAAATGGCCAGAAGTGGACTCGTCAGTCTTAAGCGGGGTAGAAAAAAGATACCGACGAGTCCCGAGGAAGAAATAGAAGATACAAGTGATAACCTGATTTAGGATTTGAATAAACAAGAGGAGTAAAAAAATGGAAAAAATACATGTATTCGACACGACCCTGCGAGACGGAGAACAATCGCCGGGGGCATCGATGACGGTAGAGCAGAAGCTGGAAGTGGCTATTCAGCTTTCTCGCTTGGGAATAGATATTATTGAAGCGGGCTTCCCTATTTCTTCCCCGCACCAGTTTAAAGCATGTCAGGTGATATCCGAAAACGTAAAAGGAACTAGTATCGCCGCTTTAGCCAGAGCAGTAGAAAAAGATATTGACAGAGCAGCAGAGGCAATAGCAAAGGCGGAACATCCCAGGATACACACCTTCATAGCTACATCTCCAATTCACATGAGACACAAACTTAACAAGGAACCGGACCAGGTAATTGAAATGGCGGAGTCAGCTGTTTCCTATGCCCGGACAAAGACGGCAGAGGTGGAGTTCTCTCCCGAAGACGGAACTAGAAGCGAAATTGAATTTCTCTGCAGGATAATTGAACGAGTAATTAAGGCAGGGGCAGGCATTATCAATATTCCTGATACCGTCGGATATACAACCCCAGGAGAATTTGCTTCTTTCATAACTGCAATTATGGAGGGGGTCCCGAATATGGATAAGGCGGTCCTTTCTGTCCACTGTCACAACGATCTTGGACTTGGTGTAGCAAATACCATTACGGCCATTGAGCACGGCGCCAGACAAATTGAGGTCACCATCAATGGAATTGGCGAGCGGGCAGGAAACGCGGCTTTAGAGGAAGTAGTAATGGCCTTGAACGTTAGAAAGGACAGATATCCTTTTACGACAAGTATTAACACAAAAGAAATTTACAACACCTCTCGGCTTGTATCCAGTATAATAGGGTTCCCTATTCCACGGAACAAACCAATAGTCGGAGAGAACGCCTTCAGCCACGAGGCTGGGATCCATCAGGATGGCATGCTGAAACACCGGGAAACCTACGAAATAATGACTCCGGAAAGCGTGGGAAAAGACGCAAGCAACATTGTTTTGGGAAGGCATAGCGGTAAACATGGGTTCAGTCAGAGGCTGAATAAACTGGGTATGACCCTCTCCAACGAAGAATTGGAAGCAGCCTATCAACGGTTCTTGGACCTCTCGGACAGAAAAAAAGAGGTCTACGATGAGGACCTCTTTGCCATTGTAAGCGATGAATTAGGAAGACAGTTTCAGAAATACACTCTGGATTACTTTAATATTCTCTCCGGAAATACCGCCGTACCTACCGCGACAGTAAAAGTGGGCATCGATGGAGAAATTTCAGAAGAAGCTTCAACCGGTGACGGTCCCATTGACGCGGTGTTTCGCGCCATTGACAGGGCCACCGGAACGCAGACGACCCTGATTGAGTACGCCGTTCAAGCGGTAACTCCCGGGAAACAAGCCCTGGGGGAGGTTTCCGTTACACTGGATATAGCCGGCAGAAGAACCATCGGCCGAGGGGCTTCCACAGACATTATAGAGGCCAGTGCCCATGCCTATGTAAATGCTCTAAATCGATATTCACTGTTTCCGGAGGAGAAAAGCAATGAACAATAAGAACATTATAATCTATGACACCACCATGCGGGACGGAATGCAGGGCATAGGGGTTAACTTTACTGTTGCGGATAAAATCCAAATTGCCCATAAACTCGATGAAATGAAAATAGATTACATCGAAGGAGGGTTTCCCCTTTCCAATGAAAAGGAAGCGGCCTTCTTTGCACAGGTAAAAAAAGAACGCTTCGACCACGCCAAAATCGTCTCCTTTGGGTCCACGAGAAGACCCGGCACAAAGGCCAAGGAGGATGCTCACATGCAAGCCCTTGTATCGGCGGAAACAGACGGGGCCGTAGTGGTTGGAAAAACATGGAAAGCCCATGTAAAGCAGGTGCTTAAGACTTCTTACCAGGAAAACCTTGCAATGATCTACGATTCTATTTTCTATCTGAAGGAAAAAGGACTTGAAGTCATCTTCGACCTTGAGCACTTTTTCGATGGATATAAGGATGATCCCGACTACGCCCTTAAGGTGCTTAAAACCGGTACTGAAGCCGGCGCTGACGTGCTTGTCCTCTGTGATACTAACGGCGGCTTCCTTCCCATGGATGTGGAAAAGATATTCGAGGCCCTTCCCCAAGCTGAATTGGCGCCCCTGGGGGTTCACTACCACAATGACAGCGGTACCGCCATAGCTAACTCGCTTATTTCCGTTGTAAAAGGGGCGGTCCATGTTCAGGGAACGGTAAACGGCTGGGGAGAGAGAGCTGGAAATGCAAACCTCTGTGTGTTTCTCCCCAATCTATGCCTAAAAACCGAGTATACCTCTAGCGCGGGAAAGCAGCTGAAACATCTTACCTCCCTCTCCCGATTCATCGCGGAAAAGGCGAATATAATCCCGGATACTCGTCAGCCCTACGTAGGAGAGGCCGCCTTCTCCCATAAAGCGGGCCAGCACGCCGATGTCATATCCAAAGCTTCCCAGCTCATGGAGCACATAGACAGCAGTTTAGTCGGGAACGAAAGAAAGATCCTTCTCTCCGAACTTGCCGGAAAATCGACAATTGTAAAAAAACTCTCCAAGTATGGCGATTTCGATAAGAATTCCGATATAGTCGGCAAAATCTTAAAGGAGCTAAAATCCAAAGAAAAAGAGGGATACGAGTACGAAGCCGCCGAAGCAAGCTTCGATCTCCTTATTAGAAAAACTATAGGAAACTATAAACCTCTTTTTAAGCTTAACAACTACCATTTGGAGACGTATAAGACCTGGGGCACCATATCTAAGACTGTGGGAAGGATATTTATGAGGCTGAATGAAAAGGAGGTCCTTGGCGCCTCCGTCGCCGTAGGACCGGTAGACACCCTGGATAATGCCATTCGTGATGCCCTAACCCCATTTTTCCCATTTTTGAGTAAAATCGCCCTTATTGATTACAAGGTAAGGGTCCTGAATCCTCAGGACTCAACAGCGGCGAAGGTACGGGTCTTTATTACTTCCTCGGACCACGAAAAAGGCTGGGACACCGTGGGGGTTTCGGAAAATATTATCGAGGCTTCCTGGGAGGCGATCGTTGACAGCATGGAGTATTACTACAACAATTTTGTACCGGAAAAATGACCGGGGCTTTTCATGGGTTAGCGGAGACGCAGGGGGAGGTCCCAGGAACCTTTTATGGGGCAGACGTGAAGTTCCCGCTTTAACAGATATTCAATACCCTGGACAGCTGCTTCTGCCGCTGAGGTAGTGGTTGTATAGGGGATTTTTCTCCTTACCGCTTCTACCCTTAGTTCTTCATCTCCCTTTTGAGAAAATTTCCCCAGGGGCGTATGAACCATCAGGTCGATCCTTCCGCTTCGCATATGATCGATTACATGGGGATGGCCTTCGTGGATTTTTAGAATT
This sequence comes from uncultured Spirochaetales bacterium, assembly GCA_964466335.1. Classification (GTDB taxonomy): domain Bacteria; phylum Spirochaetota; class Spirochaetia; order SPDA01; family CAYXSD01; genus CAYXSD01. Next base: position 5,994 of record CAYXSD010000072.1, read on the forward strand.
ACCTCGGCAAATATGCCACTATGAAAGAGAAATTGCGCCGTACCGCGGGTAGCGGCTATATGAAACCCCATAGCATATAGACGCCTTGCAATCGGCAGTATGGTTTCCCTATCATCTTCATGAACACTAATAAAGGCCCGACCGGAAATGGGAAGCGGACTCCCCACCGCTGCTTGTGCCTTTGCAAAAGCCTCTCCGAAACTTTGACCTGTCCCTATTACTTCGCCTGTGGATTTCATCTCAGGTCCTAGTAGGGGGTCCACATTCGGAAAGCGGGAAAAACTAAAAACCGCCTCTTTTACCGCCCATCCCACAGAACATTTCCCCTTGCCAATCCCGTCTTTGGTGAGGCCCTGTTCCTCCAAGTCCGTTCCTTCCCACATCTGAACAGCTGCCTGTATAAGGTTGATTCCGGAAGCCTTGGAGAGATAGGGAACCGTCCTTGATGCTCTGGGATTCACCTCTAAAATGTAAAGCCGGCCGTCTTTAACAGCGTACTGAATGTTTAGAAACCCTATTGCCCCTATCCGCAGGGCAATTTTCCTCGAAGTTTCAAGCATTTCCGTTTGGATTTGGGCATCCGACTTATAAGGGGGAAAGACACAGGCTGAATCGCCGGAGTGCACCCCTGCTGCTTCGATATGCTGCATAATACCGCATATATACACATTCTTCCCGTCACAGAGGGCATCGACATCGTATTCGAAGGCATCCTCGAGGAACTGATCAACGAGTAGAGGTTTCTCCGTAGATATTTCTAAACCTCTTTTTAAAAACTCTGCCAGTTCTTCCCCGCTGAAGGCAATGAACATACTCTTTCCGCCTAACACAAAGGAGGGTCGAAGAAGGACAGGAAAACCAATGGATTTTGCAAAACTGAGCACTTCTTCATGATTACAGGCCATTTTGTTTTTCGGCTGCTGTATTGCCAAATCTTCAATCAGAGATGAGAACAAACCTCGATCTTCGGCCTTCATTATACTTTCCGGAGATGTTCCCACCACCCTTGCTCCTTCCTGCATAATAGTATCCGCCATATTTAACGGTGTTTGTCCGCCTAATTGAAGTACAACATCTATTACACCTTCCTTACGCATAATCTCCATTACATGTTCCGGTGTAAGCGGTTCAATATAAAGTCGATCGGAAATATTAAAGTCCGTTGATACCGTTTCCGGATTAGAGTTGATAATAATTGTTTTTCTGCCCTCCCGGCGGTAAGCTAAAGAAGCCAAAGTACAGCAGGTGTCGAACTCCAAACCCTGTCCGATTCTATTAGGTCCGCTTGCCAGAATTATCACCGCGTCCTCACCCATGGGTTCCCCTTCGTCTATTTCACCGTAAGTTGAATAAAAATAAGGGGTTGCGGACCTAAACTCACCGGCGCAGGTATCCACAAAATGATATCCCGCGGTAATACCCTTCCCGATTCTCAATGCTCTTATATTCTTTTCCTCTTTACCGGTAAGCTCAGCAATTCTACTATCGGAAAACCCGGACCTCTTCGCTTGAAGAAGAAGTTCATATCCAATCGGGATTTCTTTAGCGCATTTTCTCAGATCTTTTTCAATAATGCTCTGCTGGTACAGCTCGTAGAGAAACCATGGTTCAAATCCGATTTGCTTCGAGAGGTGCGCGATACTTTTCTCACCCTCTCTATCTATTACGGTATAGGCAGCAAAAAGACGCATAGGATTCAGTGTGGTAAGCATCTGCTCTAACATCTGAGAGTCCACGTGAAGTGAGCAAATACCTTCGTATCCAATTTCCGACGCCCTTATAGCTTTGTTCAATGCTTCAGTAAAGGTCCTGCCCAGGGATAATGCCTCTCCCACCGATTTCATCTGTGTTCCCAATTCCTTGTAACCCGTTGGGAACTTTTCAATCTCAAAGCGCGGCACCTTTATCGCGCAGTAGTCTATAGCAGGTTCAAAACAGGAGACTGTTTTTCCGGTAATCTCATTAATTATTTCATCCAGAGTATATCCCACTGCTAAACGGGCGGAACATCGTGCTATGGGAAATCCAGTAGCTTTGCTTGCCAGAGCAGAGGAACGGGAAACCCTTGGGTTCATTTCAATTACCAACATCCTCTCTGTTTCCGGGTGCAGGGCAAATTGGACGTTTGATCCGCCGCAGTCCACACCGACTGCCCGGAGAACCTTTAGAGAAGCTGTACGCATAGTTTGATAGGCCATATCCGAAAGGGTCTGGATCGGCGCAATGGTAATGGAATCCCCGGTATGCACCCCCATCGGATCTATATTCTCTATTGAACAGACAACAATGGCGTTGTCCGCTTTGTCTCTCATTACCTCCATTTCGAATTCCTTCCATCCCACAAGTGACTCTTCTATGAGAGCCGAATTCACCGGGCTTTCAGCCAAAGCCTTCTCCACCAGAGGAAGAAAATCTTCACTAGAGTAGGCTATTGCCCCTCCCTGTCCGCCAAGGGTAAAACTGGGGCGTATTACCAGCGGGTATCCTACCTCTTTCTGAAACTCCCTTGCGGTACCGATATCCGAACAGAGGACCGACTGGGGAGATTCAAGCCCTATACTCCCCGCCAATTTCTTGAAACTGCCCCTATCTTCCGCCAGACGTATCGATTCAATAGAAGCACCTATGCACTCAACCCCGTATTTCTCTAAAATACTTCGATCATACAAATCCAAGGCCAGGTTCAATCCTGTTTGCCCTCCCATAGTAGGCAGAAGGGTATCAGGTCCTTCTATTTTTATTATCTCCTCTAAATACGGCAGGGTTAAAGGCTCCATGTAAATAACATCTGCTATACCCGGAGTGGTCATAACAGTGGCAGGATTGGGATTTACCAGGATAACCCGGTATCCCTCTTCCTTCAAAGCGGTTATGGCTTGACACCCGGAATAATCAAACTCGCAGGCCTGGCCTATTACTATCGGGCCGGAACCTATTATAAGAATGCTCTCAATGTCCATCCGTCTAGGCATGGGCTTGCCTCCTGTTTGTATCCGAGATACCCATCATCCTAAGAAAGGAATCAAAAATCCACAAGGAATCCCTTGGGCCGGGAGCCGCCTCCGGATGAAACTGGACCGACTGAATCATTTTAGCCTCCGATATCACTCCTTCAAGGGTGTTGTCATTTGCATTCTTACACCAGACCTTCACCTCTTTTGGGAGAGATTTTTCATCCACGGCAAAACCATGGTTCTGGGAGGTTACAAATACCTTCCCCGATGTAATGTCTCTTACCGGATGATTAGCGCCGTGGTGTCCGAATTTCATTTTATATGTGTTTGCACCTAGAGCTAGACATAGGAGTTGGTGACCAAGACAAATACCGGTAATTGGAATGGCACCGATTAAAGAAGTAAGTAGGTGAATCTGTTCAGAAAGAACACCGGGATCTCCGGGGCCATTGGACACAAGCAGTCCCTTTGGTTTTATTGCAAGAACGTCTTCAGGCTTTGCATCGGAGGGAAAGAGGGTTACCTTTACCTTCCTCTTCCTTAACTCCTCTAGTATGGTTCTTTTTATTCCACAATCCAGTACTGCAACTTTGGACCCGGTATCACCGTACTCAATATTTTTATTTGTCCCAACATAGGACAGAAGATTCCTGCCCTCCATTTCAGGGACCATCTTAAGAAACTCTCTGCATATCTCTATTTCTTCGTTTTTTAATTCATTTCTTTCTTCCGGGACACCGACGATTATCCCTCTTGGCGCACCTTTGTCTCTTATCCTTAGTGTAAGCCTTCGCGTATCCACTTCTGTCAATCCGGGAATATCTTGGGAAGAAAGAAACTGAGATATGCTTTCTCTATTTTGATGAATTGGACCCCGGTAGACAGACCTTACCACCAATCCGGATGCCTTTATCTGCTTACGCTCTGCTCCAGTTTCCGGGCCTCTCTCTGCCCATTCTTCTAAACAACCGTAATTACCTATATGCGGATAGGTCATTGTTACTATCTGCCCGGTATACGAGGGATCGGTCAGAATTTCATGATATCCGGACATAGCGGTGTTGAAGACAATCTCCCCAGTCCCAAGAGGAGAGGCAAAAAGCCCTTCTCCATTGTGTTCGGAATTTTCCAGAGCCGATGCATTTAATCTTTTTCTAATCCGTTCCGGGTATAACGGTTCGGACCCGAAAAGTTTTCCGTCAAAAACATCTCCGTCTTCTAAAACCAGACTCCCTCGTTTTTTCATTACTCCCCCTTATTCCCTCTTTTAAAACGGTGTGCGTAATGACTTACTTGTTCCTCCTTTGCCGGAAAAACACTTTTCTTCATAAGAATAGTTTATAGTTGTGAAGCTTGGAGTATTTTATCTGCCGGATTAAAAAAAAACCGGCTCTGTGCCGGTTATAGTCCCTAGGGGAGTCGAACCCCTCTTTGAAGAATGAGAATCTTCCGTCCTAGCCGATAGACGAAGGGACCGCCTGTCCGGGGAGGACTCGAACCCCCACAACAAGAACCAGAATCTTGCGTGCTACCATTACACAACCGGACAATCTCTATTACAAAAATAGTTGGATACAACTATTTTTCGTCGTTTCTGTTGCCGCTAAGCGGCATGCGAAACTTATTGTTAAAGAAAACTACTAAATTCGCTGTTCTTTGTCAACAGAATTGGGAAATAGAGAACGGAAATACCATAACCTTCATGTAACAACATCAAGAGCAAAAGGATAATAATCATAGCTGCGAGATTAATACTACCTATTCACCATGATACTCTATCAAGGTGTGGATTTTTAAGGGGCGCAATTTCTCCTCATAGGAGAGGAAGGGTAAGCCAATTACTGAAAAAATATCCGTAACCTCGCCGCCGCCTTTTTTTAGCAGTTCCACCGCTGCCTCGAGAGTACCTCCTGTGGCAATAAGATCGTCCACTAACAGTATTCGCTGCCCCTTTTGTATGTCGGACTCATGAATCTGTATTTCATCTTCCCCGTATTCCAGAGAAAATTTCTTCGAAAGAGTTTTGCCCGGAAGTTTTCCCTTTTTTCGAACAATTATTATGGGAAGCTTCATTCGTTCCGCGAAAGGGGCCGCGAAGAGAAAACCCCTTGCCTCGATTGCAGCTACCGCATCGGGCGGATTTCCCCCAAAAAGCTCAACCATTTTGTCAATGCAAAAATGGAAGGCCTCCGGATTAACCAGTACACCGGTGATATCGTAGAAGAGAATTCCCTTTTTTGGGAAATCCGGTATTTTTCTAATAGCTTTATCCAGGTCGAAATTTGCGTTCATACACTCAAACCTCCAAGAAGATAATAGTGACTGCGTTTATTCCTGTCAACGATATCAATTCATGGATGTCAATTCACAAGATGTCAATTCACAAGGTTGATTATTGGGCTTTATTGATTTATTCTCATTTTACATGAAGACACTACTTCCTATAGCCAGCGGAAAAGGCGGGGTGGGAAAGACAGTTATTACCGCAAACCTCGGGGTATCCTTGGCAGAACGAGGAAAGACGGTCATTTTAGTTGATCTCGATTTAGGAGGGTCAAATTTACATACCTGCCTCGGTGTAAAAAACACCCATCCCGGTATAGGTAATTACATTAATAATCGCGAAAACGGATTGGAGTCCTTTCTTATTGAAACCGAAATCCCGAGGCTTTTTCTGGTCCCGGGAGATTCCCTCATACCCGGGACAGCTAATCTCCAGTATTTTATTAAGAGACGAATCATAAAAGACTTGGAAAACCTTGTTGCGGACTATATTCTCCTTGATCTCGGCGGAGGTACAGCCTTTAACACTATTGATTTTTTTCTCTCTTCCTCCACAGGAATTATAGTCACCATGCCCCAAACAACTGCAATTTTGAACGCCTATTCTTTTATAAAATCTGCAGTGTTTAGAATGCTCTATCGTTCTTTTCCCTCGAAAAGCGGAGAAAGAGAAATCATATCTTCTTTTACAAAGCAAAAATTCGAAGGTGAAAGTATCTCCTTTAAAACATTGATAGACCGCCTTCAACAATATTCTTCCCAGGCTGGGGAGACTGCCAGGAACCAACTGCGGTCCTTCTTTCCCCGTATCGTCCTTAATATGGGAAGGTCGAATAAGGATATTGCCCTCGGTTCTAAACTTAGGGAAATCGTGAGAAAAAACCTTGATCTCGAGGTGGAGTATGTTGGGTTTGTTACCTACGATGAGTTAGTAAACCGCTCCATCCTTGAACGCGTACCCACTTTCAAAAAGTATCCCCAATCTTCTTTCTCTAAGAATATCTCCACTATCGAAAAGAAACTATCCGCCTTTCCGTTTCCAAAGGGACCTCGTCTCTATGAGGCGGATGAAGATCTCATTTCTCTTGTTCAAGATCATGAGCAGTAACTACGATGGACAACAATTATCTAGGGATAGGTTTTTCTCATACCTTTTACTCTGGAAAAGGCATTCAATTCCATTCCTTGAATCTCACCGCTCTTTATAAGGTGATATCCTAGTCCGGCTATCATAGCAGCGTTGTCCGTACAGAGGGAGAGACTGGGGAAATGCACCTCCACTCCGCTTATCCCCTGTAATTCATTAAGGTCCTTTCTAAGAAGTGAATTTGCCGCTACTCCTCCCCCTGCTACAATCCGCTTTACTCCAGTATCCTTTACAGCCCTTTTTACTCTGGTTATAAGCATGGTTATAGCTGCATGCTGAAAGGCGGCTGCGATATTCTCGTTGGTTTTTTCATACTCGCTATTGTGAAATTGATCCAGTTGATTTATTACAGCTGTTTTCAAACCCGAATAGGAGACATCATAGGCATGATCTCCTTTATGAAGGGAAGGCAGGGGAAAAGAGAATGCTCGTCGATCTCCCTTCTGTGCTAAACTATCTATTACTGCTCCTCCCGGATATCCGAAACCAAAATGCTTGGCCACTTTATCGTAGGCTTCTCCACAGGCATCATCTATTGTGGTTCCTAATACTTCGATGGCAGCGTAATCGTTAACAATACAAATCAAGGTATGCCCACCGGATACCAATACACCTATATAGGGATATTCTACCTGCCTCTCCAACTGAACAGCGTAGAGATGCGCCAATATGTGGTCCACTCCGACAAGAGGTTTCCCTAAGGAAAAGGCAAGTCCCTTAGCAAAGCAGACGCCTACCAAAAGCGATCCGATCATACCAGGCCGGTTGGTAACCGCAATGCCGTCAATCTGAGAAAAAGAGGTCCCAGCTTCGTCAAGTCCTTTCTCCGTTACCTCCCAGATCCATTCCGTATGCGTTCTTGAGGCGATTTCAGGTACCACTCCCGAGAAAGGAGTGTGTATATCTATCTGTGTGGCCACCACATTGCTTATAATGGTTCTCCCGTCTGCAACAATGGAGACCGAACATTCATCGCAGGAGGTTTCAATACCCATAACTACCATGATCCATCCTACCTCTGCTATTTACGATTGACAATTTCTTCAAGAAAGACCACATCGTATCCTTCCTCTTCAATTTCTTTACTATTACTTTCAATAGCTTCTATTAGATAATCTGACCAAACGTGCCCAATCATTACCACATCCCCTTTTGTATTCGCGATGGTTAATCCTTTTTGTATGGCACGTTCTATGTATTCCTTGTCGTCCTTATTATCTAAAAATACGGCCCTTCTAAGGTAGGGGACCTCGAATTCTTCAGCAATCTTTTCCGCAACCGAATAAGGAGTTGTCGCGCTGTCGAGAAAAAATATCTCCTTTCTTTTCAAAAAGGTAAAGAGGTTTTTCATACATTGCTCATCCGCTGTTGCTTTTGATCCCATATGATTATTCAAGCCTCTTACCCCTGGAAGGGTGGACAAATTATCAAACAAGACCTTCTCAATTTCTGTGGAATTCATTTCGGTGTAAAGGGCCCCTGGGCCAGGGTTTTCCTCTCCTAATGGTTCCATTGGTTGATGAAGTATGTAGCTCTTTGATGCTTTTTTAATAGCATCGACTGCTTTTTCCGTATAATCCAGTTTTGGGAGTACCGCGAAGGTCAGCTTTACAGGGATTTCCAAAAAAGGCTCTAATTCGTGCATGTTGTATCCTACATCATCTATGACAAATGCAATCCGTCCCTTGGTTATTCTGCTCTTTGCCGCAGCTTTCTTTTTATACTCGGACTTTGCCCCGGACTCCGCGGCTTTTTCAATTTCTTCTTTTGCGCTCTCTTTTTTGTTGTCCGGAGCCTCCTCTTTTTTCTCCTCTTCCCTTTCTTTCTTTTCTTTTTCCTTCTCCGTATCCGCCTCCGTCCGAGCAGACTTTTCCTGACCATAATTCTTTGAAGATACTTCTTGCCCTTCACCTGGATCGGAAATCAGATGTATACCCATTCCGATAAAAATCCCGGTAAAGAGTACAAAAATAAGACCTAGGGTGAGTAAAAAAGTGGTTATGGGAGTAAATTCAAGGGTAAGCGGCTTTTTTTTCTTTTTCACAGATACGTGAAGTTATAATGTGGTACTGCTATCAGTCAATACGTCCGGTCCCTGCCTGCTTAGCTGCCTGTACATCATTTCACTGATTCCAAAATGAGCTGTTTCCGCCATCTTTTCAGCGTAACTATCGTAAAGCATATCTTCGAAGAAATCCTCCGCCATTCCACCATTGATAAGGCCGCTTTCCTGAACGGTATTTTTCATCGATTTAAGCATCTGTTTTATAAAAATCGCTTCAAATTGAGTGCAGACTTCCATTAATTGGTCTTTGCCGTCTGCCTTTTTGGCGTTTCTTTCAAATCCCGCATTTTCAACATTGCTATAATTTACCCGCGCAAGTTCCGCTATATTCATACAATATCTCCCTGTCCTTGTCTCCTTACATTATTACTAATTTTCCGTAGAGGGCCCCAGCCTGCTCTACTCCTTTGAGTATTTCTATGATTGTATCGGTAGCAAGGCCTACCTCTTGAAGTACTTGAATGAATTCATCTACGGTAACTGCTTTAGGAAGAACAAAGTTTTCTTTTCCCTTCTCATTGCCCAGTAGTGAAGTTCCAACGGATATAGTATCTCCTTTGTAGGAAACGGCCACTTTACCAATCTTTACATTCTTCCCGTACACAACTACTCCGGATCTTGGATTAATAACAACTTTTCCTGAAACATCCGGGCTTATCTCCAGCTTCTCCAGTTCCGCGATAAATTGCACAGGGTCCCCTGTTTGGTCGGCAGGTATTGCTACTTCGATGAGAGAGGCATCTTTTGAAAGCACCCTTATTCCCTCAAAGGTTTCTGTAATGACCTGTGCCAATTCCGCCGCTGTGCTAAAATCCGGCTCTCTGAGAATGATAGAAACAATCCCGTCCTTCATAAACTCGGAGAGTACCTCCCGTTCAATGATCGCGCCGCCCGGAACTATTCCTACCGTTTTTGATCCTCGTTTTTCTTCCGGAGAGGATATCATTCCCTGAGCGACAGCATATATAGAGCCGTTAGCGGCCTTTAGATTCGTCTGCAATAAAATCCCTCCGGTTAGGGAAGTGGCATCGCCGACACTGGATACAGTTACGCCGATTCGATCCCCCGGTC
>CAYXSD010000073.1:0-8197 GCA_964466335.1 uncultured Spirochaetales bacterium
CTTTCAAAATTGGTTAATTTTGAAAGTGGCTGAATTGACTAGCTAAACTATATACATTACCATATAACTAAGTATTGGAGGTACTTTATGAACAAAGATGGCGACGAAACGAAAAAGCTATGGGAAACATACCGCGAAAAAATGGGCAATCCCTTTGATTTGCGATATACGGTGATAGGCGCGGAAGGACCTGCATGTCCCATGGGTTACGGAAAAGGAGACCACATTGAATATTGTCACGAAGACAAATCCCTGGAAGGAAGTAAGGGGATCTGTCTGGTAAATATGGCGAGAATTATCGAATCCATGTGGCGAATCCGAGGCCCGGAGCCGCACTCCACGGGATCATACGTAACTTCGAAAGGTGAGCGATACGCCCGGGTCATGTGTGAATGTGGAGGTGCCGACGGCCCCAAGCTTTGGTGGGAAGGCAGAAAGATACCCAGAGAAGACATGGAAGGTTTCTACATGAGTGAGAAGCAGCTTGATGAACTGGGAAAGGAAAAAGTATACGAAATTGAAGCCAGACTCATTAGACAGAAAGGTCGGGGAGCGATTCAAGATATTCCCATGTGCGAGGGCGGCTGGCAGGTAGGCGATTGGATTCGCTACGATCCGGCAACCCAGAAGATGACCACTTCGCGGAGTGACAACGGAATGTGCCTCTACATGCTTCAGAAAATATCGCTATACATCGGCGCTATGACTTATGTCCCCTCCTGGGCGGAGATAGATGAAAACGGCGAACCTTACTTGATTTACCGTTGCGACACCTGGACCGATACGGTCTGGAAGATTCACCGCATTGGAGAAGAGAAGGACGGAGGGAGAATGGCAAGGCCCTTTATGACGAAAGAACTGGACGAGACCTGGGAAAAAGGCAGATCAAAATTAATAGAAGAACTGAACCAGGACGATTACAGATATAGTTCTTAGGTGCACTGAGAATATTGCCAGGGAGAAAACAGGGTGCAGCGGAGAATGATCTCCGCTCATACCTGTTTTAGCCCCACCAGCCTCCGTCAATCGGACGGTGCTGCTTCCATTTTTCCTCTCCTAAGAATAGTATAATCTCTATGCCGCAGGCTATATTCTCATTATTTGGAATGGTCTCGGAATATTTCCACTTTTCTTAGAAAAATTTCTGTGGTAGTATAAAACACTGATGAGGAGGGTTATTTTTCTTGTTGTGAAAGAAGGGACTTTTTTTGATATACATAGTAAATTTGCATTGAAAACGGGGAAGAACTACACTAATCATAATGAAAGGTTGTACTCATGCTCAAGAATAGAAAAAGGCAGGGAAATATACAATGGAAATGAAAGTAGAAGACGTACAGGCCAAAGTACTGAAATACGTGGGGAATTCCAGACCCTTGCTGGATTCCAAACAGAAGGTCCGGGGGGCAATACGCTATGGGAGCGACATGGGATTGGACCACATGGCCTATGCCCGCCTCCTATTAAGTCCCCATCCCCATGCCTATATCAAAGACATCGATGTTTCTAAGGCTAAAGAACTTCCCAATGTAATAGAGGTGTTTACCTATAAAAATACACCGGATACAAAGTACAGCCGGTACAGACTTCTCCCGGAGCAGGAAACTGCTCCCGCGGACGAAGTCCTTTTTTCCAGAAAAGTACGGTGTGTGGGAGACCGGGTGGCCGCGGTGGTGGCCCGGGACAAGGAAACGGCAAGAATGGCCTTAGACCTTATCACAGTCAATTATGAAAAGCTTCCTGCCTTCATTAGATTTGAAGAATCTATAGAGACCGATCAAGCAGTACGAGAGGGGAGTACCGAGAGGAAAATGCTCATTCACGAAGGGGGAAATATCCTTTATGAGTACGATTCCGAGATAGGTGAAAAAAGCAGCGCGGCAGAAGAAAACGAAGAAGAAGACAAAGATGACCCGGTCCGCACCGTTACCGAAGTCAGCACCCAGCGGATCCATCACGCGGCTATGGAAAATAACAATTGCCTTGCCGACTACGACAGTGAGACACTCACCATTTACACCGGTTCCCAGGGCACCTTTGGGGTACGCACCGTTGTCGGAGACTTTTTGGGAATTCGGTACAATAAAATCAGGGTGATAAAAGTGCCCGTGGGAGGCTCCTTTGGAGTAAAACAAGAGGCGATCCTGGAGCCGGTTACCGCCTACATGGCTTACGCGTTACAGCAGCCTGTGAAACTTCTTTTCGACCGGAAGGACACTATTCTTGCCACCATGGTCCGTCCGGAAACGAAGACAAAAATCGAAACAGTATTTTCCAAAGACGGGATGTTGAAAGAGGTATCGGCGGACAGCATCGTCAACGCCGGTGCGTACGCCACCAATTCGGTGGACTATTCAAAGTCCCTTTCCCAAAAGCTCACCCGCCTCTACCGAATCCCCTACTACCGCCACCGCGGGAAGGCTGTGTACACCAACACTCTCGTTGGCGGGGGGATGCGGGGCTGGGGATCTCCGGAAATGATAACCGCCACGGAGGTCCACATGGACGCGGCGGCGGCCCGCCTCGGTATAGACCCTGTGGAGCTTCGTCTGAAGAACCTGGTTCATCCCTTCGACTACGACCCATGTATGCAGTTGTCCCTGGAAAACGCGCGGGTCATCGACTGTCTGAATATTGGGGCGAAGGAGTTCCGGTGGAAAGAACGGTTTAAGGCGTCGCCGGGAACGGGCAGATTCCGAAAGGGAGTGGGCTTTGCCTGCGCGGCCCATAAAAACGGCAGCGGGGGGAAAGGGGTGGACCATAGCTCCATGGTAATGAAGTTGAACGAGGACGGAAGCTTCGTCCTCCAAACCGGACTTCACGAGCTGGGGGGCGGAATTATTACTACCATGACCATGATAGCTTCGGAAGTATTAGGAGCGGAAATAGATGACATTACCGTCTTAGAGGCGGACACTGAACTGGGGCCCTACGATATGGGAACCTACGGGAGTAGAGTCACCTACGTGTGCGGTGCATGCACCGGCGAGATAGCGGGGTTAATGAGAGATAGAATTCTAAGCTACGCTTCGAGCATGTTCAATGTGGCGAAAGAACTCTTAGTTGTGCAGGACGGCTCGGTGTGGCCCCGAGGACGCGAAGAGGAGAAGCTAAGTTTTCGGGAGATCGCCATTCATAACAAGACCCGGAGTAACGAGGACATCATCGTCTCCCATACCTACAGCGGGAAGAAGAACCCCGGGGTGTACGGGGTCCACTTCGCGGAAGTGGAGGTGGATACCCTTACCGGTATGACTAGAGTCACCGATTACCTGGCCGTACACGATATTGGAAAGGCAATAAACCCCATGATGGTGGAAGGACAGATAGACGGATCAGTCCAGATGGGGATCGGCTACGCCCTGTGCGAAGAAGTGGCGGTGGATGAAAAGGGAATGGTAAAGGCGGACAACTTCAGGGATTACCACCTGATAAACGCATCAGCTATGCCCCGGGTAAAAACCATCCTTGTAGAAGAGGGTGAGGAGAGCGGCCCCTTTGGCGCTAAGAGTATCGGCGAAGTTGCTGTTGTCCCCGTAGCCGGGGCGGTGGTGAACGCGGTAAACCGGGCCTTGGGTACTGCTCTCTACAGGCTTCCCCTGTCGCCGGAGAGGGTAATCGAGGCCTTGGATAATATGAATTCAAAAAATGAGGATTAAAAAAAAGAGGATTAAAAAGGAGGGACGGAACAATTCTTACGGAAAAAGGAAAGAGAGAAAAGTATAAACGGTTTTTTACGGTGTTTGATGTGCCTCCCACCGCGAGGCCTTATATCGATGTTATGATTACCGAAGACGAGGTGGACTTGGTATTGGCCATTGGAGAGGACACCCTGGAACCGGAGGAGATTGCGTCACGACTTAAGAAGCCGGTGGAGAAAGTGAAGGACGTCCTTCGGAGTACCTATACCCGGGGTGTGGTGGACAAGGAAGCTCCGGGGGTGGATCGTTACAGCGTAACCAATTTCTATGTCCGGATGGCAGAGTTCGCCACTTTTGAGGATTGGGAATCTCTTCCTGTGGGAATACGGCGGACCTTGGCGGAGTGGAATTTCTACCGGTTTATAGAGCAGTATCGAAAGAAGGTAGAGGCCAGAAAGCGGGGTGAAGAACCGGAAGGGTCACTGGGTAACGATACAATTTTTCTCTTAGATGAGGCCGGCGAGATAATCGATGCTGCCGAAGAGATTGTGGTCCTCCCCTGCGACTGCAGGAGTCTCAACGGACAGTGTGACCGCCCCAGGGAGACCTGTCTTGCCATGGCGGAGCGTGCTCGGAAATTCATAGACCGGGGGGTGGGCCGACAGCTTTCCAAGGAAGAGGCAAAGGAGATCATTTCCTTTGCCGACAAAAAGGGACTCATGCATACGGTAAACGGAGATTGGCGGGAAAACGGCGTCCACGCCATCTGCAACTGCTGCGCTGACGACTGCTACCCCTTCCGGGGGGGGATGCTCTTAGGGGACAAGGGGGTCTGGCCTTTAAGCAAATACACGGCTGTGTATGACCCTGCTGTCTGCACACAGTGCCGGCTCTGCGTAAAACGCTGCCACTTCGGAGCTTTTGAATTCGATGAGGAAGAGGGAACAATAGAGTACGACCCGGAAAGGTGCTGGGGCTGCGGCCTCTGCGCCAACACCTGCCCTTCAGGGGCAATTCGGATGGAGCGTCTCTAAGATTTGAGGCACTTTCAACATTAGTTAATTTTGAAAGTGGCTGATTTGACAAATAAATAAATTTTCTTAAGCTTTATTCATAGTGTCCTTCGTTTTTAGGTCAGAAGCAACAAATACGGAGGTCAGATCAAAAAGGGGGTGATAGAAAGGAATATAGAAGGAAAAAGACAGTATACTCCCGGTAATCCGAGCGGAAAACCGGGGACACCACTTGCCTTGTACGCAGGTGTACAAACAAAAAGAAAAGAAAGAATGCCATAAGGAGGCACGAATGAAAAAATTAGTTGTACTGGTAACCATTTTGTTGTTACTCTTCAGCACAACGGCTCTTTTCGCCGGAGGCGGTAAGGAAGAAGCTCCTAAGGAAGAAGAGAAAGAAACGGCTGCCGAGAAAACCGAAGACAACAGGTACGGCGGTATCTTAAGAAAAGCACATTTTGCTCCGGGAGATTTGGACCCCACTTTTTTAAGTGATATTACCGCCGACGAGCTGAACCGGCTTTTCGGTGATTACCTTGTCTTTATCGACGAGAACATGAGACCCGATCAAAGCAGGAGTCTCGCGAAGAATTGGGAAGCCAGCGAAGACGGACTTACCTGGACATTTACCCTTAGGAAAAATGTGGTGTTTCACAACGGTGAACCTCTCAACTCCGAAGAAATAAAGATCACCTACGATCGCCTTAGGGACCACGACGTTGGGGCGCCCACGGTTTCTATGTATTCCAATATCAAGGATATCACCACACCGGATGATCTCACTGTTAAATTCCACCTGGAAAATCCCAACCCCGATTTCCTCATGGACTTAGGGGACATTCACACCATCGTTCTCTGGTCCGGTGTGGAAGACCGTTCGACGGACCACATCGGTACGGGCGCGTTCATCGTAGAGGAGTACATTCCCGAAGACAGAATGGTCTTCAGAAGAAACCCCAACTACTGGCGAATAGACGAAGACGGAAACCAGCTTCCCTATTTCGACGGTTTCATTTACCTTTTTCTCTCCGAACCGGCAGCTCAGGTGGAAGCCCTCAGGTCCGGTCAGGTACACTATTTAAGTTATCTCGGTTCCGAGTACGTGGATCTCCTGGAGAACGACCCAAACACAAAGGTCTACCAGAAGCCCTCAAACACCCACTATGTAGTGCATATGAGAAGCGACCGGGAACCCTTTAGCAATGTAAAGGTCCGCCAGGCAGTTCGTGCCGCTATAGACAGGGGAGAGATCCTCCTTGGTGCTTTTGAAGGTCTCGGTACCGAAGGAAGGGACACCCCGGTTGGACCGGCCTATGCGGACTACTATCTGGACATACCGCCTTTGGAAAGAGATATCGATAAGGCAAAACGGCTGCTCGCCGAAGCGGGATACCCCGACGGTCTTACCATTACCATGACCACCCAGCAGTCCGCTCCGGTACCTGCTATCGCCACCATTATAAAAGAACAGCTGGCACCGGCGGGTATAAACGTGGAGATTGAACTTGTTCCCACCGAGGTCTACTACGGCGCGGACAGTCTCTGGCTTAAAGCGGACTTTTCCATCACCGACTGGGGCGGACGGGCCTCACCGCAGCACTACCTCGATCTCGCCTATACCTGCGAGGCTAAGTGGAACGAAAGCCACTGGTGCGACCCGGAGCTGGACAAACTGGCAGCCCAGTCTGCTATAGAGATGGACCATGACCGTCGTGTGGAACTCTTCCACGAGATCCAGAGGATCTTTATCGAGCGCGGTCCCGTCCTGATCCCTGTATTCACCAACCAGCTCTATGCCTCCAGGGTTGAACTAAAAAGATTTCAACCCAGCAGCTACATGGGCATGCCCAATGTGTCCCACTGCTATTTCGAAGGCGGAGTTGAGCCTTAAATAGAAGTTCAAAGGACAATGTAATACCTTCCTCCCCCCTCAGGGGGGAGGTCCTTGTTCTAAGGCAAGGGGACAGTTCGGTAATGACAAGACCGGCCGTACTATGAGTGACTCTGTCTTGTCATTTCCTGACTGTCAGTCATGAGCAGGGGACGTCCTATCCCCTAATAGAAACCCACAGCAAAGAGGTAATTGAAAATGAGAATGAATACAATAGTACAGCGAAGTCCCGGTCTGAACTGGCTTACCGAAGACCAGTGCGAAGACCTTCATTTCGCGGCCATGGATATCCTGGAACGAATCGGGAGTCTGGTAAATGAGGAGGAGAGTAGAAAACTCCTAAAAAACGCCGGTGCCATAGTGGAGGACAACAAAGTGTTTGTACCCTCCACTATGGTGGAGAAGGCCCTTGCTACCATTCCCCGGCATTTCACCATGTACAACAGAGAGGGAGAACCTGCAATGTATTTGGAGCCGGGAAGGGTCTACTTCGGGACCGGATCGGACACTCAATACACCCTGGATGTATACACCGGGGAGAGGAGGCTGTCCGTTAAGGAGGATGTTGGTAATATCGCTAAGATCACCGATGCTCTTAAAGACCTGGATTTTGTTATGTCCATGGCCCTCCCTTCGGACTGTTCGAAGAAACTTTTTCACAACCACCAGGTGGAGCAGATGATTTTAAACTCCGCCAAGCCTTTCATCTACACCGGTGATGACCGCCAAGATGTTGCCGACGCGCTGAAGATGTGTGAGCTTGCCGCAGGCGGGGAGAAGCGGCTTATGGAGCGTCCCTTCTCCATCCACTACGCCCAGCCGTCGTCACCCCTGAAGCACCCCGAGGAATCCCTGCAGCGGCTCCTCCTCTGCGCGGAAAAACGCGCCCCCGTCCTCTACGCTTCAGCACTAATGCTCGGCGCCTCCGGACCGGTTACCATGGCCGGTTCTCTTGCCATATCCATTGCCGAGTCGCTCTTGGGTATTGTAATCCATCAGCTCAAGCAGCCCGGAGCGCCCCTGGTCTTCGGAGTGGCCACTCCGGCTTTGGACATGCAGACCTCTCTCTGTACCTACGGTTCTCCCGAAGAGCACATGGGAGGATGTATGAGTGCCGCCCTGGCCAGGTACTACAAAGTCCCCACTTTCTCCGTGGCCGGGGCCACCGACGCCTGCACAGTGGACCCCCAGGCGGGGATGGAATCGGCCTATACCATCCTTATGCACGCCCTCTCCGGGTCGAACCTCATCCATGATTTCGGCTATATGGCCGCCGGGACCACCTCTTCCCCGGAACTGGTAATCCTTGGAAGCGAGATGGTAAAAATCGTAAAATACATGATGAAGGGGCTTGAGATAAACACCAAGACCCTGGCCTTGGATGTTATTGAAAAGGTCGGGCCCGGCGGGGACTTCCTCATGGAGGATCACACCATCGATAACTTCAGGACCAGCCTCTGCTATACTGAGACCCTTAACCGCTACGACTACCTTCGCTGGGAGAAGGAGGGTAAAAAGGATTTCAACCAGAGGGCCAGGGAAAAAGCTATTGATATCCTTGAGCACTACAAAGTCCCGGACCTCCCCGCGGGAATAGTAAAGAAGATAAAAGAGGTCCCCCTGGAGAGAGAACGAAACTCCGGTGAATAAAC
>CAYXSD010000073.1:8297-15438 GCA_964466335.1 uncultured Spirochaetales bacterium
AAGAGGAAGAGGAGGAGTGATGCAGCTTTCTGTGTTAAGCAAAAAAGAAATAGAGACGATCCACAGAGAGGCCTTAAAGGTCCTTCACCAGGCGGGTATGCACGTAATGGACGAGGAGAGCAGGAACATGCTCAAAGGGGCTGGGTGCTGGGAGAAGGAAGACGGCAACATCTGCTATCCCGAGGAGCTCATTCATAAGGCCCTGGAGAAAATCCCCAACAGGATGGTCCTCTACGACCGGGAGGGAAATCTCCGAGTAGACACTCGGGACAAGGTGAACCACTACGCCCCGGGCTTAAATTGCATCTACATCCACGACTACCGCACCGGGGAACACCGGGAGTGCACCCTGGCGGACTGCCGGGAAGCGGCCCGGGTCTCAGACGCCCTCCCCAACATTGACTGTGCCAGCGGGCTGGGAAACCCGGCGGACGTTCCGCCGGAGAAGCAGGGCCTGGAAACGGTAAAGGCCATTATGGCGGAGTCGAAGAAACCCTTCCTCTTTATTGCCCACAACGAGGTTGAAGACGAGGAGATCTGGGAACATATTGCCGAAACAGCCGGGGGCTGGGACAAGTTAGCGGAAAAGCCCTTCGCTTTGGATCTGACCGGCCCCTATTCACCTCTGGAGCTTGGTGAGGAGGCCTGCCGGAGGATGCGACACGCCGCCAGGCGGCATGTCCCGGTTGTCTGCTACCCCGCCTACCTCCCCGGCGCCGCCGGGCCGTCCACCTATGCCGGCTCACTGGTGCAGTCCTCCGCGGAGATCTTAGGCGGCCTGGTGGTCCATCAGCTGGAGGAGCCGGGGGCGCCGGTCATTACCGGCTCGGCGATCCTCCCCATGGACCTCCGCACCGGCTACGCCGTAGCCTACGGTTCGCCGGAACAGATCCTGGGAGGGATCGCCGACGTGGACTACTTCAACTATCTCGGCGTCCCCTGCTGGATCGGTGCCGGCTGCAGCGACGCCTACACCCTGGACGCCCAGGCCGCCGGCGAGGCCGCCGCGGGAATGGCCCTGGCCAGTCTTTCGGGGACGTCTTTCATTAAAAACCTGGGCTACTTAATTGGCGGGAAGTCCGGCTCCCTGGAGCTTCTAACCTTTACCGATGAGCTTATAGGCATGGAGCGGAGAATAAACCGGGGGATCCCCATCGATCAGGACCATCTGGCAACGGATGTTATCCTCCGGGCGGCTAAGAAGAACACCTTTATGGAAGACGACCACACAATCGCCCATATGCGGGAGACAATGTGGCATCCCGGTCTCTTTGAGCGTCACACCATTCAGGAGTGGCGGCAGCTGGAGATGAAGACCGCGCAAGAGCGGATAAGGGAAAGACTTCGGGAGATCCTGGAAGGCTAACTCGGCGGGAAGGGTAATCCGTCTATACGTAACTTTTTAAAAAAAAGTTACGTAACAAATCGTTAGGTACCCTGGTTAGCCACAATAAGGTTTATAAACTCATTGATATTGTCAAGCTCGTCGAAGTGCCAGACCATTTCTATGATTTTGTTGGCTCGGTCGGTCCCAAAGAGAGGGTCTACCAGCCAGTGGAACTTGTCCTCCATTACCGCGCGGTCCCAACCGACGGCGGGAAAGCCTAGTCCGCCGCTTATTCTGCCGGATTCTAATACCCTCCCGTCTTTCAGGGTAATATTCACCTCCCCGGCAAACTTTCCTCCGGCATCGCCGATGTCGTAGAGGTGGCGCAGTTCGTTAAGCTCTTCGGTAACTCTGGTTTCCACCTTCCGGGCAACGCTTATAATCTTCTTATCAGAGAGACGGTGCTCCAGGGTCTGTTCCGGTCCTACTTCGCCGTCCACCAGCATGGCCGCCACCGGCCAGGCCATGTTGAACTGGGCCTCTTCTGTGGTGTTAGGGAGCTTCGTTCCCAGGGCTGCCCCCTCGTCGAAGGTGACCACCTCTATCTTCTCTATCTCCTCTGGAGAGAAGGAGTACTCGGCGTAGAGCTTTTTCGCCCCCTCGACCGCGGCGTGGGTCCAGCCGCAGCAGGCGTAGTGCTTGGCCTTCCAGTCAATCCCTTCCTCTATTAGAAATTTCTTTCCTATGTCCTTAACCCAGTCCCGATACTTCTCGTGGCTTAAGAGGGTGGGGATGCCGGTAAAACCGAAGGACGCGAGCTCCGCGGCATGGGTCCCCGTCAGGGCGGCCCAGCCGATGCCGTGTTTTACCATTGCCGGGGCGGCGATGTCCCGCATCATGGGGAGGTTCGGCGCGTGGTAGTCGGCAATCCCCATGGCGTTTTTTATCTCCTCTTCCGAAAGGTCCATCAGATGGGCGGCAGCAGAGGCGCAGGCGAAGCTGCCCCAGGAGCCGCAGGCCTGGTAAACGCGGTGGTCGTCGTGCCAGCAGTGGCCGAAGTAGTGGGCCGCTTCATAGCCCACTACCAAACCGGAGAGGAGCCGGGCCCCGGAAAGACCCCGGCTTTCTCCCACGGCGAGGACGGTGGGAAAGATCTGGGCGCCGCCGTGCCCCTTGGCGTAGCGGGTACTGTCGTCGGTATCCAAACCGTTAGCGGCACAGCCGTTGGCGAAGGCCGCCCCGGCGGTGCCGGCTTTCTTCCCGTTTATAACGAGGGTCGCCTGGTCCCCGGGGAGGATAGAACAGGCGAATGCAGCGCCTATTTCGCTTATCTTAGCCCGGGTACCGCTTATGGTGGCGGAGAGGTTATCCATAAAGGCCATCTTGGCCATTTCCTTCACCTTTTCGGGGAAGGTCTTCCACGCTGCGGTATGAATAAATCGGGCTGTCAAATCATCACCATTCATACTCTTTTTTACCTTTTCTTCACCTTTTCTTCATCAGATTACCTAAAGCGGATCCTCGGGTTCAGGAGTGAGTAGAGAATATCCGCGATAAGGTTTGCAAGACTGAATACCATTACAATAATCATACTACAGGATTGGAGGAGAATTACGTCCCTCCGCTGTATACTGTAAATGAGAAGACGTCCCAGTCCCGGGTAGCCGTAGACCGCTTCGGTAACGATGAGCCCTCCTATGAGATACCCGATTCCCATGGCCACCACAGTAATGGTGGGAAGGAGGGAGTTTCGAAGGACATGCTGGGTCAACACAGTTCTTGAGGGAAGGCCCTTTAAGTCCGCTGCCCGAACGTAGTCGGTACTAAGTACGTCGATGGTGCTGGCCCGGGTCATACGGATCACGTACCCCAGGCCGGTAAGACTTACCGTTACGGCGGGGAGGATCAAGTACTGGAAGGCCTGAGCAAAGCTCGAGTTCGGTGCAATGGAGGAGTTTGCCGGCAGTATCTCCAGAGAGAAGGAGAAAATACTGATAAGGATAAGCCCGCTTACGAACTCCGGTAACCCCACAAAGGCCATAGAAATTCCTGTAATGACCTGGTCCGTAGCCTTCTCCTGTTTCAGCGCCGCCACAACACCGAGGAATATACCTAGAGGAACATAGAAGAGGAAGGCAATCAGCGCAAGCATCCCCGAGTTGCGCACTCTGGAGATAACCAGGGGGAAGACCGGCTGTTTGCTCACCATGGAGGTCCCCCAGTCGCCGATAACAAAGTTACCGAGCCACTCGAAATACTGAACGTATCCCGGCCGGTTCAATCCCATTTCTTCTCTGAGGTTTGCCAAGGCCTCTTCCGTGGCAAACTGTCCGAGCATGATCTGGGCCACATCGCCGGGGAGAAGCTGAGTGGCCCCGAAGATAACCACCGATGCTATAAGCAGCGTTAACAATATGAATCCGATTCTTCGAAGTATATGAAGTGTCACTTGGCCCCTCCTTTTTGATATTCCTTACCTGTCTGCAGTTTGTAGAGCTCTTCGATGGGGATGTGGCAGCAGATACGATGGTAGTTCCCCAGTTCCTGCCATGGCGGTTCCTCCTTGTCGCAGAGCCCTTCGGTCATCCGAGGACACCTGGTGTGGAAACGGCAGCCTGGAGGTATGTCCACCGAGCTGGGGACTGTCCCTCGAAGTCTGACCCGTTTCTGTTCCACCTCCGGGTCGGGAATGGGAAGGGCGGAGAAGAGGGCCTCCGTGTAGGGATGCTGGGGAGGGTTGAAGACATCTGAAGCTGAACCAAACTCCCAGAGACGGCCCAAGTAGATTACCGCGATCCAGTCGGAAAGGTGCCTTACCGCCGAGAGATCGTGACTTATGAAGAGATAGGCCGTTCCCTCCGAATCCTGCAGCTTTGCCAGAAGGTTTAAAAGAGAGGCCTGTACCGAAACATCCAGTGAAGTTATCGGTTCATCGCAGATCAAAAGGGTCGGGTTGGTGGCAAAGGCTCTGGCAATGGCCACCCGCTGCTTCTCTCCTCCGCTTAATTCGTGGGGAAGACGGTCCATATAATCCGCGGGAAGGTTTACCTCCTCAAAGAGTTCCCTTACCCGCTTTTTTTGTTCTTGGCGGGACATGTTTCCCAGGAGGCTCAGAGGCCTTCTCACGCTGTCCCCGGCGGTATGTTGGGGATTTAAGCTGGCATCGGGGTTCTGAAAGACCATTTGGATCCGCTTTAGAAGGGCGCGTGGACGTTTTGCTACCGCGTAGGGAAGGCTTTTTCCTTCCAGGATAATCTTCCCGTCTGTCGAGGTCTCAAGCCCTGCAACACAGCGGGCCAGAGTGGTCTTCCCGCAGCCGCTCTCACCGACGATTCCCATGGTATGGCTTTTTGATACCCTCACGGAGATATCGTCCACTGCGTGGATTACAGGCTTGTTCCCGGTAAGGAGGTTTTTTATGCTCACGCCTCCCAGGGGGAAGAATTTTTTCATATGCTGCACATCCAGCACAGTTTCATCTGCCGCGCCTTCGCGTTTTTCGAATTCCCGCTTTCCCGGTTGGTTGGTGAACTCCGTTTTGTCCTCGGCCATATCCTTCCAGCGGATACAGGCGGTGCGATGTATGGAATCGCCGTTGGTACTCATAAGGGTCGGCCGTTTTTCCCAGCAGGCGTCCTTTGCTCCGATACAACGGGGTGCGAAAATACATCCTTTAGGGAGGTTGTCCGGACGGGGAATGTACCCCGGAATGGTATTGAGGAGAATATCGTGTTTTCCCGAGTCCACCCGCGGGACTGAACCGAGGAGGCCTAAGGTGTAGGGATGAAGCATGTTCTTGAACACCCTCCTCAACGGCCCTACTTCCATGAGTTCTCCGGCGTAGATGACCCCTACCCGGTGGCAGAGACGGGCGACAACACCCAAGTTATGGGTAATGTACAGCACAGCGGTATTGAACTGGGGTAAGAGTTCCCGCACCATGTCCAGGATTACCGCTTCCGTGGTTACGTCCAGCGCCGTAGTGGGTTCGTCCATTATGAGGAGTTTTGGGCTGGTACTAAGGGCAATGGCTATAAGTACCCGCTGGAGCTGTCCTCCGCTTAACTGGTGGGGGTACCGCCTGGCAATCCTCTCCGGATCGGTCATTCGTACCTGCTTGAGCATATCCAGGGCATTTTCCGCGGCCTGTTTTTTATCCATTCCTAAGTGGACCCTTCCCATTTCGGCTATCTGATCTCCCACCCGCATGGAGGGGTTTACCGAGGTATGGGGGCTCTGATGGACCATGGTGATCTGGCAGCCCCAGATCTTCCGTACCTGTTCGACGGTTAGCTTTCTAAGGTCGATTCCGTCCAGATGGATGCTGCCTTCTTTGATCCAGCCATTGCCGGGGAGGTAGCGGACTACAGCCCGTGCAAAGGTGGTCTTCCCGGAGCCGGACTCGCCGACAAGACCGTAGATTTCCCCGGGTTTTATAGAGATGGAGGCATTCCTCACCGTATCGAGAGGTCCCGATTCGGTGCCGTAGGTAATAGTCAGGTTTTCAACATGAAGTCCAGCTTGGTCTTCCGTTAAAGCCTCGTTATCGCGGACGTTCAATTCTTTATCACTCATTTACTTACCCCTCCCGGAAGGAGAATCCTCCGCAAGCCGTCGCTCATGAATCCCACCCCGATAACCAGGAGTGCAATTGCCCCGGCGGGAGCGAAAAGTCCCCACGGCGCCTGGGAGAAGTGGTTTCTCGCCTCTCCCACCATCATGCCCCAATCCGGAGAAGGGGGCTGGATACCCAGTCCTAAAAACCCGAGAGAAGCTACCAAAAAGATGGAATAGGAAAACCGCATCGATCCCTCTACAGCAAGGGGAGGGAGAACATTGGGGAGGATCTCTCTGAAGAGTATATACCAGTTGCTTTCACCCCTGAGTTTGGCGGACTCGACGAACTGTCTTGTCTTTAGGTCCAGAACCACACTCCGGACCACCCTGGAGACAATGGGGGTGTAGAGAAACCCCACTACTATTATGACATTCATTCGCGATGGCCCCAGGGAAAAGAGAATAATCATCGCCAGGAGAAGCGGCGGGATAGCGAGGAGAACATCCACCAATCTCATGGAGATGTCATCTATCAATCCCCCGAAGTAGCCCGAGAACAGTCCCAGCGAGAGTCCCAAAACCACGGCAATCAACGCCCCGGACCCGGCGACAGTGAACACGTCCCTGCTTCCCCAAACCACCCGGCTGAACACGTCTCTGCCGTATCGGTCCGTACCGAAGATATACTTCTCCGAAGGCGGCTCGAGTCTGTCTTTCAAGGTCTGATCGGCATATCCGAAGGGTGCAATGAGCGGACCGAAGATGGCAAGTAACACAAAGAACCCTACAACGATAAATCCTATTAACGTAGCCGGGTATCGGGCAAGACGCCGGATTGCCAGGGTCTTTCTTCCCTTTTTCTTAGGCTTTTCCTTTTCTTTTTGATGTGATTTTGTTTCCATGGTTCCCATTTCTTCCTCTTTTCTTTATGATTTGTTGATTATTGTACAAGAAACTGGAAATGTTTTATAGGTTTTCCGTGTATTTTTATTTTCATTTTTGCTTCATTATTCATCCGCCGGACCACCTGTAAAACAAGACCCTTGCCGCTTTCTATAGCTTTTAGCAAGGGTCAAAAAAGTTTTTCCCCGGCCGGGCCGAGGAAAAACGTGGATACTTTTTCTATTATTTGTCGAAATACACCTGATTGAGGTCTAAGGACGTCCCCAGATAACCCGAGGGAACGACATTTTTAAGGTCCTTCGTTATTCCCCATAGGCTGTAACTGAAGAAGGGAATAATAACCGGTCCGCGGTC
>CAYXSD010000074.1:0-14580 GCA_964466335.1 uncultured Spirochaetales bacterium
AATAACGTCGGGATAGAGTATTTTCTTGAGGTCCATAGCTGGACATTACTTCCCGCTAGGTAAAAAGTCAATGCCGGCAAAAATTCTTCGGGCAAGATTGCTCATAGGCCGTAGTTTCAGTATCTTTAAGAAAGAGGAGGAGGAGTATGGAAAGGAAAGAGACCCTTATGGGAGGAAACACAATTACCCTGATAGGTCCTAAATTGAAGGCGGGAGACAGAGCACCGGAATTTTCGGTCCTGGACAACGATCTTTTGCCGAGGACCCTGGAAGACTTCAGAGGGAAAGTAAAGCTTATCAGCGTGGTACCCTCTCTGGATACTCGGGTCTGCGATCTACAGACAAAGAAGTTCAACGAAATAGCCGCGGAGGTAAGTGACGGGGTAATCATTCTCACTATCAGCGTAGACCTGCCCTTCGCGCAGAAACGATGGTGCGGAACAGCGGGGGTGGACCGAGTTATTACTCTTTCGGACCATCGGGACACTGATTTCGGGTTACAGTACGGGGTCCTTATTAAGGAACTAAGACTCCTCAACAGAGCAATTTTTCTAGTTGATGAAAAAGATATCATTCGTTACTCTGAAATTGTTGAGGAAAATCATAATCATCCCGATTACGATAAAGCCCTGGAAGCTTTACGGGAAATAACATAAACTTCGGGAAGAACTATCAAGTAAGGAGTATATAATGGATGTTTTTGAATTTGCAATGAAGATGGAAGAGGACGGAAAGAATTTCTACCAGGAAATTGCCGGAAAAACCAAGAATGAAGGGGTAAAATCCATTCTAACCATGCTGGCCCAGGATGAAGTAAAACACTACAACACCCTTAAAAGGGTAAAAGAGGAATCTGTTGAACAAGTGGAAGACACTAGCGTCCTGAAAGACGCTAAAAACGTTTTCGAAACTCTTACCTATAAAGCAGAAGATTTTACCGATCCGGATAGCCAAATAGATCTGTACAAAAAGGCGCAGGAGTTAGAAAAGAAGAGCATCGATTTCTACGCTGAAAAGGCGGAAGAGGTAAGCAAGGACACTCAGAAGGACATTCTCTCCCGCTTTGCCGATGAAGAGCGTAAACATTATTTTCTTCTGGAACACATGATTGCCATGCTTAGCCGCCCCGAGCAATGGCTGGAAGACGCTGAATGGACCCATCTGGAAGAGTACTAATCGTAGCAGTTAACGTGAGTAGAGGTGAAAGATGGTTTTAACAGAACTCGATAAGGACATATACGCAATTATAATAAACGATAGGACCACCGACCTTTTTGAAGGGCTTTGGCCTATTACAAAAGAAGGAGTCACCTACAATTCCTATCTTATAAACGATGAGAAGAAGGTTATTATTGATCTGGCCAAGGAGTTCAAAACAGACACTCTCTTTGACCTTATAGCAACTATTGTTGACCCTGCTGACTTGGACTACCTGGTGGTGAACCACATGGAGCCTGACCATACCGGAGCAATGAAGACCCTCATGAGAATGAATAAGAAACTCACCATCCTCTGTACTCCCAAGGCAAGACCCCTGCTGGAAAGCTACTACGGAATTACAGAGCGAATTAAAGAAGTCGGCGACGGAGAGACCCTCTCCATTGGAACTCGGGAACTGGTTTTTACCCACATCCCCTTTGTCCACTGGCCGGAGACTATGGCCACCTACGAGAAAACGTCGCAGATACTCTTTTCCTGCGACGCTTTTGGCGGATACGGCGCCCTTCCGGGGAATGTCTTCGATGATGATTGTAAGAACATCAATTTCTATCTAAAGGAATCCTTAAGATACTACGCGAATATCGTTGCCAAATTCTCTAAACCTGTCTTAAACGCTATAGAGAAACTCAAAGACGTTCCCCTAAAAATTATTGCCCCCTCCCACGGGCTTATTTGGCGGAACAATCCGGGTCTTATAGTGGAGTATTACAAAAAGTGGGCGGAGTACGCCAAAGGCGATAACGAGCCCGGGGTGGCCGTTCTCTACGGCTCCATGTACGGCAACACGGAACGGATGATGAACGCGGTTACCCAGGGCATTGCCTCCACAGGCCTTCCCGTAGAAGTTTTCGATGTAGCCAGGGTCCACTCCAGCTACATCCTCCCCGCGCTATGGAAGTTTTCAGGAGTCATGATCGGCGCGCCGACCTACGAAGTGAGCCTCTACCCCGCAATGGCTTTGGTCTTAGAGGAGGCGGCCATAAAACGGGTCATGAATAAAAAGGCGGCTTACTTCGGCAGTTACGGCTGGAGCGGCGGCGCACTCAAAGGGGTGAAATCCATTGTGGAGCCCCTGAAGTGGGACATCCGGGACACCCTGGAGTTTCAGGGGGCCGCCACGGAGGAACTTCTGGATAAGGGCGAAGAGTTCGGAAAACGCTTTGCCGAGGGTTTGAAGGACTGAAGCCCTGAAAAATGTCTCTGCCTCTCCTCCCCAGACCTAATTAGAATTGCTCTAATCGGAGAACTTCCCTTTAATCTCCATGAAGGATGCTTTATTGTCAAAGTAGATCGACTCTAAGGCGGGGTCGAAGTGGGTCCCAAAACTGTCCCCGATAATGTTATCCACCTTCTCCTCTGGAAAGGCGGCTTTATAGACCCGTTTATTGGAAAGGGCATCGTAGACGTCCGCCAAGGCCACAAAACGCGCCTCCAGGGGAATTTCATCTCCTTTTAATTCGTCTCTGTATCCGGAACCGTCCCACTTCTCATGATGGTACTGAGCAATGTTTTTGGCCATTTCGTCTATTTCCTGGGCATTGAGCATTCGGCTTCCGATGGCAACATGGTCTTTCATAAGGTCAAATTCTTCCGGGGTGTACTTTCCCGGCTTTTTTAAGAGACTGTCGGTCAGTCCTACCTTCCCCACATCGTGCAGACTGGCAAAGGTGCGTATCCTTTTCACGTAATCGTTATCCATACCGTATTCCCGTGCTAAAAGAGCGGAGTATTCACTTACCCGCTTAATATGGTCTCCCGTGTCGCTGTCGTTGAAGAAGTTGGCGTTCTCTAAGGCGTTTACCAGGGCTAAGGTGGTCCTCTCCAGTTTGATCGTTTTTTCTTCTACCAAGTTCACCAGGTGGAGCTCCCGGTCCGCTAAGAGGGAGTTTTTCTCTTTCAGTTCGTCCCTCATCAGTTTTAACTGCATGTGGGCGTGTATTCGGCTTAAAAGTTCGGTCTTGTTGAAGGGTTTAGTAATATAATCCACTCCGCCGGAATCGAAGGCCTTTGCAATACTCTCCACATCGGTAACGGCAGTGATAAAGAGGATAGGAATCTCCTTCGTTTTGTTTTTACTCTGAAGGATCCTGGCCACCTCGTACCCGTCCATTCCGGGCATCATTATGTCCAGGAGGATCAGGTCCGGCAGGTCCTTTTCAATATAGGTGAGCACCGCGTTGCCGTCGCTTGCAAGGGTAACATTAAAATCAGTATTTTTGTTGATGATAGTAGCCAGAATCTTCCTGTTTGCCGCTACATCATCCACTACCAAGATGGTCCTTTTTTCATCGTGCATGGTATGTATTCTAATAAATTACTCTTAAGAATACAAGAATTTCCGAGGATTTCATTGGCACCTTTTAGAACTCCCAGAGAGAAGGCCACTTTATGCGACATCGCACGTTTTATTGCTATTCCGCAGAAGAATTCTTGCAAATAGAATCCAACTAATCTATAATACATGACATTAATGTGAATAAGAACACTATAAGGATTTTTATTATGAACAAAGAGCTTATTTTAAGATTATCTAAGTACAAACGTCTACTGCAAAAATTTAAAGCCCTTGGATTGGAACGTGTTTTCTCCAATAATCTTGGAGACGCCATCGGTATTACCCCTGCCTTGGTACGAAAGGACTTTTCCACTTTACAGCTGCCGGGAAATAAGCGGGGCGGGTACCACATTGATACGATTATAGAACTCCTCAATGAAAAGCTCGGCCAGGACAAACCGAAGGAAGCCATTATAGTAGGGTGTGGAAAAATCGGAACCGCCCTTATCCAGTACAATGAATTTGCCAAAGAGGGTATATCCATTGTTGCCGGATTTGATAGTAGTAAAGAACGGGTCGAACAACCTTCACCTGTACCCCTCCATCATATAAGCGAACTCTCTCGCGTGGTCAGGGAGGAACACATAAAGGTAGGTATTATTGCCGTCCCCGAGACCGCCGCTGCCGGAGTCCTGGACGATATGCTCCAAGCCGGAATACAGGGGGTCCTTAACTTTGCCCCCATTGAACTAAAATGCTCTAGAAAGAACAACGCCGAGGAACCCGTGCAGAGCTGTATCGTGCAGAACGTAAATATCGGACTGGAACTGGAAAACCTCTTCTATCTGGTGAATATAAAAGAGAATGAAGAGCTCGAAGAAGAACAAGGGGAGGAAGAACAGGAAATCCCACAGGAGGATTAAAAATGATCGCTTCTTGGAAACGAAAAATAAGGATGGGCATGGTCGGCGGCGGAGAGGGCGCTTTTATCGGCGGAGTCCACCGCATGGCAGCGGCCCTGGACGGCCAGATTGAACTTACCGCGGGGTGTTTTTCACGCGATTGGGAGAACACGAAAACTACAGGCGAGAAGCTCTACGTGGACCCGAACCGCTGCTATCGCAGCTATGAAGAAATGGCGGAGAAAGAAGCCCGCCTGGATGAGGACAAACGAATTGATTTTGTTTCTATTGTTACCCCGAATAAATCGCACTTTCCCATAGCCAAGACCTTCCTGGAAGCTGGGTTCCATGTTGTCTGCGACAAACCCATGACCTACTCTATGGATGAGGCAAAGACCTTGCGGGGCATCGTGCTTTCCCGGGACCTCCTATTCTGTCTTACCCATAATTACACCGGGAATCCTTTAGTTCGGGAGGCCAGGGAACTGTTCGTTTCGGGCGAATTAGGAGACCCGCGAAAAGTAGTGGTGGAATACCTCCAGGATTTCCTGGCCGCGCCCTTAGAAAAGGAAGGAATGAAACAGGCCGTGTGGAGAACAGACCCCGCTCAATCAGGTGCCGGAGGTACCTTGGGCGATATCGGGTCCCACGCCTTTAATCTTTTGGAGTATATTACCGGCGATCGGGTAGCAGAACTCTGCGCGGACATTTCCACTTTTCTCCCCGATCGTAGTTTAGATGAAGATGCCAATATCCTCGTTCGCTTAAAAGGCGGCGGGAAGGGGATTATTACGGTAAGTCAGATTGCCATAGGCGAAGAAAACGCTCTGAGTATAAAAGCCTACGGTTCCAAGGGAGGAATTACCTGGGACCAGGAAGCTCCCAACCGAATGCGGGTCCATAGCTTCAACAATGCGGGAAAACTGTATACCCGGGCGGCTCCTTATCTAAACGAAGAATCCGCGAGATTGGGGAGAACGCCCGGAGGCCACCCGGAGGGCTACTTAGAGGCCTTTGCCAATATCTACCGGGATTTTACCGAAGCACTGAGGGCTGTTTTAGACGGCAACCCCCTCCCCCGGGAAGAACATCGCTTTCCTGACGCGGAGGAAGGCCTCCGGGGTATGCTTTTTATCGAGAGGGCGGTAGAATCGGGTAAGGCAGGTAGCGTGTGGAAAAGTCTCTGAGCCTATACTAACGGAGGGTTTTTATTGTTCTTCTCTTCGGGTAATCATCGTCTTATGTTTTTTCTCTTTTTTACGTTTTTTTCCGTCAGTATACTAACCGGTCAGGAACGTCCGTCATCCATACTTAAGGGAGCGGCCCTTGCTGACCAGGGTCTCGATTACCGCTACAACCCGGCGGCCCTGGGAACGGGAAGGTGTAATGGTTTCGGGCTTTTCTATTATCCTCTTGGTGTGGATAGTGAGCTCGACTCGGAGGATATCTTAAGCCGATACGGAGTTCAGCTTTCTCTTGCACCTGTTGCCTATGGTCTTATTAAAGAGGATTCGAAGTGGTATCACCGTATAGATCTTGCCCTGGGCAGCGGCATGCCCTTCGCCGTGGGGACCCGCTTTACCCTAAGCGCGGGCGACCCATTCCATTGGGACTTAGGGTTCCTCTTTCGCCCCCACTCTTCTCTCTCTTTGGGAGGGGTCGCCACCTCTTTAGGAACCGCGGAGGGGACCTACCAACTGGGGCTTGGGATTCGGCCTTTACACTACATCAATTCGGAAATAGGAACGCGGTTCTCCCTCGGCGTAGATACAAGGGTGAACAACCGGTTTGAGTGGGAACTCCCATCTCTGGAGGCCAGGCTGGAGCCGATAGACGGGCTTACCCTAGGGGGAGGGTTTGACTTTAACAACAACAAATGGTTTTCCTCCATTACCCTTCAACTGGGAAAACTCAGATCCGGCCATACTATTACCGGTACAACAGAAAAAATCGAAGATTGGCAGGAGGACCTTTTCCTCAACTTTAAGAAACCCAAGACTGACCTCCGCATTTCCCCTAACAGGATCTATCAATTCGACTCAGATATTACCCTCTCCGATACCAGTTACTCTTTGAATCTGGGATTTTTACATCTCGGAGGGCCTAAAACATATCGATTCTACCCATTTATTGAGATGCTTAAACGAATAAGGGACGAGGGGAACGTTAAAGCCCTTGTATTCCGCAATGCCCATATCTTCGGAGACCGCTCCCACTTAGAAGAAATTCGTCAGGTCCTATTAGAAATGAAAACGAAGGGCACGAAGATAATCTTTTATTTAGAGGACATATACAACTTCGAGTATCCCTTTATTGCCTCCGTGGCCGACACCATTCTCCTTAATCCCACCGGCATCGCGGATGTTAGAGGATACGCAATACAGAAACTCTACCTGAGGGATTTTCTCTCCACTTTGGGTATTCGCGTCTATAATTTCCGTTCCCATACGGAAAAGAGTTTTGGGAACTACCTCTCCGAATCATCCATGCCGGAGGAGGAGCGGAAGGCCATAGCGGCATACCTGGAAGGAATAAACGAGTACTACATCGATCTTATAGAAGAGGGGCGCCACCCCCATAGCAGCAGGACCCTGCTCGAGAACGGGCCCTACTTTATTGCCGAGGATGCCCTTGAAGCGGGAGTTGTGGACCAGCTCATCTGGGAGGACGAACTCGAAGATTGGCTCAAAGAGGAAACGGGGACCCCCCTTATTCTGCCGGCGCGGAACAGACCCGAGATGGACAATGTCTGGGCATATTCGGACCGGGCAAAGATCGCCATCCTCTATGCTGACGGGGATATAATGAAGGGGAAAGGAGGTCCAGGAACTGTCGGCGCTGAGGAATTTATCAAAACCATCCGCACAATCCGAAAGGACCCGACCTATGAGGGTATTCTCTTGAGAGTAAACTCCGGAGGGGGAAGCGCCGCGGCAAGTGAGATGATTTTTCGGGAACTTACCTTGGCTGCAGAAGAAAACGGCATGAAGGTAGTGGTAAGCATGGGCGGTGTGGCCGCCTCCGGAGGCTACCTCATAGCGCTCCCCGCGGAACGGATTGTCGCTTCTCCCGGTACGACCACCGGATCTATAGGAGTGGTTTTTCTCTTTGGTTCCATAGAAGGCCTCCTGGAGAAACTGAACATAACCTCGGAAACGATCAAGACCTCCCCCCGCGGGGACAGCTACAACATCACTCGGGATTTAACGGAGGAGGAACAAGCTCGGTTTGAAGCGGCAATACGCCACTCTTATGAAACCTTCATCGAGAAAGTGATGGATCGAAGGAAACTCAGCAGTTCCGAAGCAGCCGCGGCCGCCCAGGGAAGGGTATGGACGGGTACACAGGCCCAGGACCTGGGGTTGGTGGACAACCTGGGGGGTATAGGCGATGCCCTTGCTGTCCTGGAAGAACTTCTCGGAAACCCCCTCCACGCGGAGGAAATCAATCCGACACCTAAATACCCCCTAAGCCTTTCATCCTCCGGTATTCTTCCTCCATTCCTTCTTTCGGACCCCGATTATGCTGAAGCTCTGTCTTCGGTCCTTCCACCGGAGGCAAGGGGACTTTTAGAGGAACTGGAACGTGTTTCAAGGCTTCCGAGAAAGACCCCGCTCTACTGGCTTCCACCAACCGAAGAGGACAGTACCGCGAAGATCCGCTGAAGACACATCCGCTGAAGACCCATAGAAAGAAGTCCTTCCTTTTCTGATAAAACGTGTTATAATTGTATGTGTCCTTATTATCTAATCATTTTGGAGGTTTATTATGAAAAAAGCTATAATAATGGTACTGCTTCTTTCGACAGCAGCCTTCGGGTTTGCCCAGGAAGAGACCTCAACGTTCTCTTTGGAGTTAGGCCCGGTAGTTTCTATCGGATTCCCCGCTCTACCGGAAGGGGTCCCCCAAGAGTTTTCCACCCTCTGGATGATTACCACCCTCCGCGGCGGGGCTTACCTGGATTTTATGTTCAATCTAAACAAGACGGTACACTTCGGTGTTGAATCGGGTGTCCTCTTCATGACCCTCTCTTTCTTCGGTGATGAGGTAGGAGAGGAATTAGGAGGGACCACGATGCTGGATATCCCCGTTCGAGGATTCGCGCGGTTCACCTTCGGGGGCTTCTTCGTGCAGCCTTTTGCCGGTGTGTACATTCCCGTTCTGCCCGGTGGGAGCATGTTCTTCGATGTAGGCGCGAAAATTGGCTTCGGAAAGGGGGTAAAATTCTTCTTGGAAGGGGACTATCTTATTGGCCCAGGCGGCTACCCCAGGGTAGGCTTAGGGCTCCTCTTTACCTTGTTCAATTTCTAATCGACTAAGGTACTATCCGGGGCCTGCCCACCTGTTCCGGCTCCAGTTTTATAAACTATTTTTGTCGACATAAATATCAATTATTGTTGACATAAATACGAATTCACTTTAAAATGGTTTCAGATGTCGAAAACGCAATACCCCTCAGGTAAAACCGTGGAAGCTTACAGCGTAATTTCCGAACGGATCCGCACTGCGGGTCTCCTCCCTGGGGATTATGTTAATGAATACCGCCTTGCCGGCGAGCTGGAAATGAATCGTTCCGCGGTGCGGGAAGCACTGAACCAGCTTATCGCCGAAGGCCTCCTTGAAAAACGGGAAAACCGCCGGGTCTATGTGGCACAGCTTGGTGAGGACCAGAGGGACACTCTGCGGCATTACAGAGCGGTAATAGAATCCGGGGCCGCATATTTTGCCGCTCTCCACCGGGAAAGGGATGATCTTAAAGCCTTGGCAGATGTTATTGAAGAACACCGCTTTCTGGTAGAGAGAGAATACTGGGAAGGAGTGGCAAAGGCGGATGAACGGTTTCACCACCGCATCGTACTGGCCTCCGGGAATTCCATGGTCCTTCAGGCCTACGAACATTCCAAGATCAGGCTCCGCATTTCCCTAACAGAACATCCCGCAAAAAATGAATACGAGAACACCATACCGGAACATTCGGCAATTGTATCCGCCATTAGAGAAAAAAACGCCGACAGAGCGCGGCAGCTCGTGTGGACACATCTTATGAAACAGGATGAGCAACCGGGAAAAATCATACACAAAAAAAAGAGAAAAACAGAAAAAGAGGAGATAACAGAATGACACCAAAAGAGAGAGTAAAAACAGTATTTGAAGGCAAAACACCGGACCAGGTGCCCTTCCTCTTAGACCTCTCCCACTGGTATAAGAAAAACTACCAGGTTCCCTTCGACTTAAGCGGGATTCAGAAGGTCGATCAGGGATTAGTGGACCTCCACAAAAAGGTCAAAGCCGTTTCCTATGTGGAAATGGGAAGATTTTACAATCTATACTCTGATGACGATACAGTAAACCTTGAATCCTGGACTGAAGAGGGGAGCTTTCGCACCCGGATTACCACTCCCCTGGGGAGTATAGAGGAGGAGAGGGTGTTCGATAAGGGAAGCTACTCCTACAATATAAAAAAACACCTCTTAAACAGTGTGGAGGATTTTCCAATAGTCGAGTACCTTATGGAAAGACTGAAGTGTCGCCCGAAATGGGATTACTACCGGGAATGGGAGGAAGCATTAGGCGAATTGGCCTACATCTACCTGAATCTTCCCTACTCCGGCTCCGGATACCTTATGGCCCGTAACATGGGCGTGGAAAAAACCGTATACGCTGTTATGGACCATCCGGAAAAGGTCCGCAGTCTGGTGGATTCGGTCAATGCCTGTAATCTCCGTATTTTAGATACCATTATAGACGGCCCCTTCGATACACTTATTATCAGTGACAACTACGACAGCAACGTTCAAACTAAAGACTATTTCGATACCTATGTACGGGACTACTATACCGAGGTCGCCCGCAGGCTTCACGAAAAGGGCAAGTACCTGGCAATTCACGTGGACGGTGAAAACCGGGGTATTGTAAAATGGCTTGCCGAATGCGGCGTGGACTGCGCCGACGCGGTAACCCCGGCGCCGATGTTCTCCCTTACTCCTAAAGAAATTCGGGAAGAGGCGGGACCCGATCTCATCCTATCCGGCGGAATACCTGCTACCGAATTCGGTAAATCCGGAACCGATCAATCCTTCGTTGATTCGGTAAAACGCTGGCTCGATACTCGACATCAGTCATCCCGGCTCTTCATGGCCGCTGGGGACCAGGTCCCCACCGACGCGCCCTGGTACCGGGTGGAGATGATTCCGGAACTCATTGATAAGTACGGACAGTACTAGCCTTTGCTGTTTTCTTTATTATCCTTTATTATTGAGGACATCTTCCATGAGTTTTTTTGTATTTGAGAAGAACACCGCCTCTTTTTCTTTATCGCCGTATCCGGCGTTCTTCATGGCATTTTTCATTGCTCTGAGTTCTTCGTAGACCATGGGGAAGGTCCCCGGATCGCAATGGGTAAGATTCATATCCGCCGTTTTCGGGTTAAGCCACATCCAGCCGCGTCCAAAGGCCACATACTTACCGCCGTCCACGTGACCCGGGATATGGTCCGACCCGTAGAGAATCCGCTCCACCGGGACCTCTCTAAAGAGGATATCGAATACCTCGGATTCACAGACCGCCGAGGTGTCGTACCAGAGGTTCGGTATCTTCTTTAACTCGGAGATGGATTGCTCTAAAAAGAGAGGATTAAAACTCCTGGCACAGTGGGCAAGCTGCCACTTTACCCGCGGATACTCTTTGGTAAGCCGCTTAAGGTCCTTGATATTCTCCGGGTCCTCCGGTCCTCTCCGTTTCGACATATGGAGGAGAATGATAAGACCGTACTTGTCCGCTATTTCGATCTGTTCCTCCGGGAGAAAATCGGTAATGGAGCACTCGTCCACATCGCCGGTACTGCTCATAAGACGGTAGGGTTTGAAACCGGCCACCACGGGATGACGTGCAATCTCCTCTACCTGGCTGAGGTCCATGTCCGGGGACACCACCGGAAAGGCGGCTGTTACAGGATTTGTAGAACCATTACTATTGCTTCCGTTCACGCCGGAAGAATAAAGGTCTTGAAATAATTCCGTTTGATCGATGGTGTACCGGGCCATTTTTCCCGCGTCAACCCCGAGATAGGGAAACCCTAAAAAGGAATACCGCATCTGGCATCCCGGCAGCAGCTCCCGGTCCCAAGACGCCACGACCTCCGCGGTGCAGTCTTCCCCGTCGCGCAACCCGGCCCCGGTTTTGAATTCCGGAACGGCGTAGGAGACATGGACGTGACTGTCCCACACTTGACGGGGAACAAAATCTTGCAGTTCTGCTTTGAAAAACTCTCTTGCCTGCTGACTTAACAGTTGCATGATTGACTCCTCCTAGAAGCAATACCGCCGGATTTAGGTAAGGCGGGTAAATCCTCTGTGCCGCACCGGCCCTAGAAGCTTTTCCTTAACCGTGCCGTTTTCCAGGGCGCCTTTTATGATGGGAAACACCTCATGGAGGGCCTTCTCGTAAGCGGATAGGGCCTCTTCGTTATGGGCGGCACTGGTGTAAAAGGCGGTGTTCCCGAAGATTCCCCGCTTCAGCATCTCCTGAACAAGAAGAGTGGTCATCTCGCCGTCCTTTTCATCTGAAAAAGAAAAATGACTCAGGGCCGGGGGGCCCTCGATCTCGATAGAAAGGCCTGCATTCTGAGCCGCATCATTCCAGAGGGAGTGGACCTTCTTCCCGGTTTCTGCCACCAAAGACGGTACATCTCTGTCTCGGTACTGTTTTATCGTCGTCAGTGCAGCTGTTGGACCGGTGCGGTCGGTCCAGTAGGTGCTGCTTATAAAGCTCTCCTGGGCCGCGTCCATAACTTCCCGCCTTCCTATTACCGCTCCCATGGGAAACCCGTTGCTTATGGCCTTGGCAAAGACCGCCATATCCGGCTTAACACCGAGTTTCATATGCACTCCCCCGAGGTGGTGCCGCCACCCTGAGGTTATTTCATCGAATATGAGGACCGCGTTCAAGCGCGAAGCGATCTGTTTCACTTTTTCCAGGAATCCATTCTCCGGGCCGCGATAACGAAAGGGTTCCATCACAATGACCCCAATTTCTGGGCCATGAGCTTCAACGATGTTTTCGAGTTCTTCTATGGTATTGTAGTGGAAGGGATGGATGGTCCCCGTTAGGGCTTTGGGTACGCCCTTCGGTTCAAGCCCGGGAAGGAGCTGTCCGTCCAGCTTGTCCTCTCCTCCCAGATTCGCCGCCAGGTACCAGTCGTGCCACCCGTGATACCCGCAAAAAGCAATTTTGTCTTTCCCCGAGGCCGCCCTGGCTATACGGATAGCCACGGACATGATCTCCCCGCCGCTTCTGGCGTAGCGGACCATCTCCGCCCAGGGATGAAGCTCAATGAGCAGCTCAGCTAACTCCACCTCTTGGGGACTGTTGAGTGTACTCATGACCCCATCCTGTACTGCCTCAATAACCGCCTGGTTTACCACCGGGTCCGCGTAGCCGAGGAGACAGGAACCGATCCCCATGGTGGTCATGTCGTAGTACTTATTGCCGTCCAGGTCCCAGACCTTGCAGCCCTTTGCCTTGGAATAGTACGGCGGCCACTGATTAGGCGCGAACATCTCCGGCCGTTTGCTTAAAAGCTGGGTCCCTCCCGGTATTAGCTCTTTTGCTTTTTTATATAATTCCTGTGTTTTATTCATTTTTAGTGCCTACCTTTATTTTCCCGACCTTTATTTGACAATTTATTGTTCTAATGTTATAACAATAAATTATAAATTATGGATTATGACTTGTCAATAACGGGAAATTACACCTCATGAAGGAATCAACAAACCGGCGTTACTTTCCCTGGGTCCTCCTGATTCTCCTTGCCGTATTTATGTCCACCTATCGGGGAAGTGTCCTGCCCGTTCTTGCCCTTCGCCTGGACAGCTACTTTTCTATAACCGCGGCGTCCCTCGGATTTCTCCTTTCAGCTTCATCTTTGGGGAGGATTGTAATAAATCTTACCGCGGGACCCGCTCTCGACATCATGGGGCCTCGAAAAATGCTGTCCATCGGCTTCGCAGGATATATTATCGTGTTTCTCTTCGCCGCCCTGGCAAAGACCTTTATCCTCTTCCTCTTCTCCGTGATTGCTATAGGGATCTTTGCCGCGGTTATTAACCTCTCCGCTCCTCTCTATATTCTCAAGCTCTATCCCCACTGGCAGCGGAAGAGCTTTTCCCTGAACATGGTTTCAGGACTGCTTCCGGGTCTTTTTTTTCCCGTTATTATCGAATATTTTATGAACAACTATCCGGAACACTTTTCTTTGGTTCTTCATCTTCCTTTCGGCATCCTCTCCGGAATTAGCGTTTTTCTTTTTTTACTCTTCCACTACCGTGCCCCGGGAAGAGAATTGAAAGAGACAGCTCCCCGGGACTTTAAAGAGGAGATGGTTACATCCTTGAGCAAGTACAGGTTCCTCTTAACACGAAAGGGATTTTGGATATTCCCGGTCCTCCTCTTCCTTCACGGAGGAGCGGACAGTATGCTCCACAGCTGGATGCCCACCTATCTTAAAAAAAGCTTCGCCGTTTTGCCCATGGGAACGGGGACGGTACTCATGCTCTTCGCGGCGGGCTATTTCCTTTCACGAATCTTTCTTATATTTTTACCGGACCACAAATGGCGGCGTTTCTTTATGATATTTCCGGGAATTACCGGGGGAACAATCCTGCTCGCCGGGCTGCTTACGAAAAACGCCCTTGTTATCAGTCTAGCTTATCCTGTTGGAGGATTTTTCTGGTCCTTTGAAGCTCCGGCCTTACTCTCCGAAGCATATAGAAGGTTCCCGAATATCATCGGCACCGCCCAGGCCTTAATTATGCTTGTCTCCGCGATTGCCGGTATCCTTACCATAAATATTACCGGCATCCTGGCCGACGCAGGGGTGTCCCTCCATCTGCTTGTCTGTGCGGCTTCGGGTCTCTACATCGCCTTTAGTATTGTGGCGGCCTTTTCAACTTTGGGAACTCAGGAGGGGGAATAACTCCTCTCCTCTGAAAAAAACCTTTTTCAGGTTCAGCTCTTCATCCAACAGCAGGAGATCCGCGAACTTCCAAGGCTCGATACTCCCCACGGCGTGAGGGTGGTGGCTTTTGCTTTAGTAAATCAAGGCTCTTTTTGCTTTGAAGCGTCTATACACTACTTCTCAGGACTATACTCACTTCCCTTATACGGCTGGTTCCAGAGGGAAGG
>CAYXSD010000075.1:0-14571 GCA_964466335.1 uncultured Spirochaetales bacterium
TGAAAGAGGTACGGCGTGATTTACACCGTCATCCGGAACTGGGTATGCAGGAGCAGCGTACCGCACAAATAATAACAAAACATTTGCAGAAATTAAATCTGGAAGTTACAACCGGGATCGCCGGTACCGGGGTTGTCGGAACATTATACGGAAAGGACCGCACTAGAACCGTTGCATTACGGGCGGATATTGACGCGCTTCCTATGCAGGAAAAAAAGAAGGCGGAATATGCCTCCTGTGAGCAGGGGAAAGCGCATTCCTGCGGCCATGACGCGCATACAGCTATTCTTATGGGTACGGCATCTCTTCTGGCCGAAAATGCCGAGATACTCCCGGGAAATGTAAAGTTTATTTTCCAGCCCAATGAGGACACACTACCGGGAGGGGCGAAGCCAATGGTAGAAGCGGGGGTGCTGGATAATCCTAAAGTCGGCGCAATGTTTTCGTTGCACGTGAATCCGCTGGTCGCTGAAGGGCAAGTGGCCAGCAGGGGCGGCTATGCAAGTACCTCTTCCTGTACATTTTATGTTACACTGCAGGGGAAAGGAGGCCATGTTGCAATGCCCCTTGCCGTCAACGACCCCGTGCTCATGGCGGCTAATTTTGTACAAACCATTCAAGGCCTGCTGCCCAAACGGGTGGATCCAGGAAACCCGCTTATCCTGGGTATTGGATCGATTCACGGTGGTTCTGCAAGTAATATTATTCCCGATTCAGTGGAGTTAATCGGCAGCATTCGAACCGGAACACCCGAAGAATTGGATGAGTTATTACAGCGCCTTCAAAATATTGCCGGTAATGTGGCCGGGGTCTACGAGGGAACAGCCTCCGTTACCTTTCAACGGGGCTACCCTGCAGTCTACAATGATCCGGAGTTAATTAATGTATGGCAAAGCGCTGCCGGCAAGGTTGTAGGCACGGATAATGTGCGAATGCTAAAGAAAATAATGACAACTGGGGACGACGTATCCTATTTCCATAACAAAGTACCGGGTGTGTACTGGCATTTGGGGGTGTACAGCAAAGAGAAAGGGTTTGTCTACCCGCTGCACAGCCCCTATTTTGATTTTGACGAGGATGCGGTACTGCCTATTGGAGCTGCCGTACAAGCCCAGTCGGTGTTTCATTATTTTGGTGTTGCACAATAGTAAACACATTCTCAATATGTGAAATTAGATTGAGTGGATTGAGCAAAAACCAGTTGACAAGAGGAACCTGTTAATGTACAATTCGTTAACAATTAACGGGAAGAAGCTGCATTATGAAAAGTTGGAAAAAGTTGATAGAGTATGAAACAAAAATATGAAACAAAAAGTTGAAGCGAAGTATTCATTTTATCACAAATATGTAAAACCCTTTTTCAAGAATTTTATTCTTTTCCAACCTCCTTGGCGGGATATTATACAGTTTGTTATCCTGGGTGGGTTTTTTGGATGGTTAATTTATCTTAGCACAACCCATCTCGAATACAACTGGCAATGGTACCGCATGCCCAAATATCTTTTTCAGATGGAAGACGGCACATTAGTTCCCGGGCGTCTTGTCGAAGGGTTATTCTTCACTTTCAAAATTTCCGGGGTAAGTTTAATCTTAATGACGGTAATCGGCATGACTACCGCTCTCTTGCGATTGTCGGGGTCTTTTGCCGGTCGTTGGATTGCTCGGGTGTACATGGAAATAATTCGTAATACCCCTTTGTTGGTTCAAATTTTCCTGCTTTACTTTGCTATTGGACCGATTATCGGATTAGAAAGGTTCGGATCTGCCGTGTTGGCTTTGAGCCTGTTCGAGGGGGCCTATGTATCGGAAATATTCCGGGGTGGAATTGTCTCCATACATAAGGGGCAGTGGGAGGCGGCCTACAGCCTGGGTATGAGCCGCTTTGAGATTTACCGCAGTGTGGTACTGCCCCAGGCGATGAGGCGGATAATACCGCCTTTGACCAGCCAGGTAATTACTTTATTTAAGGACACTGCTTTAGTCAGCATGGTAGCATTGAGCGACCTCACATTGGAAACCCAGATAGTGGCTTCCGATACATTTCTTACTTTCGAGGCATGGTTTACAGCGGCGGCCATGTATCTGGTAATAACAGCAACCTTGTCGACAATTGTAAGTATTATGGAAAAACGGTGGAAAGTTTTAACATAACGTAATAAAAATTGGTTTTGGAGACTAATAAATGAGTGATAGTAATAAAGAAACAATTCAAAAAAAGAAAAAAGAACTTGGTGATACTGTAATTACTATTGAAAACGTATATAAAACATTTCCCGGTGGAGTGCAGGCGGTTAAAGACTTTTCCTGCGAAATCAAACGTAAAGAAGTGCTGGTTATTATGGGGCCATCCGGTTCCGGCAAGTCTACCATGTTGCGTTGTATAAACGGACTGGAAGAACCGGACTCGGGGACAATTGTGGTAGATGGAATACCCTTGGACGATGACAAAAAACACCGCCTAGAAATCAGAAAAGAGGTGGGAATGGTGTTCCAGCAGTTCAACCTCTTTCCGCATTTAACCGCTTTGGAAAATGTAAACTTGGCCCAAATACGGGTACGCAAAAAAAGCAAGAAGCAAGCCACTGATATGTCTATGGACATGCTGGAGAAGGTAGGGATTGCCGAGAAGGCCAACAGCTATCCGGCACAACTTTCCGGTGGACAGCAGCAGCGGGTAGCAATCGCGCGTGCTCTTGCCATGATGCCCAAAGTAATGCTTTTTGACGAGCCCACCAGTGCATTAGACCCTGAAATGATCGGCGAAGTGTTGGAAGTTATGAAAGGTTTGGCACGTGACGGTATGACCATGGTTGTCGTTACCCACGAAATGGGGTTTGCGCGGGAAGTTAGTGATTGGGTTATCTTAATGGATGAGGGCGCCGTAATTGAAACAGGTACGGTCGAGCACTTTTTCCAGAACCCGCAGGAAGAACGCACCAAACTATTTTTAAGCCAAATATTATAAAAACGATATGGAGGTACCGGTAGTACACGGTCGTAGTGTTGAGCGGAGTTTAGGCTTAGTAAGTACCGAATACGTGGAAACACCAAAACGCGTTAAGCCGAGACTCCTTATGTCTCCTGAAAAATAGTATTTCAGGAAAATATATAACTATTTCATTTATCAAAAAAAAGGAGAACGAGATGAAAAAAATTAGTACTGTACTTAAAGTCGCGCTGATTTTAATTATGGCTGCCGGTCTCGTAGGGGTTATGACCTCCTGCGGTCCGAAAGAGGAAGCCGGCGGGGACCAGGCAAAGGCACAACAAGAAGAAAAGAGTGTTATCGATAACATTATGGAACGCGGTGTTATAAAAGTCGGTGTTGGTGTTTTTACCCCTTGGGCGTTTAAAGATAAAGACGGCAACCTGATCGGATTTGAAATTGACGTAGCTACCAAGCTTGCTGAAGATATGGGTGTAGAAGTTGAGTTTGTACCTACCCAATGGTCCGGTATTATTCCGGCACTGCTTACCGGTAAATTTGACGTAATTATCGGTGGTATGACCATTACCCCTGAGAGGGCATTAAAGGTTAATTTTAGCCGCCCCTATGACTATGCTATCC
The DNA here is from genome assembly GCA_964466335.1 of uncultured Spirochaetales bacterium. Lineage (GTDB taxonomy): Bacteria > Spirochaetota > Spirochaetia > SPDA01 > CAYXSD01 > CAYXSD01. The sequence goes on from CAYXSD010000075.1 coordinate 3,569, forward strand.
AGGACATGGCAGCCAACATCGAAATGTGCGATAACGGCAGCTGGGACAGCATTGAAGATTTCAATAAAGAAGACGTTGTTTTTGCTATTCGCATGGGTTCCACCGCTAAACCAACTGCACAAAGATTGTTTCCTAAGGCGGAAATACGTGAGTTTGACGATGAAGGGAAAGTAGTACAGGAAATATTAAACGGCAATGCCCATGGTTGGGTATCCGCTGCTCCTAAACCTTTTAACTATGTAAACCAGTATTCTGATACGTTGTATCGACCCTTCGGCGGGGAATCTTTACGTGACGAGCCTATTGGTTTTGCTTTACGTCCGGGCGACCTAAACGGACTCCGTTATTTCGATAGCTGGATCCAGATTCACATGGACACCGGTTGGCTGCCGGATAAGCACGATTACTGGTTTGACAGTGACGCATGGATGGACCAAGTCGAATAAACCATTATTTACTATTCAATACCATACCATCCTTCGGCTGTTAAAGCCGAAGGATGGTTACTATAAAACCAATTGAAACAAGGGAAATACAGTGTTACAGCAAAAGATAAAATTTAAACCTCTCGATTTTGTCATTATCTTAATTGTTATTGCTGTAGGGATTTTCTTTTATTACCGCATTACGGTACAAATGGAGTATGATAGTAACTGGAAGAGTATTCCACGCTATTTAGTTAAGCGTAATGCCGAGACCGGTAATTTCGAGGCCAACTATTTACTTGAAGGACTTTTTACCACGATACGGTTGGCTATTTGGTCGACTATATTTGGTACGGTACTCGGAGTCATTTTTGGTGTATTTCGTACCACTAAAATTTTGTTTCTGCGCATGGTAGGAAGGGCCTATGTAGAACTCATTCGTAATCTCCCGCCTTTGGTTCTTATTTTTATTTTCTACTATTTTGCCAGTGGACAGTTATTACCCCTGTTGGGAGTAGAAGAGTTTATACGAAGCCAGCCGGAGCAGACACAGCGCGTTCTCTCCTTCTTTTTCGCTGAAAAGCAGGTGTTTACTCAATTTGTTTCCGGGATCATCACCATTGGAGTGTTCGAAGGTTCTTATATAACCGAAATTATCCGCTCCGGTATCGATTCGATTGAGCGTGGTCAACGAGAAGCAGGTTATTCCTTAGGACTTTCCTGGTGGGACCAGATGCGTTACATTATTATGCCCCAGGCTTTTAAACAGATAATTCCTCCCCTAGGGAATGAATTTATAAACACCATAAAACGGTCCTCTATCGTTGCTGCAATCTCTATTCAGGAGCTGACCTTTCAGGGATTACAGCTAGCTATGAGTACAATGTGGGTGTTCGAGGTCTGGATAACGGTTGCCATTATGTACTTTGTGGTCTGTATGTTATTGTCTTTGGGCGTAAGTGCCCTGGAGAAAAGAATGCACCGTTCCGATTAGAACGGTTCGCGGCTTAAGGCAATACACTGTAAAAATTATATGTAAAAAGTATTTTAGCACAAAGCTCATCCGGAGTTAAAACATGCAACAACTATTATGGGGCGTTCCTTCTTTTTGGATTGAGCGGTTCCCTCTTTATTACGGCAAAGAAAAAGGCTTTTTTGCCCGGCAGGGCATCGACCTGGAGATAAAATACTATTGGGGCGGCCCGGAGCTGGCCGCGGGAATAGAATCCGGAGAAGCGCCTATAGGGGAGATGGGGTTATTGCCGTTTTCCAAGGCATTCGCTGACGGGTTAAAGGCGCGGGTCATAGGGAGCAGCATTATCAAACAACTGGACCACTTCCTGGTAGCGAAACCTGAAATAGAAAGCTTGACACAGTTGAAGGGAAAACGTGTAGGACTGCTCTCTATAGGAAGCTGCGACGATTATTTCCTTAAAAAAATGCTTAGTACAGTCGGGTTGGATGCGGACAAAGATATCGAGAAAGTCCCCATGGGAGATCGGTACGGTCGATTAGAAACCGTTACCTCCGGCAACACAGACGCGGCCTTTGTGGTGGAACCCTATGTCTCTTTGGGTGAGAGTCAGGGAGTTATACGGGTACTTCACGTGGTCGGAGAGTTCTATCCCACATATCAGTGGGGAGTGATTATTGCCTCCGATACGATGCTGAAGGAAAACCCGGATTTGTTACAGCGGGCGATAACTGCTTTTCGGCAGTCCTGTCTATCTCTTTCGGAAAATATTGAAGAAGCTGCCGCTATCGGTGGAGAGGTGTTTGAAATTGAAACCGATGCATTCCGCAAGTCTTTAGAGCGGAATTTACCTTCCTGGGAGCTGGATGCTCAGTTGGATAAAGAAGGCATGCGGAACTGTTTTCGAATCCAAAAAGAAATGGGTGCCGTGCCGCAAAATTTTGATTTTCGGGATATAGCGAACCAATTGTAGTTATAACCCTATAGAAAATCTGTTTCTATAACTGCCCTGAATGTGCCATACTTCCTATAATATTAAGAATTATCCTCGCCATAAAAATTGAGCTTACGTTATTGATATCAAGGCGGGGAATGAGTTCAGTAATATCGACTCCGGGCATTACATGTTATTCAGTAAACGTTAAAATAGAATCAATTTCTTTGTCCGCTGCCTGACTTAATGGAATCGGTTCGTGTTGGTCTAATATCTGCTTAGCTATTTCACGCGCGCGGGCTTTCATATCCTTGGAACCTTTATTAAGCCACGTGGAGTAATTGTTATGGTCCATTACAGTGGGAAACCAAAATGTTTTGCGGAAATTATCCAGAGTGTAGTCTTCAACTAAATAATTGCCTTCCGGTCCTACCTTCTCTATTAGTTCAAGTGCCATGTGATAAGGACTGAAATCGAACCCTTTTCCTATATGCTTTACTAAACTGGCAACTTCATTGCAAATAACCATGGATTCGAGACTAGCGGTCATTCCGGATTCAAGATATCCCATATCATGGATAAGATTATTACCAACTAAATATTCATGATAGATGGAAAGACCTATTTCAATTCCTGCTTGTTGATCGAGTATCTTAGCATCGCCGGCACCGGCTTTGGCAAACGTCGGTATCCCGTAAAAGAGGGCCATCTCTTTGCTCATTATGGAGGCCAGCCAAACTTCAGGAGAAAAATACGGCGAGACCATTGTAGTCATGTTAAGAAAAGCTACTGAAGCATCGGTAGACATCGGTGCCCCCGGGAATTTTAGTTGATGAATAACAATGCTGCTAAGGTTGCGCGCGTTACCCTGCACAAATGCACCAGCTAAGGTTGCCGGGGCGGTGCTGCCGCCTATATCAACTGAATGGTACTCTACGGGAATGCCTTTTTCCGCGCAGAAAAGTACTTTTTGTACAGATTCTTGGTTATGAACAAAAGGAGCAATATTCATTGCATAATGAATAATAAACGGTTTGGCGCGAAACTCCTCCTCGCTTCCGGCAACTGCCACAGCCATGGAGTATATTTCTTTTAAACCATCTAAGTCCCATGCGGTAAACATAATCGGTTTCGTTGTGTTTCTCAGCATTTCTACAAAATGGAATCGATCGGAACGTTTTACCGGTACATCTTTTGCTAACCCCATGCTCATAACAAAATCAAGATTATCAAGACCTTCTGCCAATTGTGCAGATTGCCTGATATCTTGAAGCACGGCCTCTCTACGGCGGCCGCTTTCAAAATCAATAACATTAGGCGTATCTGACCCGGTCCCGAAATAGGACTTCCGGTCTTCTAGTTCCATGGCAGGTCTGCCTAGCCGGTTATATATAGTTACATGCTGAGGGACTGTTTGAATGGCTTGTTGAACTAGATGACCCGGTATATACACTCGCTTATTGTCCGTAACCCTGCAGCCTGCGTTTTGCAATAGCTCCACTGTTTCAGTGTCGTGTACCAGAACACCGTTGCGTTCTAAGATTTTTAAACTGGCATGATGTATTTCCTTTTTCTGTTCTTCTTCAAGCAAGGTTATGCGAGGTTGACATCTTTTGAAAAAGTCTTTTTGCATGTTGCGGCTCCTTGTAATCTTCAATAACAGGTGAGGCTCTTTCAAAATGCTATTTTTCAGAGCCTCAATATCTTCATAAAAAAGATATAGTATGACAGGAGCCTACGATGGTTTATGTTTCTCGAAGACTATTTTATCTCCTTCTTTTCTCTGGCCGAGAAAACAGAACCAGTTGGCATCGTCCTGTTCAGGGCAGTCTAACCGTTTGAATTGCGGTGGACGACTTTCTTTCCTCTCAATGGTAGCGCGAAAGATGATTTGTCCTGTATCGATAAGACTTCGCATCTCTAAACAGTGGGTCATATCGTGCGGATTATCCGCGGAGAGCTTCATAGTATTTTTAAGATATTCAAGACATTCCAAACCACGAGCTGCCATTGTCTCGGACCTCCGGTCAACATTGTAGTCGGACATAATGTTATGAATGGTAAGCTGTGCGTCTTTCCAATGATCGCCTTCATTACGAGAAAGAATGTGATTGCAGAAGTCTTCAATCTCTTTTTCGCCTTTGCCTGTAGGAATACTCGAAATATTTTTCGAATAGTGGACTGCAGATTCACCACTTAAATGGCCCATGGTAATAGCACCAGGCGCGGTACTCCCGGGAACTCCGCCTGCTTCATCTCCGGCGGCAAATAATCCGGGTATCGTTGTTTGAGTAGTTTCATCTACTATTGGACCGCATGCTCCACCTGCTGAATGTTCAGGTTCAATTGGCCATGTTTCAATTTTATGTTTACGAAAATCAAGTCCGTACTGATCCATAATGTGTAAAAAAGCAGCACCTAATCCCTCGTGAGTTACCGCCCATTTCATGTATTCTTGATCTTCTTCAGTACCCCATGACATGTCTGCCCAGATTGGACCGCGGCCGGCATTTAGTTCACCTTCGTAGGTTTTACCGGTGCCCCAAGGTGTTGCTTTGTCTCCCTGCCATTTTGAACCGTAATCTTCCAGTTCATGTGTCCTCGGCCGAACAACTTCGTGCTTTCCGTTAAGGCCGATACCCGGGGGTTGAAAAGAGCCCCGAGGCAGCCCGCCGCCGCGAATTAAGTTTTTAGAAGACCAACGTCCCGGAATGGAAAGGAATTCCATGTTTATTAACTCCGCGCCGGCACGAAACATAGCGGCTTTGCCGTCACTGGTGAGTGCGGGAGCCATACGGATAGCAAATGTCATTCCGTTAAGAGGACGATAAAGACGGTTGGGACGACCGCAGCTCATGACAACCGATTTAGAGTGGATAACATGTAATTTCCCGTCACGGGTCCCGTAGCCCACGGCACCGGCAACCTTACCATCATTCATTAGAAGGTCGGTTATCATAACCCTGTCTAATATATCTACACCGTTCTTTTTTACCGTGTTAACCATAATACGTTTAATATCTCTACCGTCAAAATGCAAAGTATTCCGACCAATGTGGAGCTGATATTGCAATCTTAATTTACCGGGCAATGTAGAATCTTCGTATCTAATTTTAGCACCGTATCGTTCCAAATCTAAAATTCGATCGTAACTGGTTTCAAAGATGTAGCGCACCATTTTTTTGTTTGCCAATCCTTTAGAAAGATTATTAACATGGTCTTCAACCATGTCGTCTAAAGAAATGCCCTCTTGTTTTTGAACATCCGGGAAATAACCAAAAATATGGTCAATGCCGGCACCGGCACATCCTGAACGTTCCGGATTTGATTTGTCTATCAGTACCACACTTTCATTCAATTCCCCTGCTCGTATGGCCGCCATACAACCGGCGAGTCCTCCACCGACAATACAGATATCATATGTATGCTCAACTATTTCAATGTTAGCCATGTATTTCTCCATTTCCCGGTTGTGATTTGGTAAATGCTGCTGCTTTTTTTATTTGTTCTTCTTCTCCAGGTTTGGGAGGCCCGTATAGAGCAGGAGATGGAACGATATGCAGTTGCAACGGCAGTTTCAGCCGAACTGCTTGCTGAGGGCAATCCACGACACAAGCGCCGCAATACCAACACTCATCAGGGTAGGCGATAAGGGGTTGTTGTTTTTTTCCCTTTTGGGAAAAGACATCCTGGGGACATACCTGATAGCATGTTCCACAGCAGTTACATTTTTTTGAGTCAATTACTGGAGGCATAACTTTTTTCTCCTTATCTGCTATGTGTTTTTGTTCTAACTTTTTCACTTACATCTATATGGATGTTAATTGAGGAAACCTGTCCGCGGGATGAGTGAAGACTTGTATAATATTTACTCTCTCTGCCCAGCCAAGAGTATCCTCTGCGATGACCAATGAATACATGAAAAAGGCCTGACTCTTGATTTTTACATTGGACTCACTATCTATCGTAACTGCTAAATGGGTATTTGTCAAACAAGAGGATTTCAATAAATGGAATTATCGGCAATTTTCGGTGGCTCATTTAATAGTACGATTAACAGGGTACTAAGAATCGGTATAAATGATAGAACTGTTAAGACAGTTCGTATTGAGTACATGTCTGCCAGAGTACCGGTAATAGGTGCCAGAACTCCTCCCGTACCGTAGGCAAAACCCATCATCAAACTGGAAGCCATGGATCGGCTTTTCTGGGCCAATTTTTGTGCAATGGCTATTCCCAAAGGCATGGTGGCAAAAATAAAAAACCCCCCGATAAAGGAGCCCAAGTATACCCATTTTCCGCTTAGCATTAACAAGAGGTAGAGGGCAGGGGTTGCTAAGATGTAGGCGGTAAAGAAAATTGGTTTATAACCCAGCTTATCAGAGAGATGACCGGCTATTAGCCCGCTGATGGTCCCGGCGATAGTAAAAAGGGAAACTACTGTTCCAATGGAAAGAAGTGAATGGCCCTCTTGTGAATAGAGCACCGGTATAAAGGTTAAAAAAGATTGTCCGACGTATGCACGTAATACCATTACCAGCCAGAGAACAAACAACGAGCGCCAAACAGGGCCAATTGCCTCTTTCATAGATTTAAAAAAACCGAAATTTTTAAGCTGTCCGGTCTGCGGATGAGGAAGAACTCGGCCAATAAAAAATACGGAGACTAATCCTATTACCATAGTGTATGCGGTAGCGCTTAATCCGAAAACATCTACTACAGCAGAAATGAAGAGTGGTCCTACTGCGAATGCCAGGGTCCCTCCCATACTGAAAAGAGACAGGGAAAGTCCCAGTTTGCGGCCGGCGAATAGTGAAACCATTCCCGCTGAAGTGGGATGAAACATAGAAGATCCGATTGCACCTAAGCAGACAAACAACATAAGAATTCCGTAGTTCGGTGATATCCCCAGAAGGGGTATAAAAATAACCGACATCAATATCCCGCCGAGAATAAAAAAACGTGGATAATGATGATCGGATATATAGCCCACCGACGGTTGAATTATGAACGCCAAAAGTCGGCTGGCCCCGGTGATAATCCCTACCTGGGTGAGAGTAAGCGAAAACTTGGTAACAAACACAGGAAGAAGAGGATTGATAAAAGAAAAATAAAAATCACCTATAAAATGGATCGCAATAAGGGCAAAGATAACCTTCGTATTTTTGGGAATAACGATTTTGCGCATATGACTATTATTGGGTCATCCAAAGATGAAAGCCCTGCCTCCATAGGCAAGAGTACTGATATTTGGATTTATTAACAACCTGGATGATCGTTGCCCAGTTTCGGAATATTTAAGGCTCTTTCCAAATTACCTAATTTTGAAAGCCCCGATACGATTGAACTTTATGCCTTAGACCGGTATGCTTATCACTTACGGTAAATCCACTTCCACTAGCAGGGCCTGGAAAAGGATAACAGGGAAACCATTAGTATCGAAACCGGCTGATGAGCTATATCAAAAAGTATGGAGGAAACATGAGCTTTTATTGTGATCATATTCATGTGGTATGCAGCAATCTGGATACAATGGAACGATTTTTTATGGAGATGTTCGCGGCCGAGCCTCTCGGGAGCACTACTTTCGGTTCCGCACCGGGTTCTAAATTAAAATTGGAGAATATCCAGATTTGGTTGCGCGGGCTTAAAGAGGGAGAAAGCATAGAGGACGATGCTTCCAGGACAATTTTCGGTTACAATCACATCGGTATAACCGTAGGCGATCTGGATGAGATCTACCGGGATTTCAGCGCAAAGGGTGTACAATTTACCGTACCGCCTAAAGAGGCTTCTAACGGAAGATTGGCCTTCATTAAAGGGCCCGATAATATTGCAATTGAGCTTTTTGAACCGAAGGAATAAGTATGGAACGAGCTAAGGCAATGGTTTACGGATCTTTTATAGGCGACTCTCTCGCACTGGGGGTGCACTATAGATACAATGTAAAGGCGATCGCAGAGCTGGGGCAGGCATGCTCGGTGGAGCACGGGGTGCCCTCGGTAATGCACCTCATGGCATGTTATGAGGAGGACATCAAGGAGGCCCTGGTAGCGAGCGTAATGGCAGGGGGCGACTCGGCGGCGCGAAACCACGCGGTGGGTATGATTCTCGGGGCCTACAACGGAATCGATGATCTGCCTGAAAAGTGCTTCAATGCCCTTAAGGCAAAAAATCGTATCGATGAACTCTTAGAGCAAAGCAAATAAAAAAGTTAATGCAGCCACTTTCAAAATTAACTAATTTTGAAAGAGCCTCAATGTAATTAAAAAAAACAGGAGAGAACAGATGAATGATATAAAGTCCGATATTGCACCTTTTCTGCAAAATGGCGGAATTGATTATTACGGTGTGGCCGATTTAGGTCCTGCAAAAGATTTTATTGTTGAACAAGGCGGTACTGAATTGTCTGAGTTTCCCAGGGCGATAACGATCGGAATTGTCCTGCTCGATGATTTAGTGAATCGCCTTGAACAAACAGAGAGCTATACGGTTAAAGTTGATTATCGCTATCACGCCTATGATATTATTAATATGCGGATGGACTTGACAACCTCGCTTATCAGTTCTTTTCTGCAAAAGGAAGGATTTCGTGCCCATCCCATCCCTGCATCTAAAATAGTAGATTACCCATCCATGAAAGGATCTTTTTCTCATAAGCTTCCTCCCTATTTGGCCGGATTAGGCTGGATCGGTAAGAATTGTATGCTGATAACACCGGAACACGGTCCTCGAGTTCGTTGGTCCACTGTTCTTACTAATGCCCCGTTAGAGCCTACAGGCGAGCCCATGGAGCAGCGATGCGGCTCCTGCATGCAGTGTGTAAATATTTGTCCAGCTGGGGCGTATACGGGACGTAATTTCACCCCTGAAGAGCCCCGTGAAGCCCGCTATGATGTTGACCTCTGCATTGATTTTTTTGATGTACTTAAAGCCAAGGATTGGCCCCCTGTATGCGGCTTATGTCTTTATGCGTGTCCTCATGGACGGAAAAAAAAGCGACAGTGACGCGCGTAAACGCGCTTGGCTCGGCTTCTTACGAAGGTCTTTCTCGCAAAGGTCTATGAGCTCGGACCGTTTGTGTGTCTGTGTTTAGCAAGGGTGCCGATAAAGTTGATCAGCAGGTGGGCGGCGGTTGAGGCGGTCATATCGTTGAAATCAAGTTCGGGGCGGACTTCAAATAAGCAGATGCCTCGAATCGGGCTTATGTGGGAGATTTCATCCACAAGGTCGGCGGTCTCGTAAAAGGTAAGGCCGCCTGGAGTGGGGAAAAGGACACCGGCAAAGCTATCGGCCGGCGCTGTTATAAAGTTCCATTCTTCCGACATGGTGTTTCCTTTTCCAGAAGGATAGGGTTAATCGTTTCCGCTGTCAATCTAGCCTTATGTATTCTTATGTATTCTACAGGACAAACGCATTGGAGCGGAGAAATACTGTTCAGGATTCTTATCCACTAAACTTGACAGCAACTCAGATAAACGCAATAGTAGCAGAACATGACAATATTAAATTAGAAGGAAGATTGGTATGTCATTCGAAATCAAGGTTAATCCCTATATCGCGAACATCCCTTATGGAGACCGCAAAAAAATGCTGGCAGCCGCAGAAGGGAAAGAAAACTTAGTAGACCTTATGTCCGGCAACCCGGACATGGAAATGCCTCACTATATCCGCGAGCAGGTAAAAAAGAAAATAGACACCCTTCCCATGCGCTATACTCCCTACTATGGGATTCCGGAATTAAAAGAACGTTTATCGGACATAGTGGGTACCGAATGGGGAACATCTATTGATCCGGAACAGGAATTGCTTATAACCCACGGGGTGCAGGAAGGCTTGTACGCGGCCATGCGTACCATTTTACATTCCGGCGATGAAGTCCTGGTTCCTACACCGCACTATGCCAATTATCCGATGGATACGGTGGCGTGCGGAGCTGAGCCGATATTCGTTCCCTTAAAAGAGGATGAAGGGTTTGTTCCCAATATGGCCGTCCTTAAGCAGTATGTTACCTCTAAAACCCGGGCATTAGTATTCGCCAATCCCAATAATCCGTTGGGTATAACCTGGCCGGATGATACTATTCGCAATCTGGCTGAGTTTGCCAAGAAACACAACCTTATTGTCCTGGTTGATGAAATTTACCGTGAGTTTGCTGTCCCTAAACCCCCCTTAAGTATCGCTTCCTTACCCGGAATGCGGGAGCGTACCTTTACCTTTCGCGGGTTCTCTAAATCTTACTTCATGATGGGTATGCGGATCGGCTACTTAGTCGGCCCCCCGGAGGTAATGCACCATATAAAGCAGCTGCATTACCTGCTCTTGTTGTCTCCGTCTACGGTTGGTCAATGGGCCGCCTTAGCTGCCTTGGACTGTCCTGAGGATCAACTGGCCCCATTACGCCAGGAATTCCGGGACAAGGTGGCCTACCTGTATAAAGGTATAAGCGAGATTCAGGGTATTACCTGTGAAAAACCAAATGGGACGTTTTTCATATTTCCCAATGTTACATGTTTCGGCATGAAATCCCTAGATGTGGCCTTGGAACTGATCAAGGAAGAAGGGCTTAAAGTTTTACCGGGTACTGAGTTCGGTGAAGCCGGAGAAGGGTACTTACGATTATCTGTCACTGCCAAATGGGACCAGGTCAAAGAGGGATTGGAACGCTTTA
>CAYXSD010000076.1:0-13071 GCA_964466335.1 uncultured Spirochaetales bacterium
GTCTTGTATAGACACAGCCTATGGTGGTTTTTTGATTTGAATAGTGGGGGTTTGAAAAAACAAAAAAAGCCGACCATTTTTTGTCGGCTTTGGAGCTCCGGACAGAGGAGTAGATTAAATCTTTTCTCTATTATCCGAACCCCTCATTTTTGGCGCCGTTTACGGCGATTTTGTAAGAAACTCTATGTCCTTAAAGAGGTGCAATCTATTTTGCTTAACCCTCCTTACATCAAGAATCTCCCGGTTTCCGCCGGGACGTCCTCTTCTCGCCGGCATGTTACCGGCTGAGCCCTTTGGGTGGTACTTTCATTGGTTACCTCCCTTCCCTTAACTCTACAGTAAATTTAGTACGGAATTGCCCTGCCGTCAAGATAATTTCTTCTTCTTTTTACAATTTCATTGACCTGGGGGCACGAATAACACTATACTTTTATATAGTGGTGGATTTTCAAAAATGAAGAAGTAAACCCTGAAACTAGCGGGGCTAAGTGTTATATTTAAAAAGGTTGTTGAGGCTGTTTCAAAAGTAGCTGATTTTGAAACTATATTGGGTGGAAAGATTCCGCGGAATTCACACTTTCGTTTGACTGCGGATTTTTGAGGCGTTAAACTTAACAGTGAGGTTAGCCATGAAACGTAACATTTCCCTTTTTTTAATGATAATTATTACAGTTTTTGTACTTCTTTTCGCAACAGGCTGTCCCTCCACACCGGAGGCGCCTGAGGAAGAACCAAAGGAAGAGGTAACAGAAAAGGAACCTGAAAAGGAGCCCGAGAAGGAACCGGAGAAAGAACCTGAGGAAGAACCCGAAAAGCCGGAACCCGTATCGGATGAAGAAATGCGGGCCGCCATGGAAGAGATAGAAAAGGCAAAAAAGGCCTCCGCTGATATTTACGCCTCCGATGAGTATGAAAAGGCGGTAAGCGCTTACGCGGCGGCGAAGGACAAACGCGAGTCCGACCCTGAAGAGGCGAGAAAGCTCCTGAAATCTGCCAAGGAATACGCAAAATCCTCCTTCCAGCTGGCCGCGGAAGCCCAGTACGAGGACTATCTAAGAAGGTACGCTGCCATGGAGGACAAACTCAAAGCTATTGAAGCGGGGAAATTCGAACCGGAAAAGACGGCCAAGCTCCTCGAAGAGGGAGAAAAAGTGAAGGAGCTTTTCAAACAGGAGAAGTTCCTCGATGCCCGAGAACAAGGGCGTAAGGCCCTGGAGGACCTTGGCGAGTTTTACGAGGACCTGGATGAACAAATCCGTTGGGCAAATATTCTCAAGAGAGACACCGAACTCTATATGGACGATTCGGAAGAGGTGGAAGCATACATTTGGGCCCCGGAAGAACTACAAAAGGCAACAATGGAGTACACCGAAGGTCTGGAAGCCTACCGGCGATACCAGCTGGAAAAGAGTACGGAGCACTTCTCTAAGGCAAAGGCCCTTGCCATGGAGGCAGTAAGAGAATCCCCCAAACGAAAGGCCCAGTATCAATCCCAGGCCCTTATGGAGGAGACCGCTAAAGAGATCGAAGAGGCATCTACCATGACGGTGGTTACCGAAGATGGAGAGGTTATAAAACCAAAGGAATGGAATGCCGAAGAAGCTGAGAAAGAGGCAAAGGATGAAGCGGAGAAGGAAGCAGAGGATAACAGCACCAGCAAACTGCCTTCTCCCGGTACGACAGCGGTCTTAGCCGACGAAAGCGCCGACACTCTCCTAAGCCGCGCCCAGGAACTCTGGAAAAAGGGCGTGAAAGAAAAGGAGAAGGGAAACTACAGCAAGGCAATGGAGTACTTCGAGGAAGCGGGAAATCTGGCCAATCAGTACAAAAACATGGCCGGCGGAGAGATCTATGTGGTAGAGGGAGAGAAAACCCCGCCGGATACCCTCTGGTCTATTTCTGATATGGAGTATGATAGTCCATTCTACTGGCCCCTTATATGGGTTGAAAACAGCGATCTAATAAACAATCCGGATGCCATTTTTCCCGGATGGGAGATCTATTTACCTATCTGGGAGAAGAGCAGTAAATAGCAGATAGGTGTACTAAAGAAAACTCCTTAAGTCCCTTTCAACGCTGGGTACCTCTAAAAGCGTACGTTTATAGAAACCATGATGTGAGGTACCCGCTGTCTTTTTTGAAATCCCCTTCCCCACTTCACCGCTTACGGGAATCATTACTTACGGGAATCATTGACAATCCTTAAAAGCCTACGTACCATAAAGCCACAGGAGACTGAAAAAGGGAGATAACAAAGGGAGATAACTATGTCGGAAAAATCTGTTTCTAAAGTAGCCATTGTCGGCTGCGGTATCGTCGGCGGCGGTACGGCCTTGCTCCTTCATCGGGACAAGGAATTAATAACTCAAAAAACGGGACTCGAAATTGACTTGAAGTACATTGTGGACGTTAATTTCGACCACGCTAAGGCTATGGGGCTCCCGGAAACCCTCTTTGAAAGGGATTACCAGAAAGTCCTTGTCGATGAAGAAATAGAAACCGTTGTGGAACTGGTAGGAGGGACCACCACTGCAAAAGATATTATTGCCGAAGCCTTTAAGGCGGGGAAACACGTAGTTACCGCGAACAAGGCCCTCCTGGCCCATTACGGTCCGGAACTCTTTGCTCTGGCAAGAAAGAATGGAAGGACACTCTCCTTCGAGGCCAGCTGCGCCGGAGGTATTCCTGTGGTCCGTGCCATTTGCGATGGACTTATGGCAAATAGAATCGACGCCTTCTACGGCATCGTGAACGGGACCTGCAATTTCATCCTCACCGAGATGATGGAAAAGGGAAAACCCTACGCCGATGCCCTAACGGACGCCCAAAAGAGCGGTCTCGCCGAAGCAGACCCCACCTTGGACGTCTCCGGCATGGATTCCGCCCACAAACTCGCCATTCTGGCAAGTCTTTCCTTTCAGCAGAGGGTCAGTCTCGAAGACATACCGGTCATCGGTATTGATACATTGGAACTTCAGGATGTTATTTTCGGTCAGGAGCTGGGGTACACCATTAAACTCCTGGCCATAGCACAACGGGTAAAAGACTCTGTTAGATTGAGCGTACGACCCGCCTTTATCGGAAAGGACCATCCCCTCTCCTGGATAGCCGGCCCCTTCAATGCCGTTTCCATATACGGGCATGCCGTGGGTCATACCATGCACTACGGCCGCGGAGCCGGCAGCTCCCCCACTGCCTCAGCGGTAGCGGCGGACATTATCTCCATTGCTGCCGGTACGGCGCCGCTCCTTTTCAACACCCTGGCGATCTGGCCGGACAAGACGGCCCCGGCAAAGGTACTCCAACCGGAGGAAATACAGAGTCGTTTCTACCTGCGTCTTAACGCTCTGGACAAACCCGGGGTTTTCGCCCAGATCGCCAAGGCGCTGGGGAACCAGGGAATAAGTATCTCCTCTGTCCTTCAGAAAGAACCTGCCGAGGACTCCGGGATTCCCGCGGAGGTACCGGTGGTTATTACCACACACATGGCCAGAGAGGGGAATGTGGAGAAGGCTTTGATGGAGATCGACGGTCTGGATTCCATTACGAAAGAGAGTATCTGCATTCCCATTCTAGATGAACACGAGGAGAACCTATGAACATATCCACCTTTACCGTTACCCCAAAAATTCCGGAAAAACTGAAGCCTCTAGAGGAGATATCCCGAAACCTCTGGCTCAGTTGGAACCCCGATGCCATAAACCTCTTTATTCGCCTGGACTACGACGCCTGGGTGACTTCTCAGCAGAATCCGGCAAAGATGCTGGGCCTAGTCCCCCAAAAACGCTTCGAAGAACTTGCCTCGGACGACAGTTACCTCATGGCCCTGGAAACCACCTACGAAAAGTTCAAAAAGTATCGGGACGACGCTGAAACCTGGTATGACGGTAACAAAGAGGATACCATAGCCTACTTCTCCATGGAGTACGGTATGGATATAAGCCTTCCTACCTACTCCGGTGGACTGGGAATCCTCTCCGGAGACCATCTGAAGTCCTCCTCAGATTTGGGGCTTCCCCTGGTGGGGGTGGGACTCCTCTACCGGCAGGGCTACTTTCAGCAGTACCTCAACGCGGACGGGTTCCAGCAGGAATCCTATCCGGAGAACGATTGGTACAACATGCCCGTTTATCAATGCCGCAAGGATGACGGGACCCCCGTGAAGATCAGTGTCTCCATGGACGGTTCCTTGGTCCTGGCACAGATCTGGGAGGTTAAAGTCGGTCGAAATTCTCTTTTTCTCCTGGATACCAACATCGAAGAAAACAGCCCGGAACTTAGGCTTATTACCGCTCAGCTCTACGGTGGCGACAAAGAACGGCGGATAAGACAAGAAATCCTTCTTGGAATGGGCGGGATAAGGGCCCTCTACGAACTGGGAATTGACCCGAAGGTAGTGCACATGAATGAGGGGCACTCCGCCTTCAGTGCCATCGAACGAATCAGGAGGCTCATTGGAGAGGAGGGCTTAAGCTTCCGCGAGGCATCGCAGGTAATATGGGCCACCAGTATTTTCACCACCCACACTCCGGTACCCGCGGGAAATGAACGGTTTTCGCCGGACCTGATGGAGAAGCACTTCAGGCATGTCATCGAGGAGATCGGACTCTCCTGGTACGATTTTATGGCCCTTGGGAGGGAACATCCGGAAGATGAAAACGAACCCTTCTGCATGACGGTCCTCGCCATCAAACTTTCCGCCTACAACAACGGAGTAAGCGAACTCCACGGGGTGGTATCCCGGGAGATGTGGAAGGACCTCTGGCCGGACCTTTTTAGAGAAGAAATTCCCATACATCATATTACTAACGGCGTCCATCCCCGGACCTGGCTTTCCCGGGACATGTTGGACCTTTTAGACCGGTTTTTCGGCCCCCGTTTTTACGACGATCCCACCAATGTACAGATCTGGGACAGGATGGAGAGGATATCCAACGAAGAGCTGTGGAGGACACATGAACGAAGGCGGGAACGGTTAGTGGTGTTCGCCCGGGAACGGATTAGACAGCAATATACGAAAAGAGGCATGGGAGAAAAGTACTTGGCCATGGCCGATGACGTCCTCTCCCCATACGCTCTCACCATTAGTTTTGCCCGTCGATTCGCAACCTACAAACGCGCCACCCTCCTCTTTCGCGATCCGGACCGGTTAATCCGGCTTCTCACCAACAAAGAAAAACCAGTTCAGCTGATTTTTTCCGGAAAGGCCCATCCCCATGACATCCAGGGGAAGGAACTGATAAAAGAAATCGTCCATTTCGCTTCCAAACCAGAGATTAGGTCGCACATTATCTTTCTGGAAAATTACGATATGAACATCGCGAAACACCTGGTCTCCGGGAGCGACCTCTGGCTCAACACCCCTCGCCGCCCTCTGGAAGCCAGCGGTACCAGCGGGATGAAGGCAGCCATAAACGGGGTCTTAAACTGCTCTGTCTTAGACGGCTGGTGGGCGGAGGCCTACGAGCCGGAAGTAGGATGGTCCATTGGAAACGGGGAGGAGTACGACGAAGAGGACGAGGAAATTCAAGACCAGGTAGAAAGCGATGCTCTCTACGATCTTCTGGAACGGGACATCATTCCCATGTTTTATAACCGCGGGCGGGACGGTCTGCCGCGGGAATGGATAGCAAAAATGAAGGCGTCCATGATGAAAATGGGACTACACTTCAGCTGCCAACGGATGTTAACGGAATACTCACAGAATTTTTATTTTCCCGCAATAAAGAACTATTATTCTTTCTCTGACAAGGGACGGCAAGCGGCGAAGGAATTGGCAGCATACCTAAAGAAGGTCGAAGAGGCCTGGGCGGATGTGGCAGTCCGAGACATTTCGGGCCCGGAAAAACCGGTATTGCAGGTGGGAGACCAAATAAAGGTCACCGCCGGTATCAGCCTGGGAAAACTCTCTCCGGAGGAAGTTTCTGTGGAACTCTACTACGGAAAAATGACCAGTCGGGACGCCTTTGAAGACCCCACTCGTATAGAGATGACAACAGAGAAGAATGAAAAGGGGACCCACCACTATAAAGTGGAATGTCCGTGTAACCAAACGGGAAGACACGGGTTCGCTGTAAGGGTCATTCCGAAGCACGAAAATTTGGTACATCCCTTTTTAAGCGGGTTAATACGCTGGGGATAGCGAAGTACCGCCGATAGAAGGAATGTACCACAGGTATAGCTAAACCCTTGACCGGAAAAAGTCGATCATGTTAATATGAACCTTGAACAAAGCGAGGATCCTATGGCCGACAATCAGGAATTTGCGGATACGGATGGTGACATTCAGTCCGGCAACAAGATTTACTGTGCCAACTGCATTCACTGTAAACTTGTGCGGGTGGCCACCGGGGAAGGCAGTCAGTACCAGCTGCGGGTCCGCTGTGACGCGGGAAAGTGGAGAAAAAAACTGGGGGAAGAGAAAATCTACAAGTACTTTACCGTAGCCCGGCGAAGTCCCGAGAATTGCGACTATTACGAACCCATGGGGGACACCAGAGAATTCATCCGCGAACTAAAAAAGACCCTTCCCATCCGGGACGAGGTTTACACCAATACACTGTAAGGAACACACGAACATCTATGAAATTAAAGCACCCTGATCATGTCGTAACCGCTATTATTAGCGCATCTCTTGTGCTGATGTTCCTAATGCTCTTCTTCGGCTGCGCCGGCGGTCCGGATGAGATCCCCGAAGACATGGACCCGGAGGAGCTTTTCCAACGGGCCCAAGAGGCTGTGGTGGATTACGAAGACTACAAAACGGCCCTCCGCTACTACGAGGCCTTTTTAGAGCGCTACCCTGACGACCAGCAGAATAGGGTCATTGCCCAGTACGAAATTGCCTTCATTTACTACAAAATGGAGAAATATGACGCGGCGGAAGAGCGCTTCCAAGAACTCCTAAGCGAGTACCAGGGCGAAGCAGTCAGGGTACTTCCCCAGTGGCCCAAGGCTCTCTCTGAAAAACTCCTCACCAGGATCGCTGAAATTAAGGCAAAACGCGCCGAAGCCGCCGATGACCAGGACAACCCGGAAGAGAAACCTAGCTCCGAAGAGTAATCCATTCCTCTTAATCCCTTCTTCTTAATCCCATTCCTCTTAAAAACTTATTGCGGGAGAATCAGGGCGTTGATGCGGATACCCTCAGCTGCAGCGTCTTGGAAGACCATCTCCCGGGTGACCTTTCCCCTGGGGCGCTTATGGGGAGGGGCGTCACCAATGAGGATAATAAGCCGTGCCTCTGCCGCCCACGGAAAGGAGTGGATGGCTCCGTAGAGGGCCTCGTAGACCGCTTCCGGAATATCCCGGCCGCCCCGGACATTTAGCGCGTTCAGTGCCACCTGTACGCCGTCGAGACTGTCGCGGAAGGGAATCTTCTTCGTAAGATAGGCTTCCATATAGTCACGGTAGTAGATCATCCCGAAACGAAAGCTATCAAACCGCTCAGTTTCTTCTTTTAAGACCGTTACCAGGTTCTTTCTGAGGAAGGGAACATCGTCCCTCATGCTGCGGGTAGTATCTAAGGCCAAGACCAAGTCCAAGGTCTCTCCCTCGGCTTTGCTTATAATTTCCCGAATTTCTTCCACGATCTCGTCTTTCCCCAGGGAGAGAATCGCTTCGCCCTTGCCCTTTTCGGCAATTTCGCGGAAATCATCCACCGTTTCTTTCATGTAGTTGTCTTCATTTACCTCTTCCGGTTCCGTCTCGGGCGGCTCCGGTTTTTTTTCTATGACCTTCAGTCGAAAGGGATTGTCCTTAAACGCGCCGCGATAGTCGCCGTAGGGGTTCTCGAAGGCGCGAATATTCAACCAGGTACCGTTTATCACGTTGATTTCACCGGACCTCGACCAGGGATACCCGTAGACGACCCGGAAAGGAATGAAAATATGAAAGGCCTCGCCGAAGGCCGCGTCCTCCTCCGGGGTGGAATCGATGAGAGAGTACAGTTCATTTTTCGGGTCCAGGAATTCTCCGTTGAGCATCCTAAGCTCATCGCCATTTACCGGGTTGTACTGTGGGTCTCGAAGGGCGAAGGAATCGTTTTTCTTTTCCGGGTCTGCCGTGGATTCCGTTAAGAGGACGCTTCCCAGATTCTCCTCTTTCTTTATCCAGAGATGATACCCCTTATCGTCCTCCATCCCCTGTTCGATGTAGACATCTTCGGGACCAATGGCAAGTACCTCATCGGATTGTCCGTAGGTCCCGGAAAGAGAAAGGAGGGACAGGAGGATAAAACAAGAGAGCACTTTTCTCATACACTGATTATCGGAGAATTCTGTATGGGGGTTTAGGCCCGGCAGATAGTACGGAACTAACGGAGGACCGCCGGGAGGGGCACTACTCCCTCCTTCCGCGAGATGGCGAGAAACCGAATAAGCCTTCTTAAAAAGGGAAGGGTAAACAGACAGAGGTCTTCCTTCCCGCCGGAAAAGGCGAGAAAGAGATACCACTTTCCCTCTCCGGGATAAAAAAGGAGGTCCGCCACTGCCTTGTCCTTAACCGCGGAGAGGCGCTCCCTGTTCTCTCCGGGAAGTCGAAAGAGGGTGTACCCTTCACAGGAGATCTCTTCCCAGCCGGCAGAGGGGACAATTTCTTTATCGGTATAATACGCAGTTACTTCCCTTCCTCCTCCCTCTTCCTGGTACCAACGGTAGGTACCTCGGAAGGAGGGAATGGTGTTGGGCAAAAGGAAGGGAAGCCCTTTTATCCGCTCCGGTCCCTTAATGAGAAGGGCCAGGGGGCGGAAATCCTCTTGGCTTATCCCGTCAGCTTGGTCCTCCTGGGACCAGCCCCGGCCGGCAGCGAAGCTAACAAAGAGGAGGAACAACACACATACTTGTAAGCCCCGCCGGGGCCGGGAAAAGTTATTCAACGGTAACGCTCTTCGCCAAGTTCCGGGGTTGGTCCACATTTCGCCCCAACTTGAGGGCGCAGTAGTAGGAGAAGAGCTGCAGGGGTACCACCATGAGAAAGGGGTACATGTGCTCCCGGGCCTTAGGCACGGAAAAGGTATCATCGGCTATCTCCGCCACTTCCCTGTCACCCTCAACACATACGGCGATAACTTTTCCCTTCCGGGCCTTTACCTCCTTCATGTTGGTTATGACCTTCTCCCGAAGACTGTCGTCGGGAACGAGAAAAACGCTGGGGGTCTCTTCGTTAATTAGAGCAATGGGGCCGTGTTTTATCTCCGCCGCCGAATATCCCTCGGCATGGATATAGGAGATCTCCTTCAGTTTTAAGGCCCCCTCTAATGCTACCGGGTAGTTGATTCCCCTTCCTAAAAAGAGGACATCCTTGGCATGGGCGTATTTTTCAGCTAATGTTTTTACCTCTTCCCTCCGGTCAAGGATGGAGGCGATCTGGTCCGGTACCTTTTCCAGATCGTTTATCATGTCCAGACCCGCGCCGAAAGACATGTTCCTCATCCGGGCCATTAAGAGGGTAAAGAGATAGAGGATGGCAAGCTGGGAGGTAAAGGCCTTGGTGGAGGCCACGGCTATCTCCGGGCCGGAGTGGATGTAGACCCCGCCGTCGGTCTCCCTGGCAATGGTGGACCCCACCACGTTGCAAATTCCTAAGACGGTGGCGCCCTTCCGTTGGAGCTCCCGCATGGCGTAGAGGGTGTCCGCCGTCTCCCCGGATTGGGAAACGGCAAAGTGGAGGCTGTTCCGTTCCACAATGGGATTTCGGTAGCGCACCTCCGAGGAGAGTTCCGCCCCCGCGGGGACCCGGGCCATGGACTCCAAAAGGTAAGAGGCCACCAATCCGGCATGGTAGGAAGTCCCGGCGGCGATGATCTTAATCCGTTCAACATTGAGAAGTTCCTTGGAGCTGAGGTTAAGCCCCCCCAGGTGCACTGTGGCTAACTCACGGTCTATCCTTCCCCGCATTCCCCGCACGATCGCTTCCGGCTGCTCACAGATCTCCTTCTCCATGAAGTGACTGTACCCGCCCTTCTCCATCTCTTCCAATTCCCAGCCGATGTGCTCCACCGTCTTCGCCACAGTACGATCGGAGTGGTCGGTAGTGGTAAAATCGTCGGCGGTGACGGTAACGATCTCACCGTCTTCCAGATAGACCACCTGCTTGGTGTAGGCGATCATGGCCGTTACGTCACTGGCGAGGAACATCTCATCGTCCCCGATACCGATGACCAAAGGCGATCCGTTTCGAGCGCCCACTATAAGGCCCGGTTCATCGGCATGGGCGGAAACGATCCCGTAAGTCCCTTTAAGGAGGGGTACGGATTCCTTTACCGCCTTTTCCAGGTCTCCCCGGTAACGGTCGGAAATGAGGTGGGCAATTACCTCCGAATCGGTGTCGGTAAGAAAGACATGCCCCTTTTCCCGAAGCATCTCTTTAAGGGAGGTGTAGTTTTCTATAATTCCGTTGTGAACAATGGCAAGTTTTCCCGTTCCGTCGGTATGCGGGTGGGCATTGCGGTCGGTCACCTCCCCGTGTGTGGCCCAGCGGGTATGTCCTATACCGCAGCTCCCTGTCAAACCTTCGGGTACATGCTTCCTAAGATTAAGGATTTTCCCCTTCTTCTTTACCACTTCCAAGGACCCGTTTTGCTGTACACAGACCCCCGCGCTGTCATATCCCCGGTACTCCAGCCTCTTTAAGCCTTCCAGAAGCACATCCGCTGTGGGTCTGGGACCACAGTATCCTACAATTCCACACATATTCCGCACCCCGCCTCTTTTTTCTTAATTTCTTTCTCTCTAGTTTATTTCTCTCTCTTATTTCTTTCCGATCTCCTGGAGCTTGTTCCCGTCGAGGAGCCGCATCTTGTCTCCTTCCACTTCCGTAATGATCTCCGCGTCTTCTAACTCCCGCATTACTTCCATGATCCGCTCTGGAGAGATTTCAAGGCTCATGGATATCTCCCTTGCCACCTTAGCCATGTCCAAAAGGGCGTTCTCCAGCCCTTCCTCGGCAAAGGCGTAGTAGATGTTCATGGCGATCAGTCCCTTCTCGTTGTTCTTTTTTAAATGGTGGATCTGGAGGTTCGCCTGTTGGAGCCGTCTGCAGAGACGGTCAATAATATTAAGGGCGATCTTGGAGTTCTTCTCGATCATATTGACAAAGCCTTCCCGGTTAAAGGAGAGATACCGCAAGGTGTCCGCCGCGGTCGCGGTGGCGGTCCTCTTTACCCGGTTCACAATTGCCATTTCACCGAAAAAATCTCCCTTACTCAGGACTGCCAGGGTGTATTCCTTTCCGTCAATATTCTTGCAGATTCTTACACTCCCGTCCTGGATTATGTACATCTCATCCCCTTCATCCCCTTCCTTAAAAATGATCTTTCCGTCGTCTACCACGTGTCCATACTTTTCAAATAATGTGTTGTCTGCCATACAATGCTTCCTCCATACCGAGAGTATATACCACCTTTTAAAAAAACGTAAACAGATTCAAGCGGGAATGCGGTTTTTGGTGTGTATAGTAGGGAGGAGGAACAGAACATGAAAAATACAGTATGTAGACAAATCAGAAACACGCAAAAGGGGCGGCGACCTCCAACAAAGATTATGGGTCCGCGGTTGATGGGAAAACGTGGTTTTCTGTTGTTGGTATGGATTCTCACAATCCCCGGATGCGGGCCTATCCAGGACGAGTATCCCCTGCTCCCGGAGGACCTCTCTCCGCCTATATTTCTCAAGGCGGAAACAGGTTCCGAAAACAGTATTGCGCTTAGGTTCAACGAGGAGGTAGAAATTTTCGAAGATTCCACCAGCCTAAGCCCGCACCTTACTGTAGAATCAGTGGAGAAGATGGGGACTACTCTAGTACTCACCGTGGAGGGGCCTTTGGAACCTGGGCGGGAGTACATTCTCTCATCGGTGGTGCGGGACGAAACGGGAAATACCACCGGCTTTACCACACCTTTCTACGGTCACAACCCGGACCTGCCGGAGCTGCTTTTGAACGAGTTTACTACCCAGGGTTCTTCGAGCCACCCCGATGTAATGGAGCTTCTCGCCCTTACCGAAGGGAATATCGCGGGTATCTGTGTGTACGAGGGAACTCCCGGTAACTGGGAGCAGCGTATTATACTCCCCTCGGTCTGGATAGAACAGGATGATTTTATCCTCATCCACTGGAAACCCGAGGGTATCCCGGAAGAAACAAACGAGACTACCGATAAAGACGAATCAGGCGGGCTCGATGCTTCAGATACCGCCTACGACTTCTGGGTATATCAGGGAAGCGGTTTGGGAGGCAACAACGGAGTGCTTACAGTTACCGAATATCCCGGCGGTCCCATTATGGACGGTGTCCTCTACTCCAACCGCAGCTCCGAGTCGGACGAACACTACCGGGGATTCGGCTCCTCTAAGACCAGGGATCGGGCGGATGAGCTCGTCGCCGCCGGGGAGTGGACCGCCGGGGGCGCCTTGGTCGCTCCGGAGGACGCCATTGACCCGGAAGACTCCACCGCCACCCGCTCCATCTGCCGGGGTACCGACCGGAGCGACACCAACACCGCCGCCGACTGGCACATTACCCCCACCAGCGGCTACAGCTTCGGCGAAGAAAACACGGACGAAGTGTATCAGTAGGGGTATATGAAAAAAGTAGAGTGGAACGAAGAAAAAAATAAAAGCCTTATAGAGATAAGAGGAGTATCTTTTGAGGAAGTGGTAGAAGAAATGGTACAGAATAGAATTATTAGAATTTTCCAGCATCAAAACCAGATAAGATATCCGAATCAACAAATAATGCTGGTATATTTACACAATTATATCTATTCTGTACCCTATGTAGAGGATGAAAGTAAGATTTTTCTTAAAACTATTTATCCGAGCCGAAAGTGGAGTAAAATACTCCTAGGAGATAAAAATGAACAATCCTAAGGATAATACCTATATAGATAATGAAGAGAGGGAACTCATAGAATCTTTCGAGCGACGGGAGTGGGAACCTATAGAGAACAGTGAAGTGAAGAAACTAATGCTACAGAGATACGCTCAATATACAAAGGATCAGATTTTAAAAAAATCCTCGAGCTAAAGATACCTCAGATTAGGTCCTTAAAGAGTTCCTCGATGGCCTGTTTTG
>CAYXSD010000076.1:13171-14515 GCA_964466335.1 uncultured Spirochaetales bacterium
GAGCTAAAGATACCTCAGATTAGGTCCTTAAAGAGTTCCTCGATGGCCTGTTTTGAGCCGGCGCCCACCTTCTGGTTAACTATTTCACCGTCTTTGAAGACCATAATAGTGGGAATGCTTATAACGCTGTAGCTGGACGCGAGTTCTCCGTCTTGGTCCACGTTTACCTTAGCTATTTTCAGTTTTCCCTCGTAATCGCCGGCTATCTCCTCAAGAATTGGGCCTAGCATCTTACAGGGAACGCACCATTCCGCCCAGAAATCGACTAAGACCGGAATGTCCGATGAAAGTACTTCGCTCTCGAATGTGTCTTTTGTTACGGTAATTGGTGAACCCATGAAAAACTCCTTCTCCTTTTTCCTACCTTCCCCGGAAGTTCTCCGGGTGAAGATCCTTTAATCTAAAATCGATGATAATAGTATGCACGAAATCGTAACATTTTTCTACCGTTTTTCTCTCTTCATTTCCCTCGCTGATGATTTTTAAGGCCTCCCCGGCGGTAGCGGACAGTTTGTGGAGAAAATAGGCTATATCGAGGATAATCCGCTTTTCTTCCCGTTCCGATTTGTAAAGGCTCGATGTACTGCTTCTTAAGAAAATTTCATACTGAGAGAGGGCCTTTGGCACCGCCTTTCCCCGTTCCGTGTAGTTATGGAGGGTATAATCCAGGGAACGGAGCATGTCCTCCCCCTTTTTACCCAGGGCATGACGGATAAAGGGCTCCGCCGAAGACCAGTACTCCTGCTCGAGCTTTTTCATGGCCCCAATGAGTTTTTTCATCTCCAAAGAGGCGTCATTCGAGTCGAAGCCGTCATCATATCCGGCGATCCTCTTTTGGTATTCCTCTATGACTTTATCGGCAAAACCTGGTTTTTTTGTTCCTTGGGCCTGTTGTTTCGTCTTAGCCTTATTCCCTTTTTCCATGGTTTTTTCAAAGGCCTTCTCCTGTTCCTCCCGTTCGCGACGGATCAACTCCTCAATAACGGAGAATTCCGCGAAGAGAAAGGTCTCCATATCCATCTGGTACTTTCTCGCGTCGAAGTAGCGGTCCTCGAAAGCCTTCATGCATCGGGGGCTCTTGGTAAATTCGATCATGTAGTCACGGTAACGCTGCCTGATCTTCTCTACTGTCCGGTCCACCTCTTCCTGGGTAAGGGGCTTTTTCTTCTTTTTTTTCTCTTTTCCGTTAGGTTTATCGTTTTTATTCTTTTTTATCAGCTTCATCACAATACCGGCAGCTCCGCAACACAGTATAGAAGAATATTCTCAATTTGTCGAATAAAAAGTTTTGAAAACTCAGCCGCTTTCAAAATTACTTCATTTTGAAATTGGCTGTCTTACCAT
>CAYXSD010000077.1:0-2964 GCA_964466335.1 uncultured Spirochaetales bacterium
AAAAAAATCCAACGAAATACCTTCTCATTTCGTATAATAGATGTATGGACAACGTGATTCGGGAAGAGACGCAAGAAGAGAATGCCGGTGCCGCACAGACGTTTGAGGAGATATGGAAGGCTTACTACTCGAAACTCCTGGTGTATCTGACCCACTCCTTTTCTCTGAGTGAAGCGGAAGCTCAGGACCTGGTACAGGATAGCCTAATAAAGGCCTATAAGCATCTCCACCGGTACTCGAAGAAGTACGCAATGAGTACCTGGCTCTACAGGATCGCGAGGAACGGGAGCATCGACTACCTCCGACGGGAGGGGAGAAGAGAGGGGAGACGGCAAAAGATCGGGGAACTACAAGAAACCGTCGACGGCCCCGGCCCAAGCCCAAGCCCGGAGGAACTCTTCGAAGCGAGGGCAACAGAGGAACGAATAGCCGCTTTTCTGAAGAAGCTCCCTCCGCGGGACCGGGAGCTTGCCTACCTGAGGACCTACGAGGAGATGGGGTTCAAAGAAATCGGGCGGACTTTGGGTATTCCCGCCGGTACCGCCAGGTACCGAATGCACGAGATAAAGAAGAAACTGAAGAGGGAGATGGAGAAGTGGTATGAATGAGAAAAACCAAGAACGAGAGAAACAAGAAAGAAACACAAATCCTGAAGCCCTTCTCAAAAGCTACTTCGCGAAACAGGTAGAGGGAGTTCAACCACCGCCTTACCGGGGTCCCCGGATTATACGGGAGCTGTGCCCATCCGGGGCTTCCCCCGGGCCTGCCCTCAATCTTGCCCGAATTGCCGCGGCCCTCTTTCTCTGCCTGGGTTGCCTTAACCTCTATACAGGGATAGGACCGAAACCCCTTCTATCCGATGAGATCGCCCGGATCTACCGCGAACAAGACCTGAAAGAGAAGGTGGAAACCGCCTTCATCTCGGCCCATACATTTCTTAACACCTACTTTTACAACAGAAACAACAATACACAAGGAGAAAAACAATGAAAAAAACCTATGTACTAAGCGTTATACTATTTTTGGCACTTTTCTGCGGAGCAATTATCACCGCCGGAGGAAATATTCTGGTATTCCTCAACCTACCCTCTTTCATAATGGTGGCGGGCACCGCCTTCGTCCTCCTCTTAGGTTCCTTCAGCTTGAAGGAGATGGGAAACTCCTTCTCCTCAGCCTTTCAAAAGAGCAGCCCTAACAGGCAGGAAATGGAGACCGCCTTGGCTTTCTTCACCGTTATGGCCAAGCATCTTCTTATTGCCGGGTTTCTGGGGACCATGGTAGGGGCTATCACCATGCTTTCCCTCCTAGGTGAGGTGGACAGCGTAAGCTTCGGGGCAGCTTTGTCCCTTACCACCTTCCTCTACGCCTTGATTCTAATAGCCTTGGTAGCCCTCCCCTTCCGGGCGGGGATAGAGAAGCAACTCGCCGGCAGAGCAGACAAAGGCT
Source organism: uncultured Spirochaetales bacterium (assembly GCA_964466335.1). GTDB lineage: Bacteria > Spirochaetota > Spirochaetia > SPDA01 > CAYXSD01 > CAYXSD01. Next base: position 1,447 of record CAYXSD010000077.1, read on the forward strand.
GAACCGGCCTCACTCATACGGCCCGAAAGTAACCAGGACCCTCCGCCTTCAGGGGGAGGGTCCATCGGGCCTGTAATTAAAAAATCGTGTCTAAACAGGTGTCTTTGAGGCCGTTCAGCCGCTCCTGGATTCGGGAAAAGTCTTCGAATTCGATTTCCTGCCAATGCTTCCCCATACACTTCCAGACAATGTACACCAGCTTGATTGTATTAAGGTAGTCTCTGAAAGGTCTCGCGTTTTTCTGGATCCAATTTTCTATTTCGTTATAATCGGTAGTGGTATACCCGTTGCGGACAAGATGGTCCTTCATTTCGAAGGCCTGGATCTGGTTGTCCAGGATATGACAGCTCTTTCCCTCCTTCTCCAGGAATTCCACATACTTTTTGAAGTATTCAAATGTTTTTATGTCCGGCTGCAGGGTACAAAAGGGCATATTCTATTCTACTTCTCCGTATCGTTTCATGTACTGCACTCTCTCGTAAAGGTAGGGACGTTCGGAATGATCAGCGCTCATTACTCCCCTCATCTCCTTCAGGTTGGAATATCCCATCTCGTCCATGTAGGATTCCAATCCATCCAGTATTCTCCTTATCTGTTCTAATCCGTGTTTGTAGAGGGCGGACACAATCTCCACCGTGTCCGCGCCGGCCAAGATCATCTTTATTAGGGCTTCATGATCGTGGATTCCCGTGGCGGCGGTAAGCCCGCATTGGGTCCGGTTGTGGAGAATGGAGATCCAACGGAGGGGAATACTCATCTCCTGGGGACTGCTTAAGGCCATTGCTCCAGTTACAGTCCGCTTTTTGATGTCTATATCCGGCCTGAAAAATCTATTGAAGAGTACCAATCCCTGGACCCCGCTTTTGGAAAGTTTCACCGCCATGTTGTAGAGGTTGGTAAAATAAGGCCCAATCTTTACTATAAGGGGAAGAGTAGTCTCCTCCCGCACTGAAGAGATTATGGTAAAGTAGGTTTCTTCGATGGTCTCACCGGTAATATCCGGTTCAAAGGGGTTAATAAACATATTGAGCTGAAGGGCGTCGGCCCCGGCCTTCTCTAATTCTTTGGTAAATGCCTGCCACTCCCCTGACGAAATGCAGTTTATGGAGGGGATAATAGGAATTGAAACCCGTTTTTTGGCCTCCTCGATTAGACCTAAGTACTTTTTAAGGTCATGCTCCCGTTGGTAGTGCCCTAGATAATCGTCAATAGTATCGTACCCGTAAATGACCCCGCCTTTAGCAGCATCTTGTCGGGCTTCCATAATAATCTGCTCTTCAAAGAGGGACTTGAGCACCACCGCGGCGGCCCCTGCTTCCTCGAGCTGTTCTATCGAATCACCATTTCCGGTAAACCCGGAGCTCCCGGCAATTATCGGGTTTTTTAAGGACAATCCGGCGAACTCTGTTGAAATATCAGCCATACTCTACTCCCTCCGTTTACTATACTAGTGTACGTATAATCCTTAGCATAATCAACAGATACAGTTAAAGCAACAGTAAATAAAGCAACAGTAAA
>CAYXSD010000077.1:3064-8650 GCA_964466335.1 uncultured Spirochaetales bacterium
TAAAGCAACAGTAAATAAAGCAACAGTAAAAAATGGGCCCCTGGGAAAAGGAGGTCAAAAAACCAGGGGCCTAATATAGTTATATGGTGCTCTATTGGTCATAATATACTAACAATTAAAAAATATGGGAATAGGTTTTATGAAAAAAAAGGAAGAATTTTTTTCCGGATCACAATTGGTACACCCGCCGGTCCGTGAGATAATCGCTCTTCGGCGCGTGGGCGTTTATAGACTTAATCTTCTTCTTCAAAAGAGCGGCGATCTCGCTTAATCGGCCCGGATGGGGGCAGGTGCTGAAGTTGGAATCCGTTACTACGGCGAGACTGAGGGCAACCAGCGGGATGTCTTCTATTTCTCCCTGCCGATTTGCTGCCTTGTAGAATCCCCGTTTAAGGTGCTCCTTGCTGAAATAGGCGGCCTTTTCGCTGTCGAATTCGTTGCATATATCGGCGAGGACCCTGTCTTCAATGGGAATTTCCGAAACAATGATAAAATCATCTCCACCGATATGTCCTAATCTGGCATCGGGAGGCATGTTAACAATATGAGTCTGGAGGATCCGGGCGGTGAGCTTCAGCATATCGTCCCCCTTAGCAAAGCCGTAGGTGTCGTTGTACTCCTTAAAGTGGTTCAAATCGCAGTAGATCACGGTAAAAGAGGACTTCGCGAGCACCTCCTCCAGCCATACCCCGATAATCATGTTTCCCGGCAGCTGGGTCAGTGGATTGGCAGCGGCGGCCATCCTTATCTCCGTGTCAAATGCCTTCGCAAGAAGCTGCTTTATGGTGATCGTCCCCACCAGCGTACCTTTGGTATCCACAATAACCACCGGATTGTAGAGCTCGTTTTGCTTCCTGTTCATGGCCATCCTTCCGAGGGCCCGGAGGTCTACCACCTCCTCTACCATGAGCATATTCGTTTTAACCACGTCCTCTATGTACCGTCGTTGGAAAATAGCAAACCCGTACTTGCCCCCGATAACGGAGTAAAAATCCTGACGGGTTATAAGTCTGTAGGGGCGGTCCTCTTCCTGTACCACAACGTGGTCCATATTGGGGGATTGACGAAAGATGCTGTCCAACTCCTCGCATTTCATCGTCTTCCACTTAACCGTAAATGGCCTAGTAACAAGCCGGGAAATGGAGATGTCCACCGCGTATTTTCGGTGGTTGTACTCTTCGATAAAATTATGCAGGGTCTTTTTTGTCTCTTCCGAGAGGAAGCAGGGTTCCGGATTTGGCCTTCCCAGGAGGAAGCCCTGGCCGTACCTGGCGCCCAAACGGAAAACTGTCTTCAACTCGGAGAAGGTCTCTATTCCCTCGGCGATAATATCGCTCTCCACATTGATGGTAAAAGCGGAAATCGCCTTTACCAGGTTCTGTTTGTAACTGTTGGTAGCAATGTCTTTTATGATTTCCCGGTCGATCTTGAGATAGTGGGGGGTCATGGCCACTAGGGTTATCAATCCGCTGTGTCCGGCTCCGAAGTCATCCAGGGCCACCCGGAAACCCTCTCCCACGTAGTGGCCGATCATCTCCTCGAAGGTACTGTAATCATCCACGCTGGTGGTTTCGGTTATTTCAATGATGATTTTTCTATAGTCCAATCCCAGAGAGAGGAGGTCCCCCATAGTAAATCCATTTTTAAAATCAGGGTCGCTGAATATATCCGGACTTACATTTAGGAAGAAGAGGAAGTCTTTGAACTGTTGGGGAAGGGTGGAAATTTTCTTCAGCGCCTTCATCCGGCAGGCGTACTCCAGCCTCCAGCTCAACCCCAGCTGTCGGGCCGTCTTGAACATATACACCGGGTCCCGAAAGGGCCCAGCCCCTCGAGAGAGAACTTCAAACCCGAAAATTTCCCCCGTATAGAGGTCCACAATAGGCTGAAAATGAGGACTGATATCTCCTTGTTCAATGAGATTGATAAGCTCCATCCGTTCCCAGGATCCTCTCTCTCTTCGATCTCTGCCCTTACTGTCCTTACTGTCCTTACTGACGACATCCACATCTGAAAGGTGATACATCTAAAAATCCTCTTATGAAGTTACATTACCCTTCCCAGTAATTGTATCCTACTGTAAGAATGTTAGAATTTAGTTAAAGAACAGTAAACTTCCAGAGAATTTTTTTCGACTCTTGTTACTTCGCTTTTTTAAGTGTTTACTCTCCGTCCCCATCTTCCAGGGCCCAGATGGAGGCGTCCCCGTCTTCCGCTCCGGCCCGGGCAGTACCTTCGCTGTCCCCGCCCGGGGACGAGGCAAGACCGGCATAGCGTTCCGCCAAAGAGGGCGAAAGTCTTGTTAGTTTCGCGTAGTATCCCGCCGCCGTCCCGTCCTTTCCCATACCGCGGTACACCCGGGTCTGGAGGAGGGCAAGGAGGGCGGAATCGGGCCTAAGGGATTCCGCTTTTTTTAGGATCTCCTCCGCTTCGGCATAGGCCTTTCGGGCAATGTAGCAGTTGGCCGCATTGATATAACTCATGAGGAGTCTCGGTTCCTCTTCGATATTGTCTAAGAACAATTGTTCCGCCGTTTTCAGGTTCCCGAAACGGGCCTCTAAAATGCCGAGTTTGTTGGTGAGTGCGATCCTCCGTCTTCCCGTCTCCTCGCCGATCCGCTTCTTAAGCCCTTCGACGGAGCCTTGATGGAAGACCTCCAAGAGCGTTCCCAAGGTCCTCCCGTTACGTTCCCTTACCCGTTCCGGCAGTGGTTCCGCCACCACCATGCTGCTCTCCGGCAGGGGAAGGGGCGGAAAACTGTCCCGAAGGCCGGTTAGGGGAAGAAACTCCAACTCCTCGGAAGGTCCGTGACGCCGGACCAATTCCGAGGCCTCCCTCCAGGCGGCAGCAAATCCCCGGTCCAACACCGTGGTCTCCACCGGCACCCAGAGGCTCCCCCTGTGGCTTATAGTCTCCCAGCCCGGCCGATCGAAGATCCAGCGGTTCTCCACCGGTTCCTCAGTATCGAAGGCGAGAAACACGTGGCCGGGAGAAGTCATAATGGCCGTGGATATTCCTGAGGATTCCAAGAGTGATCCCAGCAAGGCCGTGGAATCGTCGCAGTCGCCGGATTGGATAAGGAGGGTCGTCCGGGGAAACCGGACAGTATCCACCGTTGTGGCCTTCCCCAGGACCTCGGACAAGGGGGAATCCGGGTCCTCGATATACTCGATCCGGTAAGTCCCCAGGGCGTCACAGAGCTTCGACGCCTTAAGGAGCTTATCCGGCAGCCCCTCCGCGCCTTTCGGTAGGCCCCCAAAGTCAGCCGGGTCCGCGGAGGGCTGCGCGCTCCCGGAGCTGGGCTCAGAGCCGGAGCCGGAGCTGGGGCCGCCGCCGCGTAAGACCCGGTGGGCAAAGGCGGAAACGGTCCCCTCGTTAGGGGTAATAAAGGAGGCTAAGTTCGCTGAATTGTCCCAGGTAAGGGCGGTCCGCCGATACAAGGTGAGGGTCTTTCGGGTCTCCATGGAAACAGTCTGTCCCTCGGTCTTCCCCTTCACCCTAATTTCCGCCTGCACCGGAAGGTCCTCCTGAAGAGAGAAGACCGACTCCCCTAAGACCGCCATAAGGGGGAGCTCCGCTTCCTCGCCGGGCAGAAGCGAAGGGGGACCCACCGATTCGGCGGGGAAGTCCATGTACTTCTTTATGTAAAAACTGGCCCGGCAGTCCTCTATCGGGGTGGAGAGGTTGTTTTTTACCTTTACCGTACCTACCGGCTCTCCCCGGTACCGATGGAGAAGACTGGGAAACACATTGTCCACGGAAATCCCAATTACCACGAAGGGGTCCTTCTTTCCCGAGGGGATCGCGGAACGTTCTAAGAAGTCCTCTTTGAGCTTCCTCATATCTCTTTCGATTTCGTTATCCGGAGAAATACTTAAGACCTTTTCGTAGAGGCTGATTGCCTTCTGGTATTCCGGTCTTGCTGATTCGGGACCCAGGGTGTTAAGGGTTTCCCGTACCGATGCCTCTACCTGCCTCGCCTGTCGAAGGAGAAGGGCAATCTCAATTTCATTAAGATGATTGTCCGCTTCGGCATCGAAGGGGTCTAAAGACAGTACCCGCTCCCACTTGTCCTTCGCCACCGCGTAGGACCCTAGGGACTCGTAGATCATTGCTTTTGCCTTAAGGGGGGCAGTGTCACCGGGGCGTTCCCGGATTTCCTTATTTAAGCGGACCAGCTTTTCCTCTATGCCGCCCATGTTACCGTTTTCACCGTCCAGGTAATCCGGGTCCATGTATTTAAGGAGCCTCTTTCCCATGACATCGGCCATGTAGATAATGCCCCTCTTAGAATCCACCCCTAAGGCAGCCATTTGGGGCATACTCTCCGATTGATTGGTAACCAGTTCCCGCATGGTCCAAAGGCGCCGCCCGTTCCGGTTGAACTTGGCCAACCCGTTATACCCGAAGAGAAGAAAGCTGCCGTCATCGTAGACTGCCATGGAAACCGGATTTATCCTCTCATTAGGGTGAATAAGGGGAATAATGGAATCGATGAGGACACCTTCGGGGGTGATAATCTTTATACGGCTTTCCACCATATCGTAGATCCAGATATTGCCCTCCGGACCGCAGACCCCGGGGGAGAGGTAGGAGTTTTTATTGGTAAAGAGGGGAAGTTCCATTTTTCTCCTGCCCTCGTGCCGGACCGCCTTTTTCCCGGTATTGTCCACAATAACAAAACTCCCGTCGGGGAGGACAATCATAGGACCCTGAAGATTTACGGTGGTCCGGATTTTCTGGGTCCGGGGGGACCCGGGAATAAGCTTGTAGAGTTCCCTTCCGCTGGCGGGTTTCATAAAGAGGGTCCCTCCCGGGGTAAAATCGATAGAATAGGCGAAGGCGTAGTTCCCCGCCTCCCTTAAGTCCCTTCCGTACTCCCGAACTACCCGAAAGACGTTGTCCATCTCGATACAGAGGGACATAAGGGCCACTACGAGGTTCCCGTTCTCCCGAACAGTAACACCGTAGGGATAGGGAATGACCCCGGCACCGGTTACAGCACCCTGGGCGATATAGTCCGCCGAGACCTCTTCCACAAAGATGGGCGCTTTCCCCTCCTCTTCGGCAAAAAAACCATGATAGGACGCCCAAAGGTAATGAAAAATCCGCGCCAGATGGTCCGAGGTCTCCCTGCCAAGCCCCCCGGTTACGGCGTAACTCGACTCCTCCCCGCCGCCAGTGGGTTTCATGGTAACACTCACCGTGGAATCCGCTCCGTTCACCGCAATCACCGGCTTTATCTCGTAAAGGGCACCTCCGCCGCCCTCCGTGCCTCCGTCCCCCTCCGTATCCTCCATTGCAGGCCCGTACACCACCTCAATGGAACCCGTATAGAGGAGGTTAGCCTTCTGCACCGCCAGCTTAACAATGTCCTCTGTTTCCGCCTTTTCCCGGGCGTCCTTCGCCCCGTCTATATAGGGCGGGGTAACAAGAATTCGCTCCTCCGCGGAAAGGACGGGAATGGAAACCAGGAATAAAAGGGGGACCAAGAGCGAAAACGCTCCCTTCAACTTTCTATTCATACTAAAAGTATACCAGATAAGGTAGGGAAAAAACAGTTTTTCTTGGTCCGCCGGTTAGAAC
>CAYXSD010000077.1:8750-14476 GCA_964466335.1 uncultured Spirochaetales bacterium
TTTGTAACGGATAATGGAAACGAGAAAGCTACATTATGATAGAATGGAAGTATGGGAAGAATCGTAATTGGTACCAGCGGGTACTCCTATAAGGACTGGAAGGGGGTCTTTTACCCGGAGGACCTCTCTTCAAAGGACTACCTGAGTTACTACAGCAAGCATTTTTCCAGTGTAGAGCTTAACTTCTCCTACTACAAACAGCCGGAGGCATCTCATCTGGAGAGGATGCTACTGAAAACAGAGGATGACTTCCTCTTTACCGTAAAAGCGCATCAGTCCCTCACCCACGACAGGGGAGATGGCTGGAAAGAGGAGGGGCGGCGGTTTATAGAGGGGATCTCACCGATGGCGGCAGCGAAACAGCTGGCGGCGGTCCTCCTTCAGTTTCCCTACAGCTTTCACTACACCCGGGAGAACAGAATCTACCTGGCACGCCTCTGCGAGTTTTTTAAAGGTTCTCATGGTCTCCCTCTGGCTGTGGAATTCCGGAACCGCGAATGGCAGCAGGAATCGGTGTACAATGAACTGCGTCAGCGCGAAGTCTCCGCGGTCCTTACCGATTCACCAGCACTGAAGGGGCTGCCCGAGGACCTTCCCGGGAAAGAGACCATGGACCGCGGTCTCACCGGGAAAATCGCCTATCTCCGTTTCCACGGCAGGAACCGGGAGAACTGGTGGGAGGGCGATAACGCAAGCAGATACGACTATCTCTACTCGGAGGAGGAACTTACTCCCTGGGTCAGCTTTCTTATCGAGGCCGCCCTTAAGACCTCCCTTATCCTGGTCTACTTCAACAACCATCATAAAGGTCAGGCGGTGCAAAACGGACTCACCCTGCGCCGCCTCTGCCGAGATAGAGGGACCGAGTCGTGTTAGCATAGGCGTGATAGAGGGACAGAGGGTGCTGCCTACTGAGGATGCTGCTGTTTTTGGGCGAGGAACTTCTTTGTTCGGTCTAAGAAGAGGAGGGTAGCCCGGTCATTGGGGTTTTTCTGTACCAGGTTTTCGAAGATTTGCGCGGCTTCGGTAAAACTCCGCTTGGCAAAGAGGAGGATCCCCTCTTCGAAGTCCGTTTTTGTCTCCGCCTTGGCATTCCTCAATTCCTCCGGGTCGGCGTCAAATATCTCGAACACGCTTACCGACTTCTTTTTTCCCTTCACCTTTACCTTTCCTAAAAAACGGAAATTGTACAGGGTGGGGTTTTCCATCTGTATGAAAGTCTCCTGACTTATAACGATGTTCGCCCCGTAGAGTTTGGTAAGGTCCTGGATCCGGGCCGCCAGATTCACCGAATCGGATATAACCGTTCCCTGCATCCGCTCGCCGTCGCCAATAATCCCCATAATAAGCATTCCCGTGTGGATCCCGATTCCGATGTTAATGGGATCGTAATTGCAGTTGGCCCGGTGGGAGTTGTACACATGGAGGTGTTCTATCATCTCCACGGCGGTTTTTATGGCGTCCTCCGGGCGGTCCGGGTAGAGGGCCATAATGGAATCGCCGATGTACTTATCTACAAAGCCGTTGTGCCTGCTAATAATGGGACTGATCCGGCTTAAGTAGGAGTTAATAAACTTGAAGTTCTCCTGAGGGGTCATTTTCTCGGAGAGGCTGGTAAAGGCACGGATGTCCACGAAGAGGACGGTCATTTCCCGCTGGATCTGGTCTCCCACATTCACGTCTACAATGTTATCGTGGCCTAAATACCGGATAAGCTCAGTGGGAACAAAACGACTGTAGACCTTGCTTATTCTGGACATACTCAGATGGGTCTTCAGCCGGGCGGAAAACTCATCCTGGGTAAAGGGCTTGGAGAGAAAATCGTTGGCCCCGGCGGCGAAGCCCTCCACAATGGTGGAAACCTCGGCCCCCTGGGTAATCAGAATAATGGGAAGCTCCGAGGGGGAGTACTGCTCGCGGATTTTTCTGCAAATCTGGTAGCCGTTCATTCCGGGCATCATAATGTCTAAGAGCACCATGTCCGGTTTCTTCTCTTCGATCCTCCTTAAGGCCTCCTTTCCATTCATGGCAGGGACCATACTGCAGCGGATACTGCTCAAGCTGTTCTTTATCATCTGGAGGTAGACCGGATCGTCATCCACGGTGAGGACTCTGGTCCTGCCGTCCGCGTCCTCTGTCTGTCCCTTGTTCCCCGGGCACTTCTTTCCACCTTCCTTATCTTCTGCTGCTGCTGCGGCTGTTTCATCCGCCGCCGTTTCGGGCAGCTCTAAAAGCTCCCCCTCCGGGGCCTCTTGCCCTGCCTCCTCTTCGAGGGCCTCCAGGTGTTCCAGTGCGTCCAGCTGTATACTTATGTCCTCGGATATGTGGTAGGTGGTCTCCTTCTTTTCTCTGGCAGCAGGCAGGGTAAAGATAAAGACCAACGCGTCTTTTTCCCTCTTCTCCAGGGTAAGCACCCCCCCGTGGAGGAGTATAAGGTAACGGATAATAGCCACCCCCAAGCCCGGGCCGGTGTAGCCCTTAAGGTAGGTCAGGTCGTCCACAGGATAGGACATGACCTCCCTATAATCCTCGAAAAACGTACCCGAAGAGGGGTCCACTACCGTGACCTCTATAAATCCGCCGATGTGGCGGGCTGAAACTAGTATGGTCCCCGCCTGGGTGTAGCGTATGGCGTTACCGATAAGGGTGTAGAGGACGTTTTCAATCCTGTTTTCATCTCCTAAGACGGGGGGAAGGTCTTCTAAGACCTGGTTCTCAATGGAAATGTCCTTTCCCTGGATAAAGGTCTTAGTGTAGAGGAGGACCAACTTCACAATCTGGGGAAAATCTATGGGCCGTTTATTAAGGACTAAGTCCTTCTCTTTAATGCGGGCAAAATCGCTAATTCCACTTACGATATTGGAAAGCTGCCGTCCGCTGGAGATAATCATAGCCAGAGATGCCTTCTGGTCCGACGTGAACTCCGGTACGTCCCTCTTAAGGAGAGACTCGGAAAGTCCCACCATTCCCTGCAGCGGTTCCTGCAGCTCCAGAGAAATATTCAGGAGAAAATCGTCCTTGCTCTTGTCCAACTCTCTGGTCTTCTCGTAGATCTTTTCCAAAAGTGTGTAGGCATTGGCAGAGTCAATGGTAATCCGAAGGGCCTGCGCGTAGCTGAAGAGGACAATCCAGTAGTTGGTGACCTTTGGCACCTCAATAACCCCGGTGGCCGCCAGTATGTCCCACATCCCCGTACAGAGCAGAACGGCAAGGCCGATAAAAATGTAGAGAGCGGTAACATCTTTTTGCTGCATCTTCTTAAAAAGCCCAATGAGACAGTAGACCCCGATTATCACCATGAAAACACCGTAGATATAGACAAGGACTTTCTGAAGCCCAGGGGGGAGAAAACCGGTTAAGAGAATGAAAATAACGGCAACAATAGAAACGGGGAGCAGATAAGAAAGGTTAAACCAGTCCATGAAGAGAAAGACGATGTAGGCGAAAAAAACAGGCACCGCCAAGTAGAAGGTGAAGTACTCCAACAGGACCCTTGCCCCTTCCGGTATACCGGGAAAGACCTGGAAGGCGAGGACGCTCCCGGTTACCGCCACCCGAAATGCAAAGATGAGACAGAGCATCCCAAAGAAGAAAAAATGCTTTTCCTCTCTCCTGTAGAAAAACCACAATAAATTGGAAACAGCAATTACCAAGAGGCTGGCAATCATAAAAAGATCGATAGAGGCAAAAAGAGGGTTATTCATACACTCCGAAAGCTGTTGGGGTAGTTGTTAGTATAGACACTTCACTACCTATGTCGATTAATCAAAATCGTTGAAATAGACTCGGAACACGAGTTCAATCGCTTTTCTAGTCACCTTGACATCTTCCGATTTTAGGAGCTCCGCGACTTCCTTTCTGGTTAGGTCGGGACGCTCTGTTTTTAAGGCCACCACCCGGTCTATCCCCTCCTGGGGAACAACCTTGGGACCACAGAGAAATCCCGAGTTATGAAAGTACATCATAGCTGTCCGGGTTTTGTCAAATGCCTCTTTCAAATTGTTGTACGCCTTGGTTACCGCGGCAAGTTCCTCTTTCAGATCGGAGAGCTCCGTTTCCTTTTTTTTATCCGCCTGGTTAAGCTCTTCGATCTTGGCGTTCACCTGTTTGAACTGTTCTATAACGTACTCCGGATCGTGGGATTGAACGTAGGCAGCGGGGTTCTCGATGGCCGTCTTCAGCTTTTCGCAGAGCTGCTCCTCCTTATAGAGCTGCCCCTGGATTCGTAAGAACATGTCGTCCACAAAAATGCGAAAATCGTACTCGGCGAACTTCTCATAGTAGAACTGCATCCCTGAAGGCATGTATGCGGCCAGGTCGGTACCCTTATAGACAAAGCCGGCCGGTACGACTAAGATCTGGGCCGCATCGCCGGTCAGATCGACACGAAGAGATTTCACGGTAAGATAATCCCACCTGGGGAAGAGGTCGAGCACGTAGGAAACTATCTCCGCGTCGCTTCGAGTTGGTTCTCCGGAGGTCACCACCTCCGCGGTGTCGCCTTCCCGGTCCTGTACCTTCCAGTTGATCTGTCCCTGTTTTACTTGCCGGGAGAAGACGGTCAACCCCATAGTTTCAAAAGCTCCGGCAAATAGGATCCCGGTCCCACAGAGCAGCAGAATTGTACTAATAGTTACCTTTTTCATGCCGTGTCTCCTACTTCACCTCGATGAGAATCTTATCGAAGGGAGAAAAGGTCGAATCCGCCGATTCCTTTTCAACCAGAGAAGCTACTAACTCATCATCTTCATCATAGTAAAATCGAATTGTCCCTAAGGGTTCATAATCCTTTCTAAAGACATATCCTGTATCGCCCTTTTTCACATGGAGAAGCTCATCTATAAAGACGGTTATCCGGTTCAGGTCGCGGACATCCAGGAGGTATCCATTTTCCCTGCTGTTCTTTACCAGATGGTTAAGGGCGTGATTGTACTCATCTATCTTCTGTATCTTCTTCTCCAAATTGACGGCCAAATTGTACCACATCTCCTCATAAACTTTTACCGTCCGATTTCCCCGGGCCTCCACCTGTTCGAATGCTTTGGGAACGGATTCCTCGTAGGGGATTTCCTTCAAACGGTCCATGACAATAGAGGTCTTCCGGATGTCGGCGCGAAGGGTATTGAACCGGGCCGTGCTTATTAGTCCCTCCTGGGTCAGTACGGATCGATACCGGTGGAGGACAAAATCCCGGTCGGGAGCGGGCACCTCCTGCTCCAATACGGAGACCACAGCATCCGATGTGAACACGGGGTTATACTTCCGGATGAGTTCGGCAATCCGGTTCCGGTAGCTGCGGTGAAGAGCGGCAATTTCTCCCTCGTATCGTTTTGTCACCTGTTCCGCGTATTCCTCCTGATACTCCTTTACATTGGCGATCTCCCGGTTCTTCTGTTTTCTCAACTCCGCGAGTTGGTTTTCGTAGTAGTCGGTAGTTTCCTTCATTTGGAGCTCGAATTTCTTCTGCTGACTGTTAAGGACCTCCTCCTGCTTTTTCGCCTGCTCCACCATCTGGGCGTCGTAGGCGGCTAAGGCCTCCTCGATTTCAGCTATTTCCCGCTCCTTTGCGGCGATCCTCTCGGCGTAGGCTTCCTCGATGGAGGCGGCCTCCTCTTCCGCCGCCTCCCTTATGTTCGCGGCACGCCGCTCTTTTTCAGCGGAGGAAAGACTCATCTGGTCGAGAAGAGAAATATCCCTCTCCGCCTCCTCTCTAACAGCCTCCATTC
>CAYXSD010000078.1:0-14286 GCA_964466335.1 uncultured Spirochaetales bacterium
TGTACCCGAACAACCTGGTGTACGGGACAGGCGGCCATGCAGTTGCCGCAGCCGGTACATTTGTCCGCGTCCACACTGCGGGCCTTATGCCTCAGGGTAATGTTAAAATTACCAGCCTCTCCCTCTATGCTTTCAACCTCCGAGTAGGTGTGAAGTTCTATATTGTTGTGACGGCTTGCCTCCACCAGTTTAGGAGAGACAATACACATGGAACAATCGTTGGTAGGAAAGGTCTTATCCAGCTGTACCATAGCTCCGCCTATGGAGGGGTTCTTCTCCACCAGGTGGACCTTAAACCCGCTGTCCGCCAAATCCATAGCAGCCTGAACACCGGCAATTCCCGCACCCAGGACCAGTACCGAACCGGTTTTGTCCTTTTTTGCCATGGTTTATTTCTCTCCTTCGATCTTCTCGAGTACCTGGTTAATATGATTCAGGATATCCTCTTTGCTGATGTCCTTATCACCCATAAGGAATTTGACACAGTTCCCTCGAAATTCGTTGGCGGCAAAGCCGATATCCTCAACCTTTTCCAATCTGTCTTTGGGATGGTATCCCTCGTGTACGGCAATGTCCCGGATGGCCATCATAATGTGGGAGAAATCAACATCCTGAGGACAGTTGGTGGAGCAGGCATAACACTGCTGGCAGAGCCAGATAACCGGCGAGGTAAGCACTTCCTCCCTCATTCCCAGAAGGATCTTTCTAATAATCTTTCTGGGGTTATACTCATGGTCCGCGTGAAAGGCGGGACACCCGGCAGTACAAGTACCACAGGCAAAGCATTTCCGAATATTCTCCCCCCCGGGACGCTGGGCAATCTCGTATTTAAAGTTGGTGTCTAACGACTTATCTATTACAATCTTTTCCATAACTCTTTCCTCACCTAGTTCCTCTTCTTATAGGGTCCGTTCTATGGTCTGGGCTTCAGACCTGCCGTTTCCACAATTTCCGGTACTCTATGTTCCCACTCTATGGCCATTAAATGGACCCCTGCTACGCCCTCAATGTCTTGAAACCGTTTTATCTGTTCCACGCAGATCTTAATTCCCTCTTGGGCGGCAAGCTTTTTGTCCTTTTCCGCCGCCTTGGCGACCCGTTCAATGAGCTGGTCCGGTACGGTAAGACCCGCCACACTGTCTCTCATGTACTTCGCCATGCCAACGGACTTAATGGGGGTCACTCCGGCGAGGATCTTTACCTGCTTGTGGAGTTCCCTCTCTCTTACCTGTTTCATCCACTCCTCAAAGCGGTCCATATCGTAGATACACTGGGTCTGTATAAAATCCGCCCCGGCGGCTATTTTTTTCTCCAATCGAATAACCCTGAACTCAAAAGGATCGCCGAAGGGATTAGCAGCAGCACCAATAAAAATCTTTGGCGCGACAACGTCGGCTTTCTTTGAGTTTTTAATCTCCTCGCCGCAGACAAACTTCCCCTCGTCCCTCATAATCTTCATTAATTCTAGAAGTTGAATGGAATCCAAGTCATAGACGTTTTTGCAAGTGCTGTGGTTACCGAAGACCTGATGGTCCCCGGAAAGGGCGAGGATGTTCTTAAGCCCTAAAGAGTAGGCCCCTAGAATATCGCTCTGGATGGCAATTCTGTTCCTGTCCCGACAGGTAATTTGAATTACCGGTTCCAATCCTGCCTTAAGGGCCAATACACCGGCAGCTATGGAGGACATCCGGACGATAGCGGTCTGATTATCGGTAATATTTACCGCGTCCACCACACCTTTTAGATGTTCCGCCTTCTTCTCGATAATCCCGATATCGGCACTTTTTGGGGGGCCTAATTCCGCGGTTATCGCAAAATGTCCCTCATCGAGGACTCTCTCCAGATTACTGCCAGATTTTACCTTGGTACTTGTCATAACACTGCTCATAATGTCATATCTTCCCGTATTATTTTTCCGGGTCCGCCGTCCCGGCCGGTGCTCCAGTCTTTTATGGAATGGTTCTCCATAAGCCTATCGAGCATCCCTAAAGATTTCATCCGATCAAAAATCAGCTGCCATGCACAGTCGATATTGTCAGGATCCACCTCACATTTACCGTCCTGCGACCCGCCGCATGGTCCATTCAGGAGACTCTTGGAGCACCGGGCGACAGGGCAAATCCCGCCGAAGTGTTCCAGCACACAGTCTCCGCATCCGGCGCACCGCTCGGACCAGATCCCCTGCTCCAGGGTAGTTCCGTAGAATTTTGTATTCAAAGCGGGTATTACTCGTTTTCCATCAAATATTTCACCGGCGAACTGGACCCCTACGCCGCAAGCCATGGAAAGAACGGTATCCGCCTCCTTCACCTTGTCTTTTACATCATCGAAGAATTCTCTATCGCACTGACGCTCAATGGTATCTTCCGTTATGGTCATGGAAACGTTTTTTTCTTTATTCGCCAGACGGATCATGGAAGCCAAATCTTTCACTTCCTTCTCGCCTCCCGCCATACAAACGGTCACACAGGTCCCGCATCCCAAGATCAGGACCTTTTCTCCTTCCCTCAGGGACCCATAGATCTCATCAAAGGGTTTTTGTTCCGCTGTTATCACAACGCTTCTCCTTCTGTTCCTTCGGTTGTATTAAGCTGATCTAAATGCCTGTCCATTTCCCGAACGATGTTGATAAATTTCTGAGTGTCTACAGAGGACAGGTAGTTCATATCTACTCGTTCCCTCTCCATTCCTGCCTGATTGAGGAGTGTTTTCACCATCTCTACTCGTTTGCCTGCCCGATAGTTCCCCCGAAGATACTTGCAGTTGTCCAGGGGACAACCGAGAATAAGCACTCCCCTGTATCCTCGTTCTAAGGTCGAAAGAACGTAGTTTATTTCCATCTTTCCCGTGCAGGGCAGAGAGACTATCTCCACTACATCCAGGATTTCTCTTTCCTTCCGTCCCGCTGCCTCCGCTGCTTTGAAGCTTGAGTTTTCACAGCAGAAGGCCAGGATTTTTTTCTTTCCGTCTATTTCCATATCCTAATCCAGATAGTTCATTACTATTTCATCGGAATAGGCCGGAAGGGTTATTGCCTTGGCAGGGCACTCCCCGGCACAGATCCCGCATCGTTGACACACCTCGGGTAAACAGGCGGCCACGCCCTCTTCCCGATCTATTACCATTGCCTTGTAGGGGCAGCTGCGAATACAGGTAAGACAAATGGCGCATTTGTCCTTGTCTACCACCGCGTGGGAAAGCTCCACCTCAATTTCCTTCTTTCTAAGCAGCTGATGCACCGCCATTCCCGCGTTTTTTGCTTCCCGTATTACTTCGGGCACATAGTAAGTACCCTTTACCGCTCCGGCTACAAAGATCCCCGGTCGGTTTGTCTCCACTCCGTTCATCCTAAGGTTATTTTCCTGAAGGGCCCCTTCCCTATCGGGGGAAACCCCGGTTCGTTCCAATAATTCCTTATCCGGCGTTGTTTCCAATCCGTAGGGACTTACCCCTATCAGGCTGCATTGGATTTCCAGGTCCCGCTGAAGAATAGGTTCAAAGACCTGAAGAAGAGCGAAACCGTCGTCGTTGAGGAAACAGGAGAGACTGTCGTACTTAACAAATACCACCCCGGCTTCCCGTACCTCGTCGTAGTACTTCTCCATACCCGGCGCGGCCACCCGCACCTCTCGAAGAAATATATATACCTGTACATCCTCCCGTTTTTGCATTTCCATTGCCAAAGAAAAGGCCATGTCACTGGAGGCCTTTGTCTCATGACGCTGATAGTCCAAAAGAATACCAATAGTATAGATCTCCCGTTTCCGGGGAAGGCCCAGGACCTTCTCTTTAAGGCCCGGAAGGAGGAGGAAATTGGGTTCAAGTCCTTCAAAAGGCGCCCACACCGGATTCCCCCTGCCTTGGGTCAGCACAATGGCACCGCATTCTATCGTTTTTTCACCCGATGGTATTGAAAGGGACACCCTATAGTTGCCCACTGTCCCTGCAATGTCGCTCAGCTCAGTCTCGGTGAATATATCCACATTGTCCATCTTTGGGGAGTTTGTCTTCCAGGAAGTTAAATCAGAAGCGGTAGTTTTTAGAAGCTCCCCTCCTATTGCATTACTCTGCTCTACGAGGGTAACAGGATAACCGAAATTAGAGAGGGACCCGGCGGCTTCTATACCTGCAATTCCAGCTCCGCAGACAAGTACATGCTGATTCAGGGGAACGGTCTTACTCCGGTAGCGTTCCATCATAGAAAAACGGGCCAATTCCTTTCCGATTCTTGATACCGCCGGCTGGAAAGGATACTCCTCGGCGCTCTTTGCCGGAATCTGGAGGGCCCGTCGATAGGTTTCCCCGATGCCGCACCGTGTCCCCAGGTTTTTAAGGTGATGTTCAACTAGATCGGAGAGGGGGCCGCAGCCGAGGACCGCAGTGTACTTTCCTTTTTTAATCCGTTCCCCTAAAGCTCCGTTCTCCCCCGGCTTATGAAGAAAGATGCTTTCCTTACTGAGAAGGTCTCCGAAACTAAGCCGTTCAGCAAGGACCGCAGCGTCCCCCGCGGTAAAACCCTGCTCATCGGGGAAGAGCACAAGACAGGGGGTAAGGGCTTCCTTGGTACCAGTTGTATTGCCTTGGATCTTCTCTTCACTCATGCCTGTTCTGCTCCAATTGCAGTGCCTGGGACCGTGCCATTGTCATTGAGTCGGGAATGGTCATAGGGGCCGAACAGGTCCCGCATATGTAGGTCCGGTCCTTCGATTCCGTAAAAAATCCGAACTCATCTTGTGTAAGATCAAAGACCTCGGAAACTTTGGAAGCCGAGACCTCCGGGCCCAAGCCAACGGACAGTACCACTCCGTCGTAGATGTGGACATCTCCGCCGTCATTATCAGACTCTAAATTTCCCTCTAAAAGAAGCCTGACCTCTCCGGTTTCGTTTTCCTCTACCAGGAAGGGGAGTCCTCTAATCAAGGTCACTCCGGCATCCAGGGCTTCTTGCTTAAAGTGGGTGAATTCCTTATCGAAATTCTGTAGATCAATATAGTAGATTACCGCCTGGGAACCGGGGTTCCAGTACTTAAGCATCTTAGCAAGCCTGAAGGCGTAGGAACAGCAAACGGCGGAGCAGTAATTCCTGCCGATCTCCGGATCCCGGGATCCTACACACTGGATAAAGGCAATCCGAGCGTCTTTCTTTACCAGATACTGATTATCGGAGAGAAAGGACTCTGCCTCTTCCCCTGTATAGACGTGCTCCCATCGGCCGTACCCGTAGCGGGGTTTCTCCGCCGGGTTATAGGCAGTGTGTCCTGAAGCTACCAGGACCCCATCAGCTTCCAGGGTTTCGTGTATTGAGGATCCGTCCACAGTCAGTGCCCCGGCGGAACAGGTGTCCGCGCAGATACGACATTCCTTGCCCTGGTGAATGAGACATTTATCGTAGTCGATGGAAAGCTGGAGGACTCCCCCGCGATCGTACAGGCTTATCGCGCCTTCCGGACAGGCATCTACACAGGCACGACAACCGGTACATCGGTTTAAGTCAAGGGAGGGTCGTTTTCGTTCTATTACCAGATTTGTTCCCGAAGAAGAGGGAGAATATCGATCCACTCTTGAACCGGTGAGAAGAGTTATCCCCGGATGGTCTACCGTTTCCTGAAATTTTGTATGGGCCACACAGACACCGCATCGGCTGCAGGAATCGGTGGCCTTGCAGCAATAGGTAATGACCTTCCCGCCTATTACCGACTCCCGCTCTACTACACTAACCTGGTGTCCGAGCTCGGCCAGCTCAAAGGCCGCGGTACAACCGCTTATTCCTCCGCCGATAATTACATATTTACCCATATACCGTTCCTACTATCATGAATTACCCTTTATATTCGGACCTTCTATGCATAATGTATAGGAAGACCGGATACGTTGAAAATATACCATACCCCTAAGCCAGGATATTGTATTCTTTTACAATTCTTTGTTTTTTTTTATGCTATTTTTTTCCAATCCCCTGAAATTCTTTTTTTCT
Organism: uncultured Spirochaetales bacterium; assembly: GCA_964466335.1. Taxonomy (GTDB): domain Bacteria; phylum Spirochaetota; class Spirochaetia; order SPDA01; family CAYXSD01; genus CAYXSD01. The sequence goes on from CAYXSD010000078.1 coordinate 5,975, forward strand.
TTTGGTCAGCATAAGTACATGTTTTTTTTCTTCATCTATTATTTTCTGTGATGCTTCCTTGGATGCAGCAGGGGTAACGTTCTTGATCTCATAGAAGAAGAGGAGGGTGTCCTTCTCAAAGCTGATGGCAATATCGACAGCTTCCTCTACACCGCCGGCCTTCTTGGCGGCCTTTATGGCCTGGTCCTCTCCTAAGAAAAACCGAGAATCCGTAGTGGCTTTTATGTATTCGCTAATGTTCTCCCAATCCTCTCCGGATATGTTCATGGAACCGGCATTTTCGTACTGCTTTTTAAAGAACTTGTAGTGGTTTTCCTCCTGCTCCGCAAGGAAGGAAAACAGTTCCTTTATTTTTTCATCCTTCGCACCAGCTAAGATCGTCTCGTAGAAGGCCTTTCCGCTCTTTTCCACCTCCATAGCCATGGAGAAAATCTCTTTTTCTGAAAGGGCTACACTCATATCAACTCCTTAATGTGTATTTTCTGTAGTAAAAACTCTTCAGCTGCTTTCAAAATTAGGTATTTTTGAAAGAGCCTCTATCCATTATGCTTTGCCCGCCTCTTTAATGAGGGCCGGTATTATTTCAAATAGGTCTCCGGGAATAGCAATATCAGCCAGTTTCATAATCGGTGCCTCCGGATCTTTATTGATGGCGATTATAAGGTCGCTGGACTGCATTCCCACCAGATGCTGGATCTGACCGGAAATTCCACAGGCAATATATACCTTTGCCTGTACCGTTTGCCCCGTCTGACCCACCTGGTGAGGGTAGGCAATCCACCCGGCATCGACAGCGGCCCTGCTGGCACCCACAGCACCGTTGAAAGCAGCGGCGAGCTTCTCCAAAAGTTCAAACCCTTCCGGCCCCTTAACACCCCTTCCTCCGGCAATGATGAACTCTGCATCGGAAATGTTCATAGAATCTTCCTCGCCGATAACGGACTGAAGGACTTTTTTTACAGCATTTTTTTCCTCTCCCTCTAGGGAGACCTTTATTACTTCTCCCTTCCGGGATGTATCAGGCTCGAGCATCTCCATTACTCGGGGCCTTACCGTGGCCATCTGAGGCCGGTAATCTTGGCTCTTAATAGTGGCGTACAAATTGCCGCCGAAGGCGGGTCTTGTTTGAATAAGGAGGCATCCAGTTTCGGCCTCAACGCTTAAGGAGGTACAGTCAGCTGTAAGACCCGCCTCCGTAAGGACCGCCACCCGAGGCATGAGGGCACGACCCCTGCTGGTGGCGCCGCAGAGAAGGATGTTGGGTTTATAGGTTGTAATCAATCGATTAAGGGTTGAAGCTTCGATCTCATCGTGGAAGTCTTTAAGGATAGGGTCTTCTACCAGGAGGACTTTATCCGCCTGATAATGAAAGAGGGTTCCCAGATCCTCCTTCAAGCCTTCCGTAAGGATAACCGCCCAGACCTCTCCCCCGCAGTCCTTACTCAGCTCCCGGGCCTTCCCCAAAAGCTCGTAGGTAACGTCCTGTATAATTCCATTCTGGACCTCTCCTACTACCCACACTCCCTGCCAATCTTGTTTATCCGATGCTTCCGGTACATACATGTTTTTGCTTTACTCCTATCATTATCCCGTCGGGGAGATTCAGGCCAGAGACCTGGTCCGCAACTGCTGAAGGAGGTCCCGGGCTTGTTTCTCCGGTTCTCCCTCTAATACCAGGGTCTCCTGCTCCCTTCCCGGCGCAGGTTCTGTTTTCACTACCTTGGTGGGAGAACCCTTAGTGCCCAGCTTTTCTTCATCCGCTCCTAGGTCTTCCGCGGTCCATTGGGTAATTTCCGCCTTCTTCGCGGCCATCCGTCCCCTTAAGGAGGGTATCCTGGGACTATTTATGTCCTTCACTACCGTAATTAGAGCAGGAAGGGGAAGTTCAGCGATATCGTAGCCCTCCTCGTGCATGCGTTTTACGGTAATGCTCTTTTCCCCTGTTTCCTTCACTTCGGACACATAGGTGCCCTGAGGAAGCCCTAAATGAGCGGCTATTCCCGGTCCTACTTGGGCGGTGTCTCCGTCAATAGCCTGTTTTCCACAGATTACCAAGTCCACATCCCCGATTTTTTCAATCGCCTTGGAGAGGGTGTAACTGGTGGCCCAGGTATCTGACCCGGCAAAGGCCCTGTCGTGGAGATGGATGGTCCTATCAGCTCCGCAGGCTATAGCCTCCCTGAGGGACTGTTCCGCTCTGTTTGGTCCCATGGTAATGGCGATAACCTCGCCGCCCAGCTCTTCCTTTATCAGGACACCCTGTTCCAGAGCATAGGTATCGAAGGGGTTTATTTCCGCCTCTACTTCTTCTCGTTTCAGCCGTTTTGTTTCCGGGTCTATCCGGACCTTATGGCTTGAGGGGACCTGTTTTACGCACACGACAATCTTCATAGCTAGCTCCAAAATTCTTTTAGCCTGGGGAACTGTGTCTTATATCCCACCAGGGCGAGGTACATACCGCAGCCGGGGTAATTACTGTGGAGAGCCTTTAGGTTCTCGATCGGATCGTAGGGTGTGTCCTCCGGGATCTCATACCCCACACATTCGGAGAGAAGGTGGAGCTTTTTTGACATCCAAGCTTCCACAATAAGCGGCATATCAAATTCCGCCTTTACCTTGTCCACCAGAGGGTGCTTTTCAATAATGGGCTGGGTAACGATATATTCCGCCCCGGCCTCCTTCTTCCGTTTTAGCTTCTCAAGCTCATGGTCTTCCGGCTCATAGGGGTTAAACGCCACCCCCAAATTGAAATCACCTGGGTAATTCTTGCAAATATATCGAAGAAGCTCCACTGAAGTAACCGATTCTACACCTTCCGCGCCAAGGTCTTCGGGGTCAAGCTTTGGAAGCCTCTCAGATCCGTCCCCGGAAACAACAAGGAGATGCTTTATCCCCTTCTCCTTACAGGCGGTAAGTATTCCGTCCAAGTCCTCCTTGGTATGGAAGGTATTAAGGTGAATCATTACCTGATCGCTCTCTACCGGGAGCTCCAGCTCTTCGATAAGCTCCGTCCCCTGAAAGGCCAAATGTCCCATGGCATTGTCAGTTATACAGGCGCAGTAGCCTCCATCAATTACTTTGGTATACTTCTCGGCAAAACGCTCCAGGTCCGTCTCCAGTTTTTCAGAATTCTGCTTCGGCGGCAGGATCTCCAAGAGGTACACCTTGTTATCTATCAGTTTCTGCATGCTCTCTCCCTCTATGAAAAGTCTGGGCTTGGCTATTCGGGTATCAAACAGCTCAGCAATGTATATACTATAGGGTCTTGAAGCGATGTTCTACAAGACCCTTAGTATTATCCCTTCCTTCCTTCCTTTTCTCCGTCCACTTTATTTTCTTCCCATCGCTTATTAAATCCTGCCGTCCCTGCTGGCAGCAATGTACTCCATCCCAAACATATCGCTTCCGTCCAGTACTCCTTTGGCAAGCTTGAAGGCTTCATCCTCCTCGTCCAATGAGGCAACTTCTCCGGGGGGCATTTGAACAGGATCTATGATGCCGCCGTTTCCCCCTTTCTCAACGAACATATAGGTAAACACCATGTTGATCAATTTTCGCTTGGGAAGGCCGTAAGAGATATTACTCAATCCGCCGCTTAAGTTGATTCCGGGATACTCTTCCTTGGCCTTAGCGGAGGCTTCAATGAAGTTTGCCCCATTCTTTGCGTCCACACTTACCGGAAATACAAGAGCGTCCAGGTGCATCTTTTCTATGGGCATCCCCTTGTCGTTGAGGATCTTTATTATCTCCCGAAAGTTGGTCATGCGGTCGTCGATCCCCGAGGGAAGGTCCTTAGCCCCGGCAGCACTTACTATCGCCTCGGCTTCGAAATCAATGATGGTATCCACCGCGTCGATCCTTTCCAGACTTACCGAGTTGACCATTGGGACCTTGTCCTTTCTGCACTTATCCAATCCGGTCCTTAGGGTTTCTACATTTGAACTATCGATACTGAGGGGTGTTTCGTAACGCTGAGAGAGGAAGGACCCCACCATATCCATGACCTCCATTCTCTCCTTATTGTCTGTGGTGTACTCGTCCACATTAACATCAAGAAATTTCGCACCCTTTTCGATCTGACGGTCGGCGACCCAACAGATGTAGTCCTCTCCGTCCTTCCGCTCCTCGGAGGTACCATTTATCATTTGGTAGATGGCCAGGGCCACATGCCGGACCTTTCCATCGTTGTAAGGAGGAGAAAACTCCGCCCAATTCGCCGGCACTTTCAAGAGTCTCTCGCTGCCGTCCTTACTGAATACAAGCGCCTCACCTCCACCGGGGAGTTCCTTCGTCCTCTTTCCGCCGCTTTTAGCGCTCTTTACAATCCTGGTACAGTGAATATTCTCTCCCACTGCAATAAAGTTGCTTACGTCCATTCTTTACTCCTCTGTCTTTTTGTATTTACTAGTTATAGAACAACTCAGCTGCTTTCAAAATTAGGTAATTTTGAAAGCCCCACAACTATGATAGTAAAAACATCTCATCAGGTATTCTACTAATCTTGTGTTTTTTTGTATTTTTTTGCACATCTTTTTAGCACATCGTGTTTGAACATAACGGAACGTTTTGAATGGTATATCACATCAGGCGGCACTGTCAAATTCCGATATAAAATATCCGTACCCTAAAATACGGTACGTATTGACTTCCAAAGCATAGTATAGCTATATTTCCTATATACAATTTTTTTAATTCTTTTAGGAGTATAGTATGTCCACTAATACCTGCACCGTGAATCTTACCATTGGAGATAGTTCAGTAGAAAAGCAATGCAGTCCCGGAATAACCATTCTGGAGCTCTTGGACGAGAAGGAATCCGCCCATGTGTATACGCCCTGCGGCGGTAAAGGGACCTGCGGGAAATGCAAAGTCTTAGCCCGGGGGAAATTATCCCCCATTTCCGAGGGTGAGAAGAAAAAACTTTCCAAATCGGAACAGGAAAAGGGCTTCCGCCTCGCCTGCACCGCCAAGATTGAAGGAAACTGCTCCGTTACCTTGGAAGAAGAGACCTCCATGGTCCAGATCCAGGAGGGGGGTGTAGAGTTTGACATAGATCTCGCACCTCCGGTAAAAAAGAGCCCCCTCTTCTTAGACAAGCCCTGCTTGGAAGACCAGACCGATGATTTTGCCCGTATAAAAGAGGGTCTGGGAAAGAGCGAACTCCGGGGGGACCTCTCCCTTCTAAGAGACTTGCCGGAAAAGGTACGAGAGAAAGACTACCAGCTTACGGCAGTCTACACAGAGGAGGAACTAATTGAGGTAGAACCCGGAGACAGCTCCGAAAAGAACTACGGAGTGGCTATAGATATCGGGACTACCACCGTGGTGGCATATCTTATGGACCTTACCACCGGAAAGCGGGTGGGAGTTAATTCGGGGTTAAACTCCCAGAAGCGATTCGGACAGGACGTGATATCCCGAATCCAGCACACTATCGAAAAGAAAGAAGGACTTAAGGAATGCCAAAGTGCTATAATCGAGCAGCTCGACCGGATGATCGAGAAGGTCTGCGAAACGTCTAACGTTGAGAAAAGCGCCGTGTACAGCGTTACCATTGCCGGGAACACCACCATGATGCACCTCGCGGCGGGCCTTCCCCCGAAGTACATTGCCACTGTTCCCTTTATTCCGGCGGCCAAGGAGATTCTCCGCGTAAAAGCCTCGGATTTAGGACTTCATCTCTCACGGGGAACCCAGGTCTTCCTTCTCCCCTCCATTTCCGGTTACATCGGAGCGGACATCGTTGCCGGTGTCCTTGCCAGTAAGCTTCACCGGCAAGGACCTACCGCGCTCCTTATAGATATCGGTACCAACGGGGAGATCGTTCTCGGGAACAAGGAGGGCATTGTAAGCTGCTCCACCGCCGCAGGGCCTGCCTTTGAAGGGGCAACGATCCGTCACGGTGTAGGGGGAATTGCCGGGGCGATTAACACCATCTCCCTGGATACGGGTGTTTCCTACACCACGATCGGCGATCTTCCGCCGGTGGGTATCTGCGGCTCCGGTATTGTGGACGGTATAGCGCAGCTTCTTGAAAAAGGTATTATAGACGCCTCCGGCCGTATGCTCGAGGAAGATGAGGTACCGGAAGAGACGAAAAAGCTCTTTAAAGGCCGCATAACCAAAGTGGATGATCGCCCGGCCTTCCTCCTCGCTCCGGCGGATGAGACGGAAAACGGCGAGCCCATCTACCTCACTCAAGGGGACGTAAGAGAGGTACAGCTCGCTAAGGCCTCCTTTGCCGCGGGTATCAGTACCTTAATTCAGCATACCAGCCGCACGAAAGAGGACATCGATGTCCTCTACATCGCCGGAGGATTCGGAAGCTATATCGATAAGCACAACGCCGCGGTCATCGGTTTAATTCCTCCGGAGATGGAAGCGAAGATTAAGGTAATTGGTAACGCCGCCGGTTCCGGGGCAATCATGGCCTTAGCCTCGGAGCGGGAACTTAAGGAGTGTAACACCATCATCGATATGGCGGAGTATGTTGAACTTTCCTCCTCTCCGTCCTTTCAGGATGAGTATATGGCAAACATGACCTTCGGATCTCTCTAATTTCGACTAAATTCGATTGCGGGTTTTAGAGGTTCCCGGCTCCTTATTCCCAAGCAGAAACTCTTCGAATTGGTATTCGAACTGCTTGGGAATCATTATTTCTTTTACGGAATCGATGGCGTAGTCATCGGTCATTCCTGCCACGTAATCCACCACCACATTTTCACGGTCCTCTGGAGAGGTATCGTAAAAATTCTGCATTTTTTTGCAGTAATCGCCGAAGCGGTGGGCCAAAAGGTTATGTTCCAGGCGATATCCTTCCGTGTCCATGCCGTAGCGTCCAAAGAGGTCCTCTAAATAGCGGTAGAGATTCCCCAGGATGCGTTCGAAGTAGACATGATAGTTGGCCAAAATGGGACTGGCATATATCTTGCTGTAGTTAAACTCCTTGAGCTCCAGTACCGCTTGATACACCTCATCGGAAAAGGCAATTGCCCCCTGTTCAGGGGAAACCCGGATGACATCCTTTACCAGGGTGTCGATAATGGTGCTGTTATCGCTCCCTAAGACCCTCGCAGGACGCTCCGGTACCTCCTCCGCCGAAATAAGACCCAACTGTACCGCGTCCTCCAGATCTCGGCCGAGATAGGCAATCTTGTCGCTCATTCGCACAACAGCCCCTTCCCAGGTTGCCGGATCTTCTGCTTTTGAGGTAACTGCAAAAAGGTCCTTGATGGTAAAATCGGGGGTCATACGCTGTTCAAAGAGCTCGCCGCAGTGGGTTACTATTCCGTCCCGCACCGCGTAGGAGAGGTTCAGCCCTTTTCCGTAATGTATGAGGTGATCCACTACTCTCAGGGAGTAGAGTTCATGAACAAAACCGCCCCGCCGGGAAATAAGATTGGAGAGGATCTTCTCGCCCACATGACCGAAGGGAGTGTGTCCCAAATCATGTCCTAAGCTTATGGCCCAGGCCAGGTCCGCATCCAATCCTAATCCCCTGCAGAGGGTAGCTGAAATGGTTGCCACGTGCATTACATGCTCAATCCTGGTGCAGATATGATCGTTTTTCGGCGAAAAAAAGACCTGCGTCTTGTGCTTCAGCCTGCGAAAGGGATAGGAGTGGATAATCGCCGTGGTGTCCCGGAAAAAGACACCCCGCTCATCTTCCTCCCTAGGCCGTTCCCGTCGTTGAAGCAAGTCCGGACTGACCGTATTTATGAAGTCCATTGTCTAAGTGTAGCACACCACCGATACTTTGGAAATGCTTCCGGAAGGCCGGATGCAAGGGGGCCCGATGCAAGAGGGATAAAAAAGCGGAAGGAAAATGATTTGATTTTTCTTTCTAAAACGCCTAAGATGGATTACTAGGGTTTTAGCAGCATAAGAATTCTGCCGAACTTTAGAATAATCACATGTTGGTAGCTGGATGAACAGAGAACGATTGCTCATTGTTGAAGACGAAAAAATCATCGCGCTGGACCTGCAACGGCGGCTGGAAAAGTTTGGTTATCAGGTGGTGGCCCTTTCTACCACCGGTCGGGATGCTATAGCCAAAGCCGAAGAACACAAGCCGGATATCATATTGATGGACATTATGCTCGCCGGCGATATTGACGGTATCGAAGCGGCGAAGGTCATCAATAAGCAATTCCAAATCCCCCTTATCTTTCTTACCGCCTACGCGGACGAGAAGACACTCGAGAGGGCCAAGGAAGCGGAACCTTTTGGCTACATCTTAAAGCCCTTTAAAGAAAAAGAGCTCTACACTACCATAGACATCGCTCTATACAAACACCGGATAGACAATCAGC
>CAYXSD010000079.1:0-14159 GCA_964466335.1 uncultured Spirochaetales bacterium
TAAAGCATTTCCCTACTGGATCCATTTAACCGATAAAAACAATTCTGCCAATCGAAGGGAATATATACATGCCCTCTTTAACAGCAGCTGGTATCTTTCATTTATTCATTCCGGTGTTACGAATTTAGGAAAAGCGACTGCGTTTTGTGACCGAGCTCTTGAATCAGCTGAGGAGATTAAAGACAAAGAATTAAGCGCTGCCTGCTACTATTTATCCGCGGGAATAAGCATAAAAGCTAATGACCTTATATCGGGGTACCGAGGATACTTGCAGTCCCTGGAATACGCAGCGTCATGCGGCTTACCGTTTCTTTTCGAATTGATCCTAACAGATGCTGCGGATCTAATACCGGATAACGAGATTCTTATTGAACAATTGGAAACCCTATTAGAAGATGCTTCCGATCATAATGAAAATGAGAATTTATTAATCCCTTTACACCAAGGGGCTCTCAATCTTGAAATATCTCGGATCGAATTCCCGACCTTGCTAGATTCCGTGGAAGAGTATCTCTACAGTAGAAAAGATAAGTGTACGGATCTCCAAAAGGTTTTAGATGAAGCACTGGATATGGTGTATGCGGAGGAATATACGCCCTGCCGAGATTATTTGAATGATTTTTATAAATGGATTATTGATAATCCATATCGTTTTGTCCATACAGATAAAACCGTTTTTGAGGACATTCGCTTTTATTTGGAATATTGCGCAATGGCCGGGGGTGAATATAAGACAGCCATATCAGTTTCGGAGCGGAAATGGAGAGAAACGGAACAGGCCTTAAATCTGCCCGGAATGCTCGTTTTCGGGAGCAGAGGAGACGTGGCCGCGCATGTGGACAAATACCTCCAATGGGTCCTCCAATACGCCCAGAGCCTGAAGGATCTGTATCGCTTTACGGGTATGAACGACAAGTCCCTGGCCATTCTTAAAAGAGTAAAGTCCTATCTGTCCACTGCAAATATTCCTGGCGCCTCTAGGTTGGTAAATCGGAGAAGGGGAAGTTCCGCCCTCCTTTCGATGGAGATCGGTAATCTGCTTTTAAACCAAGGACAATTATATGAGGCTTTGACGGATTATATCGAAGCGTCACTATACAGAATGTTTTTACCTTATGGGTATTCGATCGATCTTAATATAGGAATTATTGCCCTAACCTGGGGACTGGACGACATCGCCCTCGATCTCGTTTCTAAAGTAATCGAAATTGTTGAAGTGGACGATGATCCGGGGATGTTAATAAAATGTCGGATACTCCTGGGCGGATACTACCTGAATTCCGGAGATTTGGAAATAGCAGAATCATATTTCCAATCAGGGCTTGACACGGTGAAATATGAATATCAACAACCGATTTATAATAAAGAGATGATTATAAATGAATTTTTACTACAGAATAATCTCGCAACGGTATTACGAGAGCGCGGCGATTTACCTGGAGCGCTGAACATTGTCCGTAACGCGTATCAGGATATCCGGAAAAGAATAAAACGGTGGATGCCTAAGGAATTCGTTCCGCTCATTGATATGAATACATTGTGGGGACTTCCCCTTTCCTTTCGCCTAGAAGAAGGGAAGATATTGTATGAGATGGCCTCTTTTGATGCGGCTCGACAAGTATTAGAAACAGTCTTGTCCGAATCTGAACGGATAAATAATCGCGTTTATAGCTTTCAAGCCCTCTATCTCCTAGGACTCATTAATCATCAACTAAAAGAATACACTAAATCGGAGGCTTATTTACTCAGGGCAATCCACATACTGGAAGACCTCAGGAAAACCGCTGAGGGGGAGAACCGGCGGGATTTTTTCTCGCTAATGGTGCAATACTATCGTACATTGGCGGATCTCTATTTGGATATGGACAATCCCGAAAAGGCTTTGGAAATTACCGAACTGTACAAAGCTCGATATCTTTCAGAAAGGATGGGAGCCGCCGAAGAGGAAAACCCGATAGAAATGTCAAGGATAAAAAAGTTACGGGAATCCTTCGATGAAGGAACTATACTTGTATCCTTTGCCGACCTATCTCCTCGTTCAATCGCCGTCTTTATTCTTACTAAAGAAAAGATGTATGGATTAGTAAAAGAAAAGGGTGAGTTTCTAACCGCGCTACCTGAGGAAATTGTGTCGGAGGCGCAACAACTTTTTGCATCTTTACCTTCTATTATTTCTTTTAACCCAACAAGTATCGTAAACCAGCATACCCGGGAAGCCGAATTGGAGGCGCGTTCGTTCATGTCGGTCTGTCTCTTTTTTATAAACCTCTTATCAGAGCCTACTCCGGATAATCGCTATAGCCTTATTGCTCAAGAATTGTACGATTTCTTGTTCTCGGAACTCCCAATCACCATAGAAAAAGCTGAACGTCTAATTCTAATCCCCGATGGGATTCTCAGTCTTCTTCCCTTCGAAACATTTATCTCCCCCGACGGTAGTTATCTCATTGAACAAACAACGGTACAATATTCCTATTCCTTATCCTTGTTACTGTATTTACAGAATAGAACCTTCCAATTGCGGGAAAAGCCCTTGCTTGCTTTCGGCGGAGCAGTCTATGAGCAGGACCAGGGGCAGCAGCCACTTTCTCTATCAAAGCAGGAAGTCCTGAAGAAACTGGAGACTCGACATTCAGATGGGAAAACAGTGGACTGGGATGAATTGTACTCTCGTATAGGGATTGAATGGGATGATTTGCCGGGGACCCTGGAAGAAGTGAAGCACATCGGTAAACTCGTTAAGGGGAGCGAGCTTGTTCTTGGGGAAAAAGCCTCCGAAGGGTGGTTGAAAACAGAATCGGAAAAGGGATCTCTTAAAAACTATCGTTGTATTCATTTCGCAACACACGCGCTTTTTCTACCGGAGTTTCCCGAGCTATCTGCTGTGGTTCTCTCGATGAACAGGAATTCACAGGAGGACGGCTACCTTCAGATGCACGAAATCGAGGAGCTCAATATACAGGCAGACGTAGTGGTTTTATCTGCTTGTGAAACTGGATTAGGGAAAGCTATAGCCGGGGAAGGGATCGTCGGCTTGAATCAGTCCTTTCCTTTAGCAGGCGCCAATGCCACTATAGCCTCTCTCTGGCAGGTTTCGGATGCTTCAACGGCGCTATTTATGCGGGAGCTGTACAGGAAGGTATTCACCCTGGACATGACTTTTGCAGACTCATTGAGAGAAACAAAATTAGATTTTATTCGGGGTCAGGGAGATTTCTCGTTCTACAAGCATCCTTTCTACTGGGCACCTTTTATTATCTATGGTCTTGAATGATATGGAAGGTCCTGAACATCGGGAATCCAGAGGTTTTGATTATAATAAAATGAGTATTCCCCGCAATCCGTCGGATAGGATACAAAATAAGCCGACTCTCCCCTTTATTGCCTGAATTGGTAAGAAAAGTTCCAATAAGACTATGTACTCATTTAAACTAAGTTGACTAAGTTTAATATAATGTATTATGATTACCCTATGAGAAAAATAAATATTCACGAAGCAAAAACTCATCTATCTTCTTTATTAGCGGATATTGAAACCTCGGGGGAGCATATACTTATTTGCCGTTACAATTTGCCTGTAGCCGAATTGGCGCCGGTACGAAAAGAGAGCAGGACCGTTGTTTCACCGGAGCTCTCAGATATTGAATTCTTCTCGCCGCCAGAAGAGGCCACGGAAACGGAATGGAATGATGCTTGAAAAGGGGGCTTTCCTGGATACCTGCGCCCTTCTCTATCTTGTATCGGGATCGGACAAATTATCAGCCCACGCGAAAACTCTTATAGACAATGCCGGAGTTGTTTTTGTCTCCCCAATAACCGCATGGGAAATCAGTTTAAAGGCGCTCCGAGGAAAACTCTCCCTCCCCATGGAACCGGAAGAGTGGTTTTGGAACAGCATAGAACACCACAATGTTCGGCTGTATCCCCTGGAACCAAAGATCCTTATGCTTGCCAATCGACTGCCGTGGCACCACAACGATCCCGCGGACCGTTTTATTATTGCCTCCGCGAAAGAAACAAAAACCATTTTAATAACAACGGATAAAAAATTCAGAGATTATGACGTGGAGATTGTTCAGTAGCGGTTTCAAGATAGCTTTTTTATAATGATGCATGCTCCCGGTCTGTCAGGGTGAGTAGAAACTTGATTTATGAAAGCACCTCATTACCAGTCTTGATGATCACAGCCGCTTTCTCTTGTATGCCGACCTTGTCAAAAGAGAAACTACCTGGGCGCATATCCTTGCCCTGAAAGATGTTGCTGTTGTCCAGTATTGAGCCTCTGAAAAATGGTAATTTTGAAAGAGGATCAACTAATAGATAATAAATTATTGGACATTTAAGAAAAATCAACCATACTTAATAATATCCGCCCGAATCAACGGAGCCGCAAATCATTGCGGTGTTCTTTGTTTCCCGGTACTATTGTTTGCGGATAATTAATACTGCACGGTGCTGTATGGACAAAAAAGCATTATCTGAGCGTGATATCTGTACAAAATACATCACTACGGCCCTCGGGGAAGCGGAATGGAACCTAACTACCCAGGTCAGGGAGGAGTTCCCCCTTACAGAGGGGCGGATCATTGTCCGGGGAAAGCTCCACTCCCGGGGCAAGAGCAAACGGGCCGATTATGTCCTCTTCTACAAGCCGGGAATTCCAATTGCTGTAATCGAGGCGAAGGACAACAAGCACAGTATAGGCGCGGGAATGCAGCAGGCCTTAGGATATGCCCGGCTCCTGGATGTGCCCTTTGTTTTCAGCAGTAACGGGGATGGTTTTCTCTTTCATAACAAGGTGGAGCAGACCGGCCATGTAGAGAAGGAGCTGAAGCTGGATGAGTTCCCCTCCCCTTCCAGGCTGTGGGAGATGTGGAAGCGGTAGAAGCAGCTTGATTCTGCCCAGGAAGCGATGCTTGCCGAGGACTATTACAGCGACGGGGGAAACAAAACAGCCCGATACTATCAGCTTAAAGCCATTAACAAGACCATTGAAGCCATTGCCAAAGGAGAGGACCGCATTCTATTGGTAATGGCTACGGGTACGGGGAAGACATTCACGGCATTTCAGATTATCTGGCGTCTATGGAAGTCCCGTGCTAAGAAAAGGATTCTTTTCCTGGCGGACCGGAATATTCTGGTGGACCAGACTATGACCAACGATTTCAAGCCCTTTGGATCGGCGATGACGAAGATCCAAAAACGGCAGGCCAATAAATCTTACGAGATTTACCTCTCCCTCTACCAGGCGGTAACCGGGAATGAAGAGGAAAAGAATATCTACAAACAGTTCAGTCCCGGCTTTTTCGATCTGATTGTGGTTGATGAGTGCCACCGGGGAAGCGCCGCCGCCGACTCAGCCTGGAGGCAGATTCTAGAGTACTTTTCCTCCGCCGCCCAAATCGGTCTTACCGCCACACCTAAGGAGACTAGGGAGGTCTCCAATATCGATTACTTCGGAGAGCCCGTCTACACTTACTCCCTTAAGCAGGGTATCGAGGACGGCTTTCTTGCGCCCTACAAGGTGGTGCGGATCGATATAGACAAGGACCTGGAGGGATGGAGACCGGAGCAGGGAAAGCTCGACAAATACGGAAATGAGATTGAAGACCGGATCTATAATCAGCGGGATTTTGATAAGACCCTGGTGCTGGAGAAGCGGACAAAGATGGTAGCGGCAAAGGTTACCCGGTTTCTTAAAGAGACGGACCGCTACAGCAAGAGCATCATCCTCTGCGACAATATTGACCACGCGGAACGGATGCGGCAGGCCATAGTCAATGCCAACGCGGATATTGCCGCAGAAGATGATGGAGATGAGGACAGGGCGGTCCGCAAGTACTATGTGGATGATGTTCCCGTCCGGGTAGTTGCCGAACGGGTGCAGTACTACGGCCCCGACGGCAAGCTCAGTACCGAATCTTTAAAAGATTACAGCAGGAAACAGATCAGCAAGGAGTTTGACTCTCTCGATTCGTTTCTCCTGGCCTGGTCCTCGGCGGAACGGAAAAAGGTAATTATCGATGAACTTGCCGAGCAGGGGATCTTTTTCGAAGCACTGGCCGAGGAAGTGGGGCAAGACATTGATCCCTTCGACATCGTCTGCCACATTGCCTGGGGTATGCCGCCCCTCTCGAGAAAGGAGCGGGCTGAGCAAGTGAAAAAGCGAAATTACTTTACGAAATATGGAGAACAGGCCCGAAAGGTTATGGAAGAACTCTTAAACAAGTATGCCGACGGAGGAATCGATCAGATCGAAGAGCCCCGGGTTCTGACAATTACCCCCTTTACCGAATTCGGCACCCCCTATGAGATTGCCCAGCTCTTCGGCGGGCCGGACGACTATTATCAAGCAATTAGGGAGCTTGAGTCCCAACTCTATACAATAGAGAATCACACTGCCTAGGTATACAGGAGCGGAACAATGTCTATTAGTACACTGGTGAAATCAATACAGGATATTATGCGAAAGGACGTGGGTGTCGACGGAGACGCCCAGCGGATCAACCAGATGTCCTGGCTTCTTTTTCTAAAGATCTTTGATGACCGTGAAAAGGAGTGGAGTTTCACCAATCCCGATTATGAATCTCCCCTGGAAGAGCGGCACCGCTGGTCATTTTGGGCGGCGGATCCCGAAGGCATTACCGGGGATGAGTTGATAGAGTTTGTAAACAACAATCTTTTTCCGGCGCTTAAAAAGCTGGCCACCACCGCGGGGGTAGGAGACCACGGGAAGGTAGTGGGCAGCGTATTCGAGGACGCCTACAACTACATGAAGTCGGGGACCCTGCTTCGCCAGGTTATTAACACCATTCAAAACGATGTGGATTTTAACTCCTCGGAAAACCGCCACCTCTTTAACGATATCTATGAAAAGATCCTTTCGGACTTGCAGTCTGCGGGGAATGCGGGAGAGTACTACACCCCCCGGGCTGTGACCCGCTTTATGGTGGATATAATAAATCCCCAATTGGGGGAGAAAGTCCTGGACCCCGCTTGCGGCACCGGCGGGTTTTTATCCAACACCATCGAGCACCTGCGCGGACAGGTGAAAAGTGCCGATGAAATGCGCACTATTCAGCGGACAATCTTAGGAGTGGAAAAGAAACCGCTGCCCCATATGCTGGCCCTTACCAACATGATGCTCCACGGTATCGATGTTCCCACTAATATCCGCCACGACAACACCCTAAGCCGGCCCCTTAAAGACTACTCCCCCAAAGACCGGGTGGATATTGTTGTTACAAATCCTCCCTTCGGGGAGATGGAGGAAGACGGTATAGAGAACAACTTTCCCCGGAAGTACCAGACCCGGGAAACCGCCGACCTCTTTATGGCACTTATTATGCACCTCTTGAAACAAGACGGCGGCAGGGCGGCGGTGGTACTTCCCGACGGCTTCCTCTTCGGCGAGGGGGTAAAGACCTCCATTAAACAGGAGCTGCTGGAATTATTTAATCTCCACACCATCGTTCGGCTCCCCAAAGGGGTCTTTAGTCCCTATACCAGCATAAACACCAATCTCCTCTTTTTCGAGAAAGGGGGAGAAAAAAAAGAGGTCTGGTTCTACGAGCATCCCTATCCGGAGGGCTACAAATCCTACTCCCGTTCCAAGCCCCTTACCATAGAGGAGTTCGACGCGGAAAAGTCGTGGTGGACAAACCGGGTGGAAAACGAACACGCATGGAAGGTGAGCGCGGAGGATATTGTAAAGCGGAACTACAACCTGGATTTCAAGAATCCCCACCAGGAGACGATCGACCACGGCGATCCGGAAGAGCTCTACGCGGAGTATGAGGAGATTAGCTGCCGGCTGGAGGCGGTGCAGGACGAGCTAAAGAATCAGAAGGCTTCTTATCCCAAAGATTTTGATCCTGGATCGTATAATCGGTTTCTTCAGCTTGCAGGGATCAGCCCGGGGTTGGACAGCGAAACCCTGCTGCGTAACCTCGATTGTTTGACCGGGGAGAACCACCTTACCAATCTGGGTGTTCTCTTCTTCGCCAGGGATATCGATTTTCTCCTGAATCATGCAATTGTGGTCTGTGTCCTCTACCGGGGGAGTGAGAAAGTTACAATTCTTGATAAGAAGGACTTCAGTGGTAACATCATGGATAACATTGATAATGCCCTGCTTTTTATTAAGAGGAATACTAAAGTACGGTATAAGATTGAACATCAGCAACATGAAGAGATACCCGATTACCCCGAAGTTGCATTACGGGAAGCCGTTATCAACGCTGTCTGCCACCGGGATTACTTCGATAAACGAGCCAATGTCTTGATCGAAGTATTTTCTGACAAAGTGGTGATTTCCAATCCCGGAGGCCTTCCCAGCGGCCTAAGCCCCGCGGAGTTTGGAACCAAGAGTGTTGCCCGTAACCCCCGGATTGCCGCCTTACTTCATCGAACTAATTATATTGAGAAAGTTGGTACCGGTATCATGCGGATACGAGAGGCTGTATCCGACCATGGCGGTACGGATCTGGAGCTGCGCTATAACGATTTTTTTACGGTGAGCTTTCGAATAAAAGCCGCTGCACCCCAAGTCGCAGGGCAAGTCGCAGGGCAAGTCGCAGGGCAAGTCGCAGGGCAAGTCACAGGGCAAGTCACAGGGCAAGTCACAGGGCAAGTCGCGAGATTGCTAAGAGAAATTGAAGGTGAAATGAGTAGGAAAGAGCTAATGGAATTACTTGGCTTGAGCGGTAGAGACAACTTTGAGAATCGTTACTTGAAACCAGCTTTGGAAAATGGATTGATCGAAATGACGATTCCAGAAAAACCCCAAAGCCGACTTCAGCAATACCGTCTTACTAATAAGGGTCGCGTTTTGTTAAAAGGGGAGCAGAGGGATGAATAAACAGAGTGCAGAGCTTCTGGAAAAACAATTTGGCACTGTTGTTGACTCCCCAGGGGGGGTAAAGAAACTGCGGGAGCTTATTCTAACCCTGGCGATGCAGGGAAAGCTGGTGGAGCAGGATCCGGATGACCAGCCGGCTGGGGAGCTAATTGCGGAAATAGAGGAAGAGAAGAAGCGGCTTATTGCCGAGGGTAAGATAAAGAAGCGGAAGCCGTTGCCGGAGATTGAGCCTGAGAAGGTTCCCTATGAGTTGCCGGAGGGGTGGGAGTGGGTGCGGTTATCTGAAATTGGTCAAATTAACCCAAAAAATGATATTAATGACAATATAGACTCGGGCTTCGTTCCAATGTCATTGATAGATGATGGGATAACAAATCGGCATTCGTTTGAAATCCGTACATGGAAAGAAATAAAAAAAGGATATACACATATAGCAAACGGAGATATCGGTGTTGCAAAGATAACTCCTTGCTTCGAAAATAGAAAGTCCTGCGTATTTACGGATTTACCTAACGGGATTGGTGCAGGCACTACGGAATTACATATATTCAGGAATATTTCACCTAATATTCTACATCCACAGTACCTTTTGTATTATATTAAGAATCCTCAGTTTATAGATGGTGGGAATGCAAATATGACAGGTACAACGGGACAGCAAAGGGTTCCCCGTAATTATTTCTCAGAGACACCTTTTCCCCTCCCCCTTATGTGTCAACATAGATGAAGTGAAAAAATTGACAGTAAGGAGAAAAAATGCTTAGGTACTGTATGAAGACTCGGTTGATCCGCAATTGAGGAGAGGATAATTTCTCCAAAATTCCTTCAATGAATGATGGTGTTGGTTATGGGGTAAAAATCGGGGATCCGTTATTTATTCATTACATATTATAAAAAAATATTCAACGACCAATATACAAATTTCTTCCTTTTTGGCAGCACCTTTTCGGCAGAAGTTTCGAGTGTTCCTTTCTAACAGGCATACATTACCGGCATAAGCGGAAAACTGTTACGTACCTTTTTTAAAAAAGTCACGTATAAACTACCTTTCCCCTTTCTTCCCCGACCAGATTCCCCAGTAGTGGCCGTAGCGGCCCCAGACCCCGTGTTCGATCCGGGTCATATCGTCGTTTAGATAGGCTTTGTACCAGACGGAGCCGCCTATACCGGTGGTAGAATCGATTTCTACACTCCGCATCTTTAGTAATTGGAATTTTCGGATATACTCTCCCCGCACCTTCTCCTTCCCGGCATAGCCTTTTTCAGCGCCCCGGCCGGAGTCACCCCGGTACCAGGTAAAGGTGCCGCGAAAAGTCCGCTCATCGAGCATTTCTATATCCAAAGTAAAGTTCCAATTAGAAACGCCTACATCCTGCCCCACACCTGTCCATTTCCCGTCTAATCCCTCTGCCGGCTCTTCTTTCTCATCCTTTTCTTTATCCTCTTCATCGAATTGCGGGGTAATACGGAGGACCTCCAAGATATTGTGCTTTGTAATTTCTCCCAGGCCGCCGTTTCTCTTTAGGGTCTCTTCCAGGGAGAGGGTGCGAAGAGTATCGTCCTCATCTATAAAGAGCCCTGTAAGATCACGGAAAGAGATTGGATCTTTCAGTAACAAGTGTACATCGAAAATTCCCAGTTCTCCTATGAACACCCGGCAGAGGGAACGCTCTTTATCGTAAAAGAGCACCTGTGGCGGATAGGAGAACGTATAGGGAAGTCCCATCTGATATCCGAAATGCTTTTCGAAAACCCACAGCGCACCTCCTTCGGTGGTAACGATAAGGGGGGCCTCATCCGGGGGGATAACAATATCTTTTGGAGTTTCCGATACATCCACCGAAAAAGAGGGATCGAGCCCCTGAGACGGCGTAATCCGACGAACAGTCCCCTCCACTGACCCGGCATAGAGTGCGGTAGAAGAATTGTCCCAGGAAAGCGCGGAGACCTGCCTGCCAACATTATGCCTTGCCTTCCACTCCTGTTTGTGGAGATCGTAGAGGAACACATCCCCAATTAACCCTCCAGCGGCAAAATACCTGCCGTCTTGTGAGAAGGCGGTGACCACGGGATTAAAATCTATATAGGGAGCGGAGGAGCCGCACCAGTTCTCTCCCGCTGCAGAGCCTAAAGACGTATTTATAATCGCTTCAAGAGTCTTTAAATGATATACGATAACCCTTCCGCTTAAGAGGCCGACCGATACATACTCACCGTCGGGAGAAAAACCAATTGTGCTCACCCGCGTGCCGGTAAACGCTACACTTCCGAGACTCCTCCCTGTGTGGAGATCGAAGAGGAGGAATACCCCGCTATCGGTCCCAAGGGCAAGGTAGCGGCTTCCCGGGGAAACATCAAAAGCACCTAAGAACTCCATGCTTGCATATAGCTTCTGATAAGAACGTTCAGTAAGATCAAAGTAGTAGAGTTCCCCGTTTACCGTCGTAACATACACAAGGTCTTCCTCCGAGGAGACCACAAGCTTCAGGGGTGTCCCCAGGGAAGCGGGAATAACAGGACCGTTCCCCGACTCGTTTGTGAAGGTAGTGGAAGCAGCGCCCTGCCCGGTGTAAGCCTCATCGAAACTTAGATAGAGACCCCTCCCCGCTACAATACTGACGAGCTGTTTCTTATTTTCTAGATACGCGGCCTTCGGATGGCGCCTTCCCTCCAATCGGTACAACTGGGGCAGCTTCCACAGTACATATTCCCCCGACCGGTAAAGATAAATCGACTTTTCAATAAACCCTATATCTCCGTATTCTTCCCTGGTATCGATGTTCCCGGTCATATCGAGCCATGAGGGAAAATGGTTTACCTTCATCATATTTCCCTGAAGGAGAGCGGCGACGAGATTGTCTTTCCCATTGAGCCGAAACCGAATTATCGCCCTGGGATAGTGGTAGTATCTGTGCAAGATTACGGGTTCATCAATTTTATAGGAGAAGATGTTCCCCTTACTGTCCGCTATCAGAAAATGATCACCTTTTTGTGTGAAATGATAATCCACAATTATTGACTCGAAAAAAAGTGGAAACCGGTAACCTGTTTCCAAATTGTAGAAGAGGACCTGTTCCTCCCCCTGGATGAGAAGGTATCGATTATTAGGACTGGAAAGGATTCCGGAAATATGCTTTCCCAATGCCGTTAACTCCGCTTCGCTGGTCCCGCCGGCCCCGATAATTTCAACTGATCCGTCTGAGTATCCAAGAATAATTCGCTCTCCCGCATAAGTAACATAGGCAAATATTCGCTCCTCCGCTTCTTTTTCCAAAACGAGTTCACCTTGGGGATAGCTGAATAACTGAAGTTTCCTGGAGTCCCTGCTCATAAGAGCGAAGTGCTCCTTCGGCCCTTCAAACCAGATATACCCGAGCTCCATATCCACCGGCACACTACAAATTAGTTTCATTTCCTCATCCAAGGACCTAATACGGACATCCTGCTCTTTCTGTCGATACTCGAGGACCTGGTTAGACCCTTGATGATACATAAAAGAAACACCTTTAAGCGGGGAAGGAAGCACCCTTACCGTTTTCCTTCCCTCGGCTTCAAGCGTTACGAGACGGCCGGGGACTTCAATATATCTGAGTTCATCCCCTGTCCTTCCGGAGTCAATAGGATGAACAGTGACATAAGAAGATGAAATAAGACCGTAAGGCGCGGAAAATGACTGCTTCCATCCCTCATAGAGGATTGAGGTGGTCTTCTTCAACATTGGATGACCATCGCTTATAGCATCGGCTTTGGCGTAGAAGGCTGTGCCGGTTTGAATATTCCCCATTTCCGTCTCCCGGTTCCCCCGTCTAATAAGATTGATGATAAGCTGACGCTCCGTGGCTTCCCGTTCCCGCTGGGCTTCGAGTTTCTTTTGTTCCGCAATAGTTCGTTGAAAGATCGCTTCCTCTTCGTTCTTGTGGGCTATCTCCTTCTGCAGGTTTGCCTCTTCTTCATTCTCTTCCGCGATTTCCCGCTGCCTTCTGGCCTCCTCTTCGTTTCGCAGGGCAATTTTTTCATTTTCTTCCGCTATTATTTTCTGTTCCTTAAATGCATTGGCATTTCTAATTGCGATTATTGATAGGGTCCCCGTTAATAACACCACAGCTAAAGCGACCCCGGCAATTAAATACGCGAACCGTTGTTTTCTTTTTATTTCCCTCTGTTTTAATTCATCATACCCGACACCTAACAACCCCGCGACTATTTTCATAAATGCATCTGATGTATTGCCTGTTCCCTTCCTGCAATCCGCCGCGATAGGTTCCATTCGAACCGAACGCTGAAGATTCCCATCTGTATCGACGGCATATTTCAATCCATCGGGAAAACACTCCTGATTATTGGGAACATCCGTTTTTTCTTCCGCGTTCGGTTCTCCCGATACAATAAGGGCGAGAATGTTAGAGGCCTTTCCCATACGCTTGAACGTCAGGATCTCTTCATTTACCCAGTGAGATTGCGCTGAATCGGGTGAGCAGACCACCACAAGAAAATCAGATATCTTAAGAGCCGTTTCTATTTGCGCTCCTAAATCGGCGGAGGAAGGCAGTTCATCTTTGTCGCGAAATACAGGGAAAATTCGTCTTGAGACAGCCTCGGAACCTTGACTCCATTTCACCTCCATCTTTTTAGGTATTCGAAACTGTTCTATATACCGATGAAGCTTAGCCGCGATTTTTTCATCTTTATGGCTATAACTGATAAAAGCACGATACCGTTTCATATCAAATCCATCATTCCCCGTATATATTAGGAGATTTGTCTTGTGAAAACAAGTTGCGAATACGGAGGAGTATATACGCAGATCATACTGATAGTTAGATGATATCGAGTGCCTTCGGATTATTTGCCACTTACAATAATTCATCCCAGAATATAGTATGGAGAAAGCAGAGGCAGTAAAAATAACGAGAAACGAGATACAACCGGACATTAAATAGACCTTATTAGAGGCTCTTTCAAAATTAGTTAATTTTGAAAGTGGCTGATTAGATTAAACTAGTGAAGAGAATCCAAGAAAAGGACAACAAAGATTGAAAAAGAAACGGACCACTCTCATTCTTATTTCCCTGGTAGGCGCTGCCTTTCTCCTGGGCTGCATAGGCTGGAACAGGTATTTCAAGACAATCGGTGAACAGGCGGACCTAAGCCGTATTATCTATCTTACCCTTCAGCTCTACTTCTTTGAATCCGGAGACCCCGCGAGCTTTGGGACAATACCTCTTACTTTGAATATAGCCCGCTTCTTTGCTCCTCTGGCCGCCTTGGGTTCGGCGGTTATCGCCTTTGCATATCGTTT